>JBBSDF010000006.1:0-98391 GCA_038249665.1 Chitinophagales bacterium
TATACCCTTCCCTGAAGCCGGCAAGATGTGTTCCGCCCTGTGTTGTAAACTGGCCGTTTACGAAGCTGTAATATTCTTCTCCATATTGATTATTGTGGGTGATTGCAACTTCAATATCTTCTTCCTTTAAATGGATGATGGAATAACGCAATTCATCTTCATTGGTTTTACGTTGCAACAAGTCGAGCAGTCCATTTTTGCTCACATACCTTTTCCCATTGAGGTTCATTACCAAACCAGCATTGAGGTAGCAGTAATTCCAAAACTGGTTATCAAGGTATTCTTGCACAAAATGAAAGTTCTTAAAAATGGTATCATCGGGTATAAAAGTAACCAGTGTACCATTCTCTTCTTTTGTAGTAGTTTCTTTGTGTTCTTTGCTCAGTATGCCCCTTTCAAACTCCGCTGTTTTTTCTTTCCCATCTCTGAACGCGGTTACTTTAAAATAATTACTCAAAGCGTTTACAGCTTTTGTACCAACCCCGTTTAGTCCCACACTTTTCTGAAAAGCCTTACTATCGTATTTGGCGCCTGTGTTCATTTTACTTACTACGTCTACCACTTTGCCCAATGGTATGCCACGACCATAATCTCTAACTGTGAGGGTTTTGCCATCTATTTTTACATCTACGTGTTTACCGTAACCCATGGTATGCTCGTCGATACAATTGTCAATCACTTCCTTTAAGAGTACGTAAACACCATCATCCGGACTGCTGCCATCACCCAGTTTTCCAATGTACATACCAGGGCGCAGGCGAATATGCTCTTGCCAATCGAGACTTCGGATATTGTCTTCTGTGTAATTAAAAAGTTCTTTTTCTGCCATAATATTTAAATCAACGATCAACCTGCTTACCATTAAATAGTATATCAGTGTTGCTTTTAAAAAACGCAATCTACTAATATTTTTAGTATTTTACGATCGTGGCAAATATAGTTAAATGCCTACAGAGAAAAGTGGCGTGTTTTAAACAGTTGTGTATAAGTAAATAATCTGCCTTCTGGTTGATTCAGATACTATGATATAGGCTACATTTGTTGCTCACTTATTTTACTTATTATAAAAACTTTACACACCAGCCGGGAATATATTGCTGCTTATGCAGAAACACATGCATTCGAAAACGATGCTTTTATTGACTTTGTGAGAAATGCTGATGGAGGAGACATCGATGAATGGGTAGCCGTTATCAACTCAGAGATTGAGCCAGCAATTGATTGTACACAATGTGGAGCTTGTTGCAAAACACTTATGATTAATGTAACCCAACAAGAAGCAAAGGAAACGGCTGATTTTTTAGCCATTTCTGTGGACGATTTCAAAGGAAAATATATTGAAGTAAGTCAGCAAGGGCAGTGGATCATGAGCCAAATGCCTTGTCATTTTTCAGAGGGTAGCCGATGTGGAGTCTATGAACAGCGGTTTACAGAATGCCGGGAGTTTCCTCATCTTCATCGAAGTAATTTTAAGGATAGAATGTTTGGTACGATGATTCATTATGCGATGTGCCCAATCATTTTTAATGTGGTGGAAACTTTAAAAATTAAAACTACATTTAAAGAGGAATGATCTCAATAGGTATGATTGTGGTGAATGTTGACCTTGCCATTTAAACGGCTGTTGGAAAGGCATCGATTTGAAATGACATAAATTAATATAGATGAATTTAAATTTAAAAGGAAAAACGGCTGTTGTTTGTGGTAGCACACAAGGATTAGGATACGCCAGTGCGGTAGAATTGGCATTGCTGGGCGCCAATGTGGTTTTGATAGCCCGCAATGAGGTAAAACTGAAAAATACCATCAGTCAATTAGATAACAGTACCGGACAAACGCATAGTTACCTCGTAGCAGATTTTACCGATCCAGCCCAAGTAAAAAAAGTGATAGAAAGTTTTGTTTCCGACAACCGGGTAGCACATATTTTAGTGAATAACACCGGTGGGCCTGCCGGAGGTGCAGCATTGGATGCAACAACGGATGAATTTTTGCAGGCATTTAACAGCCACCTCATTTGCAACCATATGTTGGCGCAGGCATTGGTACCCGGTATGAAAAAAGCGGGATACGGGAGAATCATCAATGTGATATCTACCTCAGTAAAACAACCGTTGCAGGGTTTGGGTGTGAGCAACACTATCCGCGCTGCCGTAGCCAACTGGAGCAAAACCTTGTCGTTTGAACTGGGCAGTTTTGGCATTACAGTTAACAATGTTTTACCCGGGTTTACGCAAACGGTTCGTGCAGATTACGTAATTGAGAAAAAAGCGGCGGACACCGGACAAACGATGGAAGCAGTTTTGGCTGCTTTAGTGAAAGAAATACCCGCTGGGAGAATTGGACAACCCGAAGAATTTGGGGCAGCGGTGGCCTTTTTAGCTTCCCCGGCAGCGGCCTACATTAATGGAATTAATTTGCCAGTAGATGGTGGCCGACTCACAAGTTTATAAACAAAAGAAATGCTATTATTTTAATAGGAGAATATTATATTTGTTACACAACTTTTTCACCAACTAAACAAAAAAAAATGAAAATTCTACGACTTATTCCCGCACTTTTATTGGTTGCCGGTCTCAGCTTTACAAGCTGCAAACCAAAAGATGCAGACGTAAAAGCTTCCATCGAAAAAAGCTTAAAAGAAAATCCTTCTACAGCCGGCGTATTGGTGATGGTAAATGAAGGAGTAGCTACATTGAGTGGTGAAGTTGCTGACCCTGCTGCTCAAGCTGCATTGGAAGCTTCTGTAAAAGCGATGAAAGGAGTAAAATCTGTGACCAACAACACAACCGTTACGCCTCCTCCACCCCCTTCACCAGCTCCTGTTGAATTTGCAACTTCAGATGTTCTAACACAAGCGGTTAAAGATGCTACCAAAGATTTTGCTGGCGTAACTGCTGCAGTAGTGGATGGTGTTGTAACCCTTACTGGTGAAATCAAAAAAGATCAATTACCAAAATTGATGATGGCCTTGAATTCTTTGAAGCCTAAAAAAATCGAGAATAAATTAACTATTAAATAAAATAATCAGAGGAATTATATTATGGCACTACAAGATAAATACCAGGCAATCACCAATGCAGCAACAGCAGCAGGTGTATCAAATTTACAAGTGAGAGAGCAAGACGGCGTGTTGTATATTGATGGCACTGCTCCGAGTGGTGCGGTGAAAGATCAATTGTGGGATGTTTACGGACAAGTAGACCCTAACTTTACTTCGGGCGATTTGATCCTCAACGTTAATGTTGCGATGGATGCTGCTGTAACACACGTAAAAGTAGTTACAGATTCTAGCAATTTGAACATCCGCAAAGGACCCGGCACTGACCAACCAATTGTTGGGAAAGCAGCTAAAGATGAGATCATTACTTTAGTAAGTCGCAGCAACGATCAGTGGTGGTTGGTAAGAACCGCAGACGGAGAAGAAGGATATTCTTATGCACAATACCTGGAGCCGGTTCAATAAAACCAGTGTTGGATAATAAAATAAGCGAAGGGCTGTCTTAAAAAGGCAGCCTTTCTTCTTTTATTCATTTAAAGCTGTTGGGTGCTTGTACATTGGTATTGGCTTTTACGAAATCTGTTACCAGAAACGAAATCAGTTTTCCGGTTTCTTCGTTTTTAGCACCATCCGTTAGTTGCGATGCACCCTCGCAAATGTGTAAGTAGGCCACTTTACAATCGGTTGCAGTAAAGTTGAGGTACTGTCTTGCATGCAATACGGAAAGACCGCTGGGCGTGCAGGCACTGCTGAGTACGTTTTCAATCACATCCAAATCCAGTTCAATACCCGTAAACGTATCTTCTGTAAAACCCGTGGCGTGCGCTACTGCCTGAATAAAATTTCTGCGTTCGTGCACAAATATTTCTTCATAACTGCAGTATTGAATAAAAGGATTATTGTGAATATCCATCAAAACGGTTTGAGGTATGTAGTTTTCATGTAAGCCAATCACGGCATATTTGCCCATAAAACCATCTGTTTCTGCATAACGGAAAGCATTGCCGCTATGGCGGCCTTCTGTAGGACGATAATCTGAATGGGCATCCAGGTTAATACAATTAATTTGAGCCAGCGGAACTTTATCAGCTTTGTGCAAACCTTTGCTTACCCCTTTTATGATGGGGTAAGCATTGTTGTGTCCACCTCCAATTACTATCGGAATTTTGCCTGAGGCTGCGATGACTTTTAAGAGTGCCTCCACCTCTTCATCTATCAAATTGACGGCATGCCTGTATGCATCAATTTTTTCATCGGGACCATACGCATTGTTTTCGATGAGGTATTTGATATCACCAAAATCAAAGTGCCCAAGCAAAAGCATATTTTCGCCCGTAAAAAAATCGTTGCTTTGGGTGTTTAAAAAACTGTTTAAAAAAGGTAACCAGTTGCTGTCTGCCCCTCCTCTGCCAAAATTTGCTTTTACGCCAATATCTTCCGGGATACCCAACAAAACATAGGTTGCCGAAGAATGCTGAAGCACTTCAGGCCATTCTCCATTTTCTCTGAGCTGTTCAATCCGCTCTCCTACTTTTGTTTCAAATCGTCTTACTTTGGTAAGCGATAAAATATCGTGTTTGCTGTAAAATTTGAAATGCTTCATAGCGTTAAGTTAGTAAAAAACTTTTCAATAGTAATAACGCTATTTAATTTGAAGTGATTCTACCAATTCCTTCCGAATTATGCGAAATGCTCTATTTTTATTCTAAATATTGGATTGTAAAGGCTGTTCTACAGTCTATTTGTTTTATATTTATCCTTTAAAAAAATAATCTCTTTTAAATGAAAAAAATAATTTGTAGATCATTGACCCTCGGCTTCCTGTTGCTCTATTTTTTTAATGCTCAGGCACAGGAAAAAAAGTCTTTTGAAATTCTGTTGAATGAAGGAAAATTTATACCTCAACAAAACAGTACGAATAAAGCAGCGGTTTTAACTATCCTTGAAAAAAGTAGCTTTTTAGAGAAGCGCTATGTTGTACTGCAATTTCATCAATTGCCCAACGATGTTCAAAAAGATCAATTGCTTGCTGATGGGATTCGATTGCTTGACTATCTTCCCAACAATGCTTTTATGGCAGCAGTAAGCCAGGGTACAGATGTCAACCGTTTTGCCATAAACGGCATCCGAAGCGTGTTTCAACTAAGTGTACAACAAAAAACTATTCCGTCATTTATACAGGGAAATTTCCCTGTACATGCAGTAAAACAGGCTGGCACAGTTGATTTAACGGTCACTACTTATGAAAGATTGTCGCTTGAGAACATCAATGCTACTTTTGAAAACCTGGGTATCATTGTGCTCGAAGACATGCCCATGTTTAAAAGCTTCACCGTTCGTATTCCGCAGCAGCGTTTTATGGAATTGGTTCGCTTAAATTTTGTGCAATGGGTAGAGGCGATCGACCCACCCAATGTTCCTGAAAACTTATTGGGAAGAACACTTCATCGGGTAAATGTATTAAACGATGGCCTTCGCAATTTAAAGGGTGAAGGGGTTAACATCGGCATCTGGGATGAGAATGCGGTGTTTGGTCACCTCGATTTTACGCCTATTGCCGGAAGGCTGAATATCATTGAGCCCGGAACCCCATCGAGTCATTCTACTCATTGCGCGGGTACCATCGGCGGCGGCGGATATATCAATCCAAAGGCAAGAGGGATGGCGCCTAAATCCAGCATATTTTCCTGGAACTTCAGCGGTAATATTGCGGTAGAAGCGGCTAATGGAATTCCCACCTATGGCCTTTCTGTAAGTAGTCACTCTTACGGAGGCACGGCTACCTGCGGTCTCACAGGTTCGGGCGTAGCGTATTCAACTACCAGTCGCAATACCGATGTAAACCTCAACAACTTTCCGAATCACTTGCATGTACATTCATCCGGAAATTCGCAAACTTCCTGCACTGGGGGATGGAGTACCATCACGGGTAGTGGAAAAACTTCGAAGAATAATATTTTGGTGGCCAATATTACTACCACAGAAGCATTATCGGGTAGCAGTAGTTGCGGCCCTACAGCAGATGGCAGGGTGAAACCAGAGATCAGCGCCTTTGGCACTGGTGTATTATCTACCTACCCCAACAACGCGTATGGAACCATTTCAGGAACCTCTATGGCAACCCCGGGTGTGGCGGGTACGGCTGCACTGTTGGTACAACGGTTCCGTCAATTGAATGGCAATGCCAACCCCATATCTTCTCTGATCAAAAATACTTTGTTGAATACCGCACAGGATCTTGGAAATGTTGGGCCTGACTATCGATTTGGCTATGGTAGATTGAATGCATTATCTGCTGTAAAAATTTTAGAAGACAACAGGTATATTGTCAATAGTATCAGTAATGGAAACAGCGCCGACATTACCGTTACGGTACCTGCCACTGCCATTCGTTTGCAAGTGATGCTTACCTGGAATGATCCTGCCGGTACTGCCAATGCAAACCCTGCGTTGGTGAACAATCTCGACCTCACCGTGATCAATGGTGCCACTACCAGTTTACCATGGATATTAGATCCTGCAAATCCTGGAGTCCCGGCAACAAAAGCAACTGACAATGTTAGCAATATCGAGCAAGTTACCATCGACTTCCCTGCCCCTGGAACTTATACTATTCGTGTGGCAGGTGCCTCCATCGCTGTTGGGCCTCAACAATATGCTGTAACCTGGACGGTAGATGAGCCTTCTATAGAAATGATTTTTCCAAATGGGGCTGAATCGTTTAACCCTGGTATTGCAGAAACTATTACATGGGATCAAAAAGGAATTACCGGAAATCAGACAGTAGAGTATTCTCTCAATAATGGTACAAGCTGGACAACCATCTCCAACACTGTAGCCGCAAACATTACCCGTTTGAGTTGGACGCCGCCTGCGGGTGCCAACACCTCTACGGCTTTGGTACGCGTAACGAGTGGTTCATTGACGGATGTTAGTGATGCAAACTTTAGCATACAAGGTATTCCTACAAATTTTAATACCTCGGCAACTACCTGTGCTGCAGGCGAACTTAATTTTACCTGGAATGCCGTTGCTACTGCTAATCAATACGATATTTTAAGGTTAAACGAAGTGAATGGTGCTTGGGAAGTTTTGGCTTCCAATATTATCGCAACCAGTTATACAGCAACGGGTCTTACTCCGGGTGCTACGATCTGGTTCAGTATTATAGCAAAAAACAGCAGTACAGGTGCTGTAAGTGAAAGATCCCTCGCCATTAGCAGGGTGATTTCTGCTACCGGGCTTGCAGCCATTGGATCAATCGATGGTAACAACATCATCTGCGGTGCTGTCAACAATATAACTTACACAGTGCCTGTAATTCCCGGGGCCAGTTCCTATACCTGGACGGTTCCTGGTGTTGCTGTGATTGCAAGCGGACAAGGAACCAATACCATTTCAGTGAATTATCCCGCGGGTAGCAGCAGCGGAAACGTTTTGGTATTTGCTACTGCTGGTGCCTGTCAAACCAGCACCGCTACGTTATCCATCAGCGTTAGTAGTACCGTTGTTGCAGTGCCTGTAAGTGGTGGTAATCAAACACAATCTTATTGCAATCCAAATCCATTACCCATGCTCACCGCTAGTGCCACCGTACCGGCTGGTTTTGAAGTAATTTGGTACGAAGCCGCAACTGGTGGTTTGATCGTACCTACCCCCACCCTAAACAGTGTGGGAACGGTAACTTATTACGCCGCCAGTAGAAATACGAGCACCGCTTGTGAAAGCAATAGCAGAACACCCGTAATACTCACCATCGTTGCTGCTGCGGCACCTACGATAACCGCCAACAGCGCTACCGCATTTTGTACCGGAGGCAGTGTTACGCTCACCGCGACTAGCGGAAGTAGTTACGCCTGGAGCAATGGTGCCACCACTCCTTCAATCATTGTAAACACTCCTGGTAATTACACGGTAACTGTAAATCAGGGAGGTGGATGTATCAATACTTCCGCGCCAACTACTGTTACAGTGAATCCATTACCCACCATCAATATTACTGCCAATAGCAGCACTACTTTTTGCCAAGGCAACAGCGTAACACTTACAGCAACCGCAGGTAATAGTTATACCTGGAGTACCGGTGCCACTACTCCTTCGATTATTGTAAGCAATGCTGGTTCATATTCAGTGACGGTGAACCAGGGCAACGCATGTATTAATACATCTGCACCCACTTTGGTAACGGTAAACCCGCTGCCATCAGCAGTAATCACTGCCGCCGGACCTACCAGTTTCTGCGAAGGCAATAATGTGGTCCTAAGCGCCAGCCCTGGTAGTTCTTACTTGTGGAGTAATGGAGCAGCCAGTCAAAACATTACTACATCTGCCGCTGGCAATTACAGCGTAACCGTCACCAACACGAACGGCTGCAGCAATACATCGGCATCCACACTGGTGAATGTTACTCCCAAACCAACGGTAAGTTTATCTGCATTTCCTTATACCAGATTATTCCCTGGTTTAAATACTACTCTCACCGCCAGTTCTACTGTTCCGATAACATATACCTGGTTTAGAAATGGTAACCTCCTCAATGCTGCAACAGGATCAACATTACCGGTAAACGTAGACCAGTTGGGCAATTACAGTGTAACGGTAACGAATGGTGCGGGTTGTAGCAACAGTTCATCATTACTGCCGATTGCTGACTCTGCCTCTAGCCAACTCTTCATTTATCCCAACCCGAACAACGGTAGTTTTCAGGTGGCATATTATAGCAATGGGGCAGTTAAAAATACAATAACAGTTCACGACGCCAAGGGGGCGAGGGTTTACAGCAAAACATTCGATATCAACATACCTTACCAAAGAATGAACGTTGATGTAAGGAACCATGGGAAAGGGACTTATATCGTAACGTTGACCAATCAAAATAATCAAATAGTCATCAGTGAAAAAGTACTAGTACTTTAAAGCATCATTTGTAACTAACCCAAAGGGCTAAACGTAATTGTTTAGCCCTTTTTATTTTGCAATTTTTAATACTTACAAACAATCAGTTATAAATAACTATTGGTTTTATGGAGGCGTTATTTCTGTAGTCGTTGGTTGTTTTTTATCAAAAAAACTTCTATAGAATGGAATACTGATATTGGTTTTCAATAAGAAAAACAATATTACACAATAAATGGTACTAAAAAGAATGATGGCGAAACAGATCGACTGTATAATTGATCCATCTGGTACTCCTTGCTGCAATGGCAGCGTGGCAATCACTGCGGCACCCAATCCCTTTGGAATCATGATGGAGAGTGCGGCTTTATCTTCTGTGGGTGTATTTTTATCAATGATGATTTTTATCATTACTAACCTAACAATAATCAAAATAGCGGTAATGCCTGCACCCCAATAGAGAATATCCGATCTGTTAATCTGGATACTCATACCGATAAATACGAAGAAAAAAGTACGAAGCAGAAAAATGAGTTCGCTAAAAAAATCTTTCTCAGATTTAGGTAGCACTATATTCTGGTTAGGAATAATTCTTTCTATGAATTTTGGTTCCAGAAATTGAAGATTTCCGATGGCAATGCCAAAAGACAAGGCTGTGAGTGGACCACTGAAATTGAGGTATTCTGCAATGCCATACAAGATGAACAAAAATGCCGGAGTAGAAAATTTAGTTATTTTTAGATAGGGTATTTTATTCACAATAAAACTCCATAAAAAAGCACCTCCAATACCAATGATGAGGGCCATAATGAGTGAAGAAAAAAACTGTGAGATCAATGTGCTGGCATTTAGGGTCCCAGTTGTCATCACTGCTAAAATGCTTAGGGGTATGGCTAATGTAAAAACGTCTGTTTCGGCAGACTCCATGATGAGCGTGGTGGTAGTTTTGGCTTGTACTTTTAATTTTTTGGTTAACCCTACTACTACCGCAGAGGAAGTTCCGCCCAATGTAGCACCTATGAAAAAACAACTAAGCCACTGCAGGTCAAAAATAAACCGACACATCAGGGAGATCGCTACACAGGTAGATAAAAATCCAAAAAATGTAATGCCGGCAGTATCTTTAAAAGAAGACTTGATCTCATCTATTTTAAGATCAGTGCCACTTTCGAATAGGATAAAAATAAGTACCAGGTTGCTGAATACCGGCCCAATTTTACCAAAAGACGCGGGGTCAACCAAATTCAGCACAGGACCAATTAAAATGCCAATCAACATCAATCCAAGTACGTCTGGAATACTTTTTCGCTCAAAAACTCCGCTTAAGTAATGGCCGAAAAAAATAAATAATCCTATAACTATGATGATCAAAGAAGTTTGCATACATGTTCATTTCGTACCAGATATTGGTCAAGTTAATAAGAATATTTTATTGTTGGCAAAATCCTTTTTTGCAACTTAACTTTAAACTTTATTAAAAGCTGATTATGAACAAGGTAAAAATTACCCATCCATTGAAGCGAAAATTATACGAAATAATTTTTGAGGCGGATACAGTCGCGGGAAAGATATTTGATGTCTTTTTACTGTCATTGATCACGATTAGCGTGGTAGTAATATTTTTAGAAAGTGTTCCATCGCTTCAAATAAAATACTGGCCTTTATTTCATACGCTGGAATTAACCTTTACATTTATATTTGCGCTAGAGTATCTTCTGAGATTATGGGTATTGCCACAGCCCATGAAATTTGCCAAAAGTTTTTATGGAATCATAGATTTGATGGCTATCATACCTACAATATTAGAACTTGTTTTTCCTCAACTACATTTTTTATTGGTCATTAGAGCACTGCGCTTATTGCGGATTTTTAGAATTTTTCGCATGCTCAATTTTTTAAAAGACAGTTTGGTTATAGTGAACTCTTTGTGGGCAGCCAGGCGAAAAATAATGGTTTTTTTCTTTGCGGTAATTTTAATCACCATTATTGCTGGCACAGTCATGTACATGATCGAAAACGGCCAAAACAACGGATTTAGCAGTATTCCTAAAAGTATTTACTGGGCCATTGTAACCCTTACGACGGTGGGTTACGGCGACGTTACCCCTATTACTGCACTGGGAAAAACTCTGGCTTCGTTTATCATGCTATTAGGGTACTGTATCATTGCAGTACCTACTGGTATTGTATCGGCAAGTATTGCCAAAGAAATGAGTAAACATGATGTTAATACACAAACTTGTCCGCAATGTTTTAAAGAAGGGCACGATACCAATGCTAGTTTTTGTAAATATTGTGGGGAGCATCTATAACGATCATGTAGAACCGTTTTTTTAAAATAGCGCTCTGATAGAGGCCCTGCCAATGTGTACCGTTTTCGCGGTACCTGGTTTTCGACCTTCGTAATTTATACTCATTTCAATATTACCTGCGATCCGTTTGGTGAAATCAATATTCCACAAATAATTTTTGCCAGGTAACAACCCATCTAATAAAATATAACCTACAGTGGTATTGGCTGCACCAGAATATGCTTTGAAGGATATCTGGTCGTATGTGAGGCGGGCAGTAATACTACTATTGGCCAGGGTATTGTATTTAATTTCCGCTTTAATTGCGTTATTGTTGGCACGTTCCATAGAGTCGATTCTATTTTCTTTGAAAGACAACAAATAACCCAAACTAGCCCTAAGATTCGATTTGTAGATGTAAGAAATATTGGGTTCGATGATGTAACTTTCTATATTGTAATTGCGATTGTCAAATTTAGCATTACTGGTGTTTAACACAGATTGCGCTTTTCTTAAGCTAAGGTTGCTTTGAAAGTTTTTCTTCAGATTTACCCTCAACTTAGCTGTAATATTATCCAACTTTCTACTTTCGAAACCATATGCCAATAGCGCTTTGGAGGAGTTCTGACTGTGGGTGAATTCCACGCCCCATCTGCTACTGATTCTGTTGTAAAAAACGGTGTTAGAAACAAAAGAATTGAGTGTGATTAATGAAGTATCTACCAGATTTTTTTCGAAGGGATTGTATAAAAAGCTACCGTCGCTTTGTACTTTTTTATTGATCTGTAATGCGGAGCTTGTACTGGTTCGGTACACAATTTTTCTCCAACCTCGTCTGCTCTGTTCTGGCTTTAGCAATGATTTTGGAGACAAGCTAACACTGTAGTTGAATTGCAGGTAGCTTGCTTTTACGTATTGGTTAGAAGGAGAAAACACACGGATGTATTTTCGTTGATCCTGAAACAGGGCTTCTTCAAACTCGTTGAGTTCGGAAATGCCATTCCCGTTGTAATCAATCCATGTAAATTGTCCTTGACCTGCCGGAACTTCAACATACGAAAATTCACGCCTTTGCTCCTGCCCGCTACCCAGTTCATACAACACATTGCCTGTTAAAAATCCATTCCATTCATTTACATAATACTCAGTTCTGGAAAGGATGCTTTGATCGGGTTGTTGCCGGCTTAGGATAGGATCATCTATGTGTAACTCCCGAAAGCTTACACTAAACCTTGCCTGGTGTTTTTCATTTTTCATCAACTCCGAAAACAAGTTATAGTTGTTACTTTTATCAGCCTGTTTTAAGAAACTGCCCACCGGTAACAAATCATTTCTTCTGAAATAGGAAACTCCCCACTTATTTTGTTTTTGCTGATTGGTGCGGAGATATACTTCGTAAATATTAAAGGCGAAACTCAATGCTGTTAAGGTATCTGTTGTTTTATTAAATAATCTGTTGTGTTCGCCCGTGTACTTGAAACCTGTTTCCCAATTTTTAAATTTGGAGAATACTTTATGGACATCAACGTAAGGCCTTACGAAACCACCCTCTGCCAGCTGGTCATCAATTTTACTGATTGTAACCAAAGAAGCAATTTTCCAACCTTTGATGAGTTGGTTCTGCTGCAGTTTGTGCATCCATCCGTTGAAGGCATCGCTGCGGGCATAATGTACGATTTCATAACGCACAAAATTACCTGCAGAGTCGCCCATTCTAATTCCGGCCGTGGTGATGTGTTCATCTGCTACCTGCCTGTCGAATGGCAAACTCCAGTCGCGCAAAAACTCCACGTTCCTCAAACGTTCCAATGGCTTGAATCTACTTTGTACGTATTCATAACCAACATTGGTTTGTAATTGTAATTTTTTACTGGCTACGTTGAGCGTGGCAATCTCATTTTTCATGGCCACTTTAGCCGCATAGCCATTGTCATTTCCTTTATCTTTGGATGAAAACAAATTCACGTCATACTTGCTCATGGCCATTTCTGTTTGAACCAAGGTTTTTGCATTAATCTGATAATTGGCACCCAGTGAAAATACCTGTAACTGTTTGGGTGTTATCAATAATGTAACGGGCTCCCAATCGCCCTGTGGCCGGTTATTGGCATCGGGCTGTATCCATTCAAATACTCTCCCATTGGCAGCATTTAGCAACTGCTGGTAATTACCTTGTCCGGGCCCCAGGTAGCTAAACCCGAGGTTATACAGCACTTGTGAGGGGTCGTTTGATTGGCTATAGATCGCTACTGTTTGTGTTCCATTGTAAGTGGTATCATATTTTCTGTACAGTATCTTACCGGCTGAAAAAGTATCCACTACGGCATTTTGGTAAAAGGCCCTGCCAATGCTATCGCCGATATCTGCTAAAAACTGTTTTTGTACTACATCGAGGGTTTGATCGATGGCAGAATTTCGGGCGTCGGTATTGGAGTAAATGCCGGCGTTAACCGATAGTTTTTTGCCCAACTGCATTTCATCGGACAGATAAATTTGTGAGTTCAAAAAATTACGATCACTGTATTCAAACTCAACTTGAATTCTGCTGTCTTTGCTGATCATTCGTTTAGGCGTGAACGTGATTTCGGCCGTGTTGTAATTGATCACATAATCCTGATCCTCGCCTCTAACCAGCAATACCCCGTCGATAAAAACCCTTTCGGTATTAGCCAGAATTACAAAAAACAATTCGTTGTTGGCAGACTGTAATCTATAGGGGCCTTGGTTACCCTCGAGTGCAACTAAGAAGTTTCTGGTAAACTTCCCTTTAGCGATGGCCCCGCTGGCCAATAAAGAGTTGCTACTATTATTGCCTATTTTATTATCTGTGATAAAGGAAACGCCTTGCAGTCTTTTGTAGAAATTCAAGAAGTAGTTTTTACTTTGGCGGATATCGATATCACCGAAATTGGCTTGCCATGTTTTCTTTTTTACCTGCAGAAAAATTCGATCGAAGTCGCGCAGATCTTGTGTATTGCCATCGGGTTGAATTGGCAGATTGTTGTCGGTGATGGCAGCCGTTAGTTCTAAACTATCACCGATGAATCCGTTGAGTTGTAAATTCATACTGCTGTTCACCACTGCATCCTGGTTATTACCAAAAGAGATGGCTCTTCCAAAACTACCTTCACTTTTTAGTCCGCCAAAATCCATAAAAGGATTGACCGGTTTGTTGCCCGTTCGCACTTTGATGGCTTTTTCTGCCAGAAAATTATTTCGGATACTGTCGTACTCCAATCTTTTCACCACGGCATTAAGTTTGTAGGGAAATACACGGTATTGCACCGTCACGATATTTGTAGGGGGTAATTGGATCCATCGGAGCCTGGCATTGATCTCATCAAGTATATAAAAATCTTCTGAAATTCCTACGATACTGAATGTTCCGGGTGCAATACTCAAGGTATCTAGCTGGAGCGGCTCCTTTGTAACCTGGATTATTTTTTTTCGCAAATTAGATGCAGGTGCATTGCCATTTTGCCCATGTAGCAAATGCGCCAGAAACATGCTCATTAGCAGCAGGTATATCCTTGGTAGGTTCAAATAATTGTTTGGATTATAACGAATTAAAATTAACACTATTATACCAGACTGTATTTCCTTTCAGTTAGCTGCAAAAAAATACCTTCCGCCGGGAAGGTATTTTATAAAAAGTTGTTGTTTGATTATGCTTCTGTGCTTAAACCAGCGAATAAGTACTCTTTGTTCATACGTGCAATATTCGATACAGAAATCCCTTTTGGACATTCAGCTTCACAAGCGTAGGTGTTGGTACAGTTGCCAAAACCTTCTTTGTCCATCTGTGCCACCATGTTCAACACCCTCGATTCCCTCTCTGGCGCTCCTTGGGGCAACAGTGCCAATTGAGAAACTTTTGCACTTACGAACAACATGGCGCTGCTATTTTTGCAAGCGGCTACGCAAGCACCGCATCCTATACAGGCAGCCGCCATAAAAGCATCGTCTGCATTTTTTTTATCGATCGGAATGGCATTGGCATCTACAGCATTTCCCGTATTCACACTGATATAACCACCCGCCTGAATAATTCTATCGAAGGCAGATCTATCTACCATCAAATCCTTGATTACCGGGAAAGCCTTACTCCGCCATGGTTCTACTACGATGGTATCTCCATCTTTAAATGCACGCATGTGCAATTGACAAGTAGTATTTTGCTGCCAGGGACCATGCGGCTGCCCGTTGATGTACATACTGCAAGCACCACAAATACCTTCACGGCAATCGTGGTCAAAAGTGATGGGTTCCTTATTACCAGAAATAAGCTGTTCGTTCAGCACATCTATCATCTCTAGAAAACTCATTTCCGAAGAAATATCGTTTACCCTGTAATCTTCGAATCGGCCTTTGTCTTTGTTGCTTTTCTGACGCCAAACTTTTAGCGTGAGGTTCATGTGGTAATGTTCCATATGCGTAGTTGATTATACTGTTCCTAAATAAACGTACTGAAGCAAGCCAGTTACATTGTTTTAATTGTATGCCGGTTTCAATGAATCCTCAAAGAAATGCATCATCGGCAGGTTCTGCATTTATTACTTATAACTTCTTTGAGTTGGTTTTACCACTTCAAAATCTAATTGTTCTTTGTGTAATTCCCAGCTAGAGTCACCTTTGCTTTCCCATGCGGAAACAAAACTAAAGTGTTCATCGTCTCTCAGGGCTTCTCCATCCGCTGTTTGACTTTCCTCTCTGAAATGGCCTCCACAGCTTTCATTTCTGTTCAAAGCATCCAAGCACATCAATTCTCCCAGCTCAATGAAGTCAGCAACTCTTCCGGCTTTATCTAGTTCCGTATTCATTTCATTGGCTTCACCCGGTATTCTCACATTGCTCCAGAATTCTTTTTTCAATTCCTGAATATCTGCGATAGCTACCTTCAAACCTTGTTCGTTACGGGCCATACCGCATTTGTCCCACATAATTTTACCTAAACGTTTGTGGAAACTTTCTACAGTCTGTGTTCCTTTGATACTCATCAGTTTATTAAGGCGATCGTTCACTGTTTTTTCTGCTTCAACAAATGCCGGATGGTCGGTAGGAATATTTGCGGTGCGAATGTCATCTGCCAGGTAATTACCCAGCGTGTAAGGAATTACAAAATAGCCGTCTGCTAATCCCTGCATCAATGCAGATGCACCCAGGCGGTTGGCGCCATGATCACTGAAATTGGCTTCGCCCAATGCGTACAATCCAGGCACGGTGGTCATTAACTCGTAATCTACCCACAAACCACCCATCGTATAATGCACTGCAGGATATATCCTCATCGGCATTTCATATGGGTTTTCACCGGTAATTTTTTCGTACATTTCAAACAGGTTACCATACTTTTCTTTCACAACTGCTTTGCCTAAAGTATTAATGGTAGCCATGTCTACAGTAGCATTTCCTTGTTTTCCTGCTTCAATTTTTCCGTAACGAATGATTGCATCTGCGTAATCGAGATAAACGGCCATTTTAGTAGTACCAACTCCATATCCAGCATCACATCTTTCTTTTGCGGCACGGGAAGCCACATCTCTTGGAACCAGGTTACCAAATGCCTGGTATCTTCTTTCCAAGTAATAATCTCTTTCTTCTTCAGGTATCTCAACCGCTTTGCGTGTATCATTTTGTTTTTTAGGCACCCAAATTCTACCGTCATTGCGTAAACTCTCACTCATCAAAGTAAGTTTACTTTGGTGATCGCCACTTACAGGAATACAAGTTGGGTGAATTTGAGTAAAACAGGGGTTACCAAAATAGGCGCCTTGTTTGTGTGCTTTCCAGGCGGCGGTAACGTTACTGCCCATGGCGTTGGTGCTTAGGTAAAACACATTGCCGTAACCACCACTGCACAATAGAACAGCGTGTCCGAAATGACGTTCTAGTTTACCATTTACCAGGTCACGTGCTATGATACCTCTTGTTTTTCCTTCGATTTTTACTACGTCCAACATTTCGTGGCGACTATACATGGTAACATTTCCTAAAGCTACTTGTCTTTCAAGGGCACTGTAGGCACCAAGTAACAATTGCTGGCCAGTTTGACCAGCAGCATAGAAGGTACGTTGCACCTGCGTTCCGCCGAATGAGCGATTGCTGAGCAGTCCGCCATATTCGCGGGCAAAGGGCACACCTTGTGCAACACACTGATCGATGATAGCGGTGCTAACTTCCGCCAAACGATGTACATTTCCTTCACGAGCACGGTAATCGCCACCCTTTACAGTATCATAGAACAAACGGAAAACGGAGTCTCCATCATTTTGATAATTTTTCGCTGCGTTGATTCCACCTTGGGCTGCTATGCTGTGTGCACGGCGCGGGCTGTCCTGAAAGCAGAATGCTTTTACCTTATATCCCATTTCACCGAGTGAGGCTGCTGCAGATGCACCGGCAAGCCCCGTTCCAACTACAATTATTTCGAGTTTACGTTTGTTGGCTGGATTCACCAATTTAACGTGCCCTTTGTAATCGTTCCACTTTTCGTTCATGTTGCCGGTTGGTATTTTCGAATCTAAAGCCATCATGGTCAGTTGATTTTTGTTGAATAGTTTTTAGTTATCATTAGAGTAACAAATGAACGGATATTTTGGTTCTACGAGATCCATCCAAAATACAAAGCAACCGGCATCAATGCAAATAAGAGGCAAATGATGGCGCTGTAACCTGTTCCCAACGCATGAATGATGGGGGTGTATTTCTTATGATGGATACCCATTGTTTGAAAGGCACTTTGAAAACCATGGTACAAATGCCAGAATAATGAAATAACACCAATCAAATAAAGTACAACAATATACCACTCACTAAACACGGCTTTCATTTCCTCATAAAGGTTGTGAGGTTGATCGCCACCGTACAATGCTATTTTGGTCCCCACAAAAAAGTGTGACATATGCATGATTAAAAAAAGCAGCAATAAAGTTCCCAGTATACCCATACTGCGGCTGTACCATTTGCTGTTTTTTTCTGCTTTTTCTACATAATATTTTACGGGACGTGCGTCTGTATTTTGTTTCCAAAGTTTAAAACCTTGAACGATGTGCAAAATAAGACCTGCCATTAAGCCAATTTCCAGAAAACGAATGATCCAGTTGTGACTCATAAAATGGGCGAAGGTGTTAAAGGTTTCTCCTCCGTCGTTTAAAAAAATTGCAGCATTTACGCCTGCGTGCACTATCAAAAATGAAATCAAAAAAAGGCCAGTCAGACCCATTGAAAACTTTTTGCCAATTGAAGAAGTAAAAAACTGATTCCAGGTCATAAATGTCAGAATATTATAAAAAAATATTTTCACAAAAATACGTCACAAAGCCAAAATAAAACGTTTTGGCGAAAATTTATTTAGTTGGAGATCATGGGTTTAAACAAACACATTTATATATCCAGCCTTTTGTTCATCAACTGTTGTATGGTTTGAAAAATGAGTTCTGGTTTCAAGGTGCGCCATTGTTCCATTTCCATCAGTTGTGCATAATGGGTAAGACGGGCTCTTTTAAAATCATATTTACTTTGTTCCGGCATATTTAAAATGACCACCCATCCATTGTCGTCTTCTAGTTGTTCATGCCATTCTTCATAGTAGCTATCGTCGCTGCTGTGAAAATTGAGGACATTTTCTGCAATCAATATGAAATGTGTAATTCCTTTTTTATACAAGATATCGGTGATATTTCTTCGCAAAGTCATGATATCATTTTCGATGGCATCGTTCCATTCTCCTAATAATTCGATGATGGCAAATTGTAATTCATAATCTGCATAAAGAATTTTCAAGTAAAGGGTCTTACTTCCAAATTCATCCCACTGTGGGTGTATGTAATAATTATATAATGTTTGTGAATATTCGAATTCACTGTAGGTTCTTCCGAAAAATGGAGAGCGTTCGTCTTCTTCGGACGTGTACATGTGGCGCCAATTATAATATGGTTCGATATTTTGCATAAAAAATAGAACTGTAATTTTTACAAAACTCCTGAAATAAGCCCAAAGAAAATACAGTGAAATTTGTTAATTTATAGTTACTATCTGTGATCAACAAAATGGAGGCTCTCCTGAAATCAAGGGTTAGGTATTGTTAGCTTCACCGTATAGATTTCATACAATATTTTTAGCAAACAAAGGATGCTGATCATCCAAATGGCCCCATAGCCAGCAGTATCATCTTCTTTAAAGAGAAAGGCCGCACCAAAAGATCCGATAATAATTGCGATGTGCATGACTATTTGTCGACCATCAAAAATTGCGGTGTAATACTTTGGATTGTCGTAGAAATATGCCTGATTCATAAAGTAAAATTTTATCAGGTAAAAGGTTTGGTTCACAACAATCAATATCAGCGCAAGATTGAACAAGATATCTTGAAAAAAAATGCTTCCTAACGTTTCCAGGCCTCTTCCCTTACTACCTAATATACCTATAAACACAATGATGAAAATAGAATAAAATAAAAAGATACCTATGCGCGCAAACAGGTATCTGACCGACATGAATTTGTTGTATTTCTTACCGGTAGAAGAAAAGGGTTGATCCGCAGGATTGTTCTGTGCAAAAAAAATGCGGATGGCGTTGAACAGAGCAATGATGAGCGTTTCTACCCAGAACAACCAAAACATTTCAAAGGGAGCCCAGCCGTAAAACGCCACGCCCACTATAGGAATACAATTCAATAAGATAATGGGAATTTTGCTGTTAGTTGGGGTCATTGTATTTGCAATATAAAATATATTTCACATCACACAAGTATCCTAAGCTAACCTGTTTGACCTTTAGAGATTTTAAGGGCCCCAGAAATTAGATACCCAAAGTATCGCCAATGCCAGAAGTATGATTACCCGAATGCCAAACCCAACCCATGCCCATTTTACCCTGTTTTTCTTTTTTTCATCTTTGATCAAATATGCAACGAGAATTCCCAACAATCCGCCGATAAATCCTAGTGCAAAACCACCTCCATCAAATCCTGGTTTAACCGCTGGATCATCTTCTGGGTCTTGAAGGCGCACCGCGATTTTTCCATCTGCATCTATCATTTTATTCAACTTCTTTTGTACGACTTTAAAAGAAATAGATTGCAAATGATTCATTTTTCTTCCAGTTTTTTGTTGCAGTTCTTGCTTGCTGATGTGGGAAAGTTCGAACAAGGATAGTTTGTTTCCGTTTTCATCCAGTGGAAAAAAATACTGTTTAGCATCTATTGTGTGATAACCCGGACGATTCGGTTTTGCTGCATGTACACTTAGTAAAAATAAACAACCAAGTAGGGCAATGGCACTTTTCTTCATTCGACGGTTTTATGTTGATTAGGTAAAATGATTCTTACAAAATTAAGTAGGCTTGATACCCAATTTTGCGATTGGGTATCATAGTTGAAAAAAAGAGGCTGTTTCCCAACAGCCTCTTACTTATTAACCCAAGAATATTGTGCATTATTGAATGATGATTTTTTCTTTAAATAATATTTGTTTTCCTTCATCTACTACGGTTACAAAATACATTCCTTTTGCCGGGCGACTTTTCAACTGAATGTTTTCTATCTGCTGAACTTTGCCCACATTCACTTTTTCAGTTTGTAAAACCCTTCCACTCAAATCTGTTAATGTAATGTGGAAGTTTCCCGCTTTTTGTGCGTCGAAAAACACGTTAAAATTATTAGATGTAACGGGATTGGGGTAAACTCTTTGATCTGCATTTCCGAAAGTATTGGCCGGAAGTGCCGCTGCAGTTAATGAGTTTTGTCTGGCTGCATCTGCTTCTTTTTGGAACAATAAGTTGCCGTTGGCTAAATCAGATGCGTTGTACGTTTTATCACTGCCTTCTATTGGTGTAGCTTTAAGATCTGTTAAAGTAAGTTTATAATAACCTGCAAAAACGTTGGCGCTTCCTACCACTATTTCTCCTGCTTCATTCACTGCGGCTGCATTCGTAGTGAAGTTATTCGGCAAATTGGTGATGGCTCCCAGATGAGTTGATACCCTGCTGTTGATGTCGATTACAAACACATGATGATTGGCAGAAACGACGTATAATTTACCAAATGCATCTGCCAGCATATCGCCTCCCCAACTGGTACATTTATTATGAATAGAAATACCATTATTTTTTTCATCATCTATCAAATTGCCTAAATCTGTGATCACTGGTTTTTTACCAGTAGTAAATTTGATAAAATGATTGCCATCATTAGTGAGTGCATATCCATTGCCATCCGCTGCAATTACCATGCGGGTAATATGCGTGGCTTCGTCGATAGAAGGACCAAAGTCAATCACAGGAGATGTTGCAGTATAGAACTGAGGCGTTTCATTTTTGATGTTGAGATCTAACCAACGCAGTTCACCCACGCGCATGGGTGTAAAAAATAATTTATTACTTCTACGATCAAAAGCCGCCGCTGCTACCATTGAACCTGTTGGATAATCTTTTGACTGAAAAATATTTCCGTTCTCAGCAGATGAAGCTGTACTAACTTTTTTTGAATTCACATCCGTGAGTACAAAATTTGTTTTGCTTCTTTGAAATAGGGTTTGTGTAATTAGGCCGGTGCTGAGATCAACCTGACGGATGTTCATCCATACATGGTCCTGGTTTCCATCACTGGTAATGGCGTATGCTTTGTTGGCTGTTTGTGCATTTGCGGAAGACGCCACTAAAAAAAGTGCAGAAGAGAGTAAAATTTTGTAGTTCATAAGAGCATATTTAAGTTTAATTGAATACTCTAATTTACAATTAATGGTTATATGAAAAAATTAAATTTTAAGAGCGGTAGTTTTCCATGGCTTTTTTCACTGTACCGTGTTTTAAAAGAAGATTTTTGGCCAGATCGTAATCTGTTAGGTGTAAGTTTTGCATCACCATTTTTACGCCCCGATCTACTAGTTTATCGTTGCTGAGTTGCATGTTTACCATCTTGTTATCTTCTACCCTGCCCAGTTGAATCATGACGCTGGTGGATATCATATTAAGAACCAGTTTCTGTGCTGTACCGCTCTTCATTCTGGTACTACCAGTTACAAATTCCGGGCCTACCACTAATTCTATGGCATAATCTGCAGCAACACTGATAGGTGCATCGGGGTTGCAACTGATGCTTCCGGTGATGATCCCATTTTCGCGGCATTTTTCCAAAGCTGCAATTACATATGGCGTAGTGCCACTTGCGGCAATACCCACTACCACATCTTTTGTATTGATTTTATATGCTTGTAAGTCTTGCCAGCCTTGTGTAGTATCATCTTCTGCAAATTCTACTGCTTCGGTAATGGCTTTGTTACCTCCAGCAATAATGCCAATCACCAGGCCATAGGGCACGCCAAAGGTTGGTGGACATTCACTTGCATCAATAATACCAAGTCTGCCGCTGGTGCCCGCGCCAATATAAAAAAGCCGGCCACCCATCAGCATTTTGTCTGATACAGCTTGCACCAATGCTTCAATTTGAGGAATTTGTTGGGCGATGATCGCTGGAACACTGTCATCTTCTTTGTTGATATTCCTGAGAATTTCAAAGATCGACATTTGATCAAGGTGCCTGTAATGAGAATCCGTTTCTGTTATTTTCTTAAATGCCATACCCGTGCATGTCTTTATTGTTGATGATATTTTATCAATCCTTCCATTGGCTGCTTCAAAACCTTTCCCAGTTCTAATTCGTAGGAACTACAAAGGTCTTTTAAAACATCTTTAAACCCAAAGGCAATGCCACCAATGAAATGGATGGGCATCGTCCAACTTTCTCTATATTTATAAATGTGGTTAAAAAAAAAGTCGTTGAGACCATCTTCAATGATGTTTTCGATCATATAATGTCCCCTGTTTTCTGCTAAAAAAATAGCATAACTAGCCAAATACCTATTGGGCAGTGGGTTTTTGTACACAGCTTCTAAAATTTCTACCGAATTGGTATTGAATTTGGCTTTGAAGCGTTCCATCAGGTCTTCATCAAAAGTATTGTACAAAAAATACTGGATTACTTTTTTACCCATATAGGCCCCGCTCCCTTCGTCGCCCAACACGTAGCCGAGGCCTGGACTGTTTTTTACAATTTTTTTGCCATTGTAATAACAAGAATTGCTTCCGGTTCCCAAAATGCAGGCAACGCCTTTTTCATGTCCACACAGCGCTTTGGCAGCACCCATCAAATCGTGGTCTACATTTATTTTTGACGATTTAAAATGCCTTTTAATGGCTTTTTTGACGATGATAGCATTGGCCGGATTGCTACAGCCTGTTCCGTAAAAATAAATTTCCACTGGGACGGCGCCTTTCATTTTAGGCAACAGCTCTTTGAGCAATACATCACTGATTTGATCTTCATTTAAAAAGTACGGACTCAGCCCTTGGGTAGTTACTTTCTTTTTTTTATTATCCTGCAGCAGGCACCATTCTGTTTTGGTAGAACCACTATCTGCTATCAAAATCGATTTCATCGCATTGGTATTTGAGCGGGTAAGTTAAAACAATCCCGCCAAAAGGTATAAAAAAATACAGTTTAAGCAACAAAAAATTACCTTCGCTGCGTATTCAGTAAATCTGAAATAGTCATTCAATATTCACACGCAACATGCAAAAAAAGAAAATAAATATCTGGCAACCCTTATTATTCAGCGTCACTATGATTGCGGGTATGTTCATCGGTTATAAAATGAGGGATGGAATACCCGGAAGGTCTTTTTTTTACCTCGAGCACAAACGTCCTTTGCAGGAAGTGATGGATATTATCCAAAACCGATATGTTGATACGGTCAACCTGAATACATTGGCAGACACTGCCATACAAGCTATGTTATCTAAATTAGATCCGCACTCTGTTTATTTACCTGCCGAAGATCTGCAAGCTGCCAATGAAGATATCCAAGGTAATTTTTTTGGGATCGGAATCGAATTTAATATTTTGGAAGATACTTTGCATGTTATCAATGTGTTGAAAGACAGTCCATCATTTATTGCAGGGTTAATGGTGGGCGACAAGATCATCAAAGCAAACGACAGCACCGTTAGTGGAAAAAAAGTGGGTACCGAAACCATTCGCAAATACCTCCGCGGACCAATGGGTAGCAACGTAGCACTGCAAATCATTCGTTCAGGGAAAGCAATGACTGTGACGGTTAAGCGGGGGATCATTCCCGTAAGCAGCATTGATGCGGCCTTTATGATGGATGCCAGCACAGGTTTCATTCGCATCAATAAATTCAGTAAACAAACTTATCGTGAGTTTATGTTGAGTTTAGAAGATTTAAAGAAAAAAGGATTGCAAAAACTGATCCTTGACCTGAGAGACAATGGCGGTGGTATTTTGGATGAAGCTGTAGAAATTGCGGATGAATTTTTAACTGGCGACAAACTGATTACTTACACCAAAGGTAATCATTCCGACAAAAAGGAATATCGCTGCCGGCGCGAAGGCGGTTTCGAAAAAGGTGCTTTGGTGGTATTGGCAAACGAAGGCAGCGCCAGCGCCAGTGAAGTATTGATGGGCGCTTTGCAAGATTGGGACAGGGCAACGATTGTGGGTAGACGCAGTTTTGGAAAAGGTTTGGTACAAGAGCAATATGACCTGAGCAACGGCGCTGGATTGCGGCTTACCGTGGCTCGTTATTATACCCCTGTAGGAAGAAGTATTCAAAAACCTTATGCCAACGGCGGCAAAGCTTATTATGATGAAATTTACAACAGGTACACCAATGGCTCGATGATGAACGCCGATAGTGCTAAGCTGGATAGCAGCAAAGTATTCAAAACCAAAGCCGGTAAAAAAATATACGGTAACGGGGGTATTTCTCCTGATATTTTTGTTGCTGCAGACACTGGTAAAATAAGTGCCTTGGCTTCAAAATTGTTTCGAAGCAATGTAATGAACGATTTTGGTTATCGTTATTTTTTGCAGCATCCATCCTTAAAAACAAATTTTAAAACGCCCGCTGCATTCTCCACAAATTTTATTTGGGGTGAGGAGGAATGGCAATTTTTAGAAAAGTTGGCCTCAAAAGATTCTCTTAACATTAATCAATTGGTGCCAGGCGACAAGGCATTCATCATTCAAACCGGAAAGGCTTCCATCGCCCGTCAATTATTTAGGTTGGAAGGATATTACCGGGTGATGAATAAAGAAGATGAACACGTTAAACGAGCGAATGAAATTATAAGCCAGGCTAACTGATTTTCTGGAGTATTATTTCTTAATTCTTATTTTAATTTTGCGCATTCCTGTGTGGTGCTTTCGTTATTAATTCATTCCAATGGTGCTTGATCTTCCTTTTTTGATTCACGAGAACTTCTGTTTTGTATAAACCTCCTCCAGCAGAAATGTGTATCTTGCGCCCAAAATTGCAATCATATGTGGCTCAACAACATTTTGGAAACGATTGGAGATACTCCGCTCATTCAACTGAATAAAATCACTAAAAACTTGCCTTGCACCGTCTTAGCCAAGGTTGAATATTTTAATCCTGGCAATTCCATCAAAGATCGCATGGCACTTAAAATGCTGGAAGTGGCAGAAAAAGAAGGTAAAATAAAACCAGGCGGAACCATTATTGAAGGAACCAGTGGAAATACCGGAATGGGACTAGCACTCGCCGCTTGTGTAAAAGGATACAAATGTATTTTTACCACCACCGACAAACAAAGTAAAGAGAAAGCAGATATTTTAAAAGCGGTCGGCGCCGAAGTAATTGTTTGTCCGACCAACGTAGAACCCGAAGATCCCCGCTCCTATTATTCTGTTTCGAAAAGATTGGCCACCGAAGTGCCCAATAGCTGGTATGTAAACCAATATGATAATTTGGCCAACAGACAGGCGCACTACGAACAAACCGGCCCGGAAATTTGGGAACAAACCGAAGGCAAAGTAACGCACCTGGTAGTAGCCACCGGAACCGGTGGTACCATTGTGGGAACGGGTAAATACCTGAAAGAAAAAAATTCAAACATTAAAGTGTGGGCCATCGATAGTTATGGTTCTTTGCTCAAAAAATATTTTGAAACCGGAGAGCTTGATCAGAAAGAAGTGTATCCCTACATCAGTGAAGGATTTGGAGAAGACTTTGTGCCGGAGAACTATGACATGAGTGTAATAGATGCGTTTACAAAAGTGACCGATAAAGATGGTGCAGTAATGGCCAGAAGAATTGCGAAGGAAGAGGGAATGTTTTGCGGTTACAGCGCTGGCAGTTGTTTGCAAGGTGTGTTTAACCTAAAAGACCAATTGAAAAAAGACGACGTAGTAGTGTGCATTTTTCACGACCATGGAAGCAGGTATATTGGAAAAGTGTATAATGATGAATGGATGATGGAAAGAGGTTTTTTAGAAGTAAAAACTTTTAAAGACCTTACCAGTGGAAGAGGAACGCAAAAGACCATCTGTATAACATCCCAACAAACCGTATTGGAAGCGATTGAGCTGATGAAGAAATATGACATCGAAAATGTGCCGGTATTTGACCATGGCAATAATGTAGGAGCCATTTCTGAAAGTGGTTTGTTTACCAAAATTTTGAACAATGCAGATATTAAAACTGCGTTGGTAGCTGAAGTAATGGAAAAAGCCTATCCGGAAGTAGCATTTGAAACACCTGTAGAGCGTTTGAGTGCTTTCATAAATAAAGAAAATGGCGCGGTTTTAAGCAAAGATGACAGTGGTTTCTATCACATTGTGACCAAATACGATATCATTCAGAGTTTGACCAAATGATCGTTTCGAAATTATACGATAGTCATAATATATAGATCAGTGCTGCATTGTGACCGATGTAGCACTTTTTTATGCTCATCATTTGTTGATGGCCATACGTAGAATTACGCATAACTGAATCGGAACTACCCCCGCTTTTTTACCGGTAATGTACGAGTGCGACAGTAATTCTATATGTGTTAAAAAAGAGCAAAGACGCTATTGTTTAGCGACATAAAGCATTGCATCTTTGCGTCAGAAGTTGATTGATAGAGATTAAATATCAATCATTGTCCAAAGATCCTAATTAACCCAAAAAGTGTTTTCCAATATCCAACTAAGAAAAGCTGTAAAATTCAATATCAGTCAACTTCTACTTTTAAAAAGATACATATCGATCATATTTTATCCCTTTGAAAAACCAATAAATCAATATCCTGCTTATGCTCTAACAGGCGACGATAGCACCCGTTTTGAAATCCAGTATTTTGAAAAAATCCTTATCCGGTACACAACGAAAACCAACCAAAACCAACATCCACATGCCTATGCTGCCAATACAGCGATGATGGCGAAACAAAGAACAACTCAAATCCTGTAAAAGACCAAAAAACCAAGCCAATTATCCTACAGCCTATGCTGCCAACCACAGCGATGATGGCAAAGACCGTTTAAACTGAAACCAGGACACATTATTTGCGCCAGCCATAGCTGGTAAAGCGAAACCAAATCCTGAAAAGCCGATTGCTAACATCAACAATTGGTAAAATTGTAAACTTCCACAGCCTCTTTGCAACAGCAAATTCCTGTGGAAGTTTTTTATAAACGCATTTTTTAAATCAGTTGTTAGCTATTTAACGAATGTAGTCGCATTTCCTACTACAAAATCACGATTACATTCACGACAGATAAATAGCCAAAATTCACTAAGAGATTTGCTGATTGTCCTATTTTTTAAGATAATTATACAACCCATCTTTGCATAGAAGTTGAAGAGTATTAACCATCATTAAAATCTTGCCGGATTGTTATTAGATTCCCAAAAATGAATATTATTAAATGAAGCCCGTTTAAATTCAAATTCTATGAAAACCAAAGGTTTGTATCTCCTTCAACTTCTTTAATAGTAAAAATTTAAAAATAATATAGTCTTTCAAATTTTGGCGCTAACGCCGCTATCTATTTCATTGCAACGATTTAGATCTTAACCAAGTATTTCGTCTGAAACCGATAAAACACAAAACATCACCCTCCCTACAAACAATTGGCTTCCGCAGTTTCTGCCACAACAGAAATTGCGGATTTTTTTTTCGAATTTTAACGTTTTACTCAGGATCAATTTCTTAATTGAATTTTTATACTCAATCTGTCCGTTTATTTCAATTAACGAATTGAATCGGATTCACATCAACCTTTCAAACTCCATTTTATTTTTGGGATAAAGATTTAAAATATTTGTTGAATGGCAATGTGCGGCCCTTATAGTTGAAAAGAAAGGGTTAGAGAGTTTGCTGGCAAAAACAGAGCTGAGTTAACAGTTATAAACCCTTTTGTAGTTATTAATGGAACCAACAATCGATAAAAAAAACTCAATTAATCACCATCCGACTATAAGCTGGGGATACTGCGTGTTTTATCTTTGTGGTAGAAGTTGATTGATAGAGAAGATATCAATCATTGTCCAAAAATCCTGATAAAACCGGTCAAGTTTTTCCAATATCCAAACTAAGAAAAGCCGTAAAATTCAATATCAGTCAACTTCTACTTTTAAAATGTAAAAGAAATACAATGACGAAAACAACGCTAACCTATCAAAACGATCTTATATAAATTTTTCTAGATCATTAAAACCATTTTAATCGGATGGTCTTGCAAACGAACCTTACATCCAATACCTTAAAACCAATCTTTTATCCATCATCCTTTTAGTACGCCATCTACGATGTCGTATTGTTGAAAATCCATTTAAAACCAACCACGAGTTGGACAAAACTGAACAAAACCGTCCTCTTCTGAAGGGCGGTTTTTTATACAGAATAGGTTTTATAAAATACCAGGTTGATGATTTGGGTAACATACAATACCCATCAAATCAAATATTATCAATAAGTATTCGTGGGTATCATTAGTCCAACTTTACTGCAAGGTAATTTTACCTTTGGCGTGATAAGCAGTGTTTCAAAGCCTTTCAGTACTAATTTATTAAATTCAACCTTGTTAAATTAAGCCTTCACCATCGTATTTCTACGTAATAAATTTAAGGGGTTTTATCATTAAAACCATGCAGATAGTACGATGTCGGCAGTAATTACTTCATTACAATAATTTAGCAATATTGCTCTTGTGCGGCATTTAAAAGCACCGCATCTTTGTATCAGAAGTTGATTGATAAAGACAATATCAATCATAGAATATCCAAACATCCAGAAAAAGCCAAACGTTTCTACAATATCCTAAATAACAGAAAGACCGTTTAAAATTCAATATCAGTCAACTTCTACTTTTTAAAAAAATAATAGAATATCCAAATATCCAGGAGAAGAACTAAAACCAATATCCGACCTATGCTGTAAGAAGCGATGATGGTCAAAAACCAACTGATCCAAATCCTACAAAAGACAAAAAACCAATATCCCGACTTATGCTATAAAAAGCGATGATGGTCAAAAACCAGGAAGGTCCAAATCCTACAGCGGACAAAAAACCAATATCCGACTTATGCTGTTAAAAGCGATGATAGTCAAACAAAAGCCAACGAATATCCAAACATCCAACACATCTGCGTTGTCCAATACAGCAAAGATGGAAAACCAAAACACGGTCTGCAGAAGGCCACCCGTAGATTTCCTTTATCCTAAAGCCTATGCTGCCTACCACCAGCGATGATGGCGAAAAACGAAACACTGAAACCAGGAACAACTCATTTACTGCAGAGTTTTACTCTGAATAGTAAAATCTGATCCTGAAAAACCGACAACTAGTGTTTAAGTTGGTTCAAAGCATTCACTTCCACAGCAGGTACTTCAAAATACCAACGTTGTGGAAGTTTTTATTGTAGGGTGATAGATGGTATAACCATTACATATTTAAAGATCATCATCAGATGCTACTGAAAATTTACGTTTTTCACCAAAGGCAAGGCTATAAAGCGTTGTACCCTGTTTTTTAGGCTCAAAACTACCCTCCTCAAAACAAATGCAGCGTATATTTACGTGTCCTATTTGAGTAGCACTACGCCACAAAAAACAGTTGATATACGATGCGGGCAGTAATTACTTCATCCTGAAAAAAGAGCAAATTCGCGCTTGTTTACTTTTAAAAAGCATTGCATCTTTGTGTCAGAAGTTGATTGATAGAGATTAAATATCAATCATCGTCCAAAATCCTGATAAACCAAAAAAAGTGCTTCCAATATCCCAAACCGTAGGTTAGAAAGCCATTAAAATTCAATATCAGTCAACTTCTACTTTTTTAAAAAACAATACCAATATCCAATAGAAAGTGACCATTGACCAATATCCTTTAAAAAACGAAAAGTTAGAAACCAATATCTAATTAAACCGAACCGATCCAATCCAATCCTTACAGAAGACCAACGACCAATATCCAATTAAACCAAACAGCATTCTTACCCTTCGTAAAATGAATCTGAAACCAGGAACAACTTATTTACTGTACTGAGCCCCCTCAGCAATAAAAAATTCCTGAAATGCGGCAGTGGCCGCAAAAAACATCAACTTCCACAGTAGGTTTGCGCGGCAAATTTCTGTGGAAGTTTTTTATTGCCCCTACTTCAAACTACCTTTGCGGCATGTTTTTATCCCCCCAACATACGCTCATAAATGTACCCGTACGAATAGTATCGCTAGTGCCTTCTATCACAGCTTTGTTACACACACTTGAACTGGAAGAAGAAACCATCGGTATCACAAAATTCTGTATTCACCCAAACGAATGGTACCGCAATAAAATTAGAGTTGGTGGAACTAAAAATATTGATATTCAAAAAGTTGCATCATTAAAACCAGACTTAATTATTGCCAATAGGGAGGAGAATGTTCAAGATCAAATTGAAAGCTTGGCAACAGATTTTCCGGTATTGTTGACCGATGTAAACAATCTTGCCCAAGCCCTGGACATGATAGAAACCGTTGGAAAAATTACTAAAAGGACTCTCCAAGCCTCGATTGTTTATAAAGGAATTAAGGATAGTTTTAGACAATTAGCTTTGACCAGGCAAAATAACACACCGCTTGAAGCAGCCTATTTGATATGGAAGAATCCGTACATGAGCGTCGGATCAGACACTTTTATTCATGATATGATGATACAAGCAGGTTTCAATAACGCGTTTGACCATCAAACCAGGTATCCGGAAGTTACCATCAGGGATATTCAACAATCCAACTGCAAAGTATTGTTACTGAGCAGCGAACCTTACCCTTTTAAACAAGCCGATATCGATGAATGGAAAGCACAACTACCAGATGTTCAAGTACTCTTGGTAAACGGAGAAATGTTTAGTTGGTATGGCAGCTTGCTTTTAGAAGCGCCTCTATATTTTGCGCAACTGATGGATGAAATTCATTTGTACCCTAAAAATATGTAGATCTTTCACTTCACTATTCTCTAACTATTGCTTACATTTATCTGAATACAAACGAATTAAATAACATTTCGTAAAAACCTAAATTCTCTTACTTTTACAAAAAAACAACCAACTATGAGTAAATACAAAGCCGGGGTTTTACATGGTGAAGAACTACAGGCATTGTTCGATGATGCAAAAAATAATGAGTTTGCGCTTCCGGCAGTCAACTGCATTGGCACCAATACCATTAATGCTACCCTCGAAGCAGCAGCCAAAGTAAATTCTCCGGTCATTATACAATTCAGTAATGGTGGCGCTCAGTTTGTTGCCGGCAAAGGGATGCCCAACGATCAATTACAAGCTAATATCTCAGGCGGTGTGTCTGGTGCACTACATATTCACAATGTGGCCAAATATTATGGCGTACCGGTGGTATTGCATACGGATCATGCTTCAAAAAAATGGTTGCCTTGGGTAAGTGGATTGATTGATGCGGGTGAACAGTTTTACAAAGAAAAAGGACAGCCACTCTACAGTTCCCATATGCTGGATTTAAGTGAGGAACCGCTCGAAGAAAACATCGCTACTTCTGTTGAATTTTACAAACGCATGGCTCCCTTAGGTATGAGCATTGAAATTGAATTGGGTGTTACCGGTGGTGAAGAAGATGGTGTGGATAACAGCGAGGTAGAAAACGATAAGCTGTACACACAGCCTGAACATGTGGCTTATTCTTATACGGAATTGAGCAAAGTTGGTCAGTTGTTTACAATAGCTGCTGCTTTTGGCAACGTACACGGGGTGTACAAACCAGGCAATGTGGAACTAAGGCCAGAAATTCTGAACAACAGTCAGGAGTATATCCAAAAAAAGTTAGGTACTGGTACTAAGCCAGTGTATTTTGTATTTCATGGTGGAAGTGGTTCACCTCAACACCAGATCAGAGAAGCCATCGGTTATGGTGCCATCAAAATGAACATTGATACCGATTTACAATGGGCTTTCTGGGAAGGAATTCTGGAAAACTATAAAAAATACGAAGGCTATCTGCAGGCACAGTTAGGTAATCCTGATGGATCAGACAAACCCAATAAAAAAAATTACGACCCCAGAGTTTGGCTGCGCAAAGGCGAGGAAAGTTTTATTAAGAGACTCGAAATTGCTTTTGACGATCTGAACTGCATTAATAGAAATGCCTGATAAAGTCTGGAATGGTCATCCATAAAAGATCGTTTTGCCAATGTAAAAGCGTCGGTATCCGAAGCAATGCTTAATTTTTTTTGATTACAGGAAATAAGTCTTAGGACGGATGCAACAGACATACTGATAAAAAAATAACTATGAACCGAGAAGAAGATTTTGATGCCAACCTTGCAGGAGAAGATGGAATTGCTGAAGAAAGTAAATCATCCTGGTTTAAGCGTATCAAAAAAGGAATTTTAACCAGCACAAAAGATAAAAAAGACGCACCAGAAGGTTTATGGTCCAAATGTCCGAACTGCAAATACACCTGTACGGTAGCAGAACTGGGTGAAAATAAATTTGTATGCCCAAAATGCGAACACCATCACCGCATAGGAAGCGATGAATATTTTGAGATACTGTTCGATGATTATCAGTACGAAGAATTATTTGCCAACATCCGCAGTAAAGATTTCCTGGGATTTGTTGATTTAAAACCCTACAAAGACCGGCTCGAAGAAACCTACCAAAAAACGGATGTTCACGATAGTATCACCGTGGCTCATGGAAAAGTGAATGGGTTAGATCTTGTGATAGCCTGCATGGACTTCGAATTTATTGGTGGTAGTTTGGGTAGTGTGATGGGTGAAAAAATTTGTAGAGCCTGCGATTACTGCATCGAACACCGTATTCCATTCATGATCATTAATAAAAGTGGCGGAGCCAGAATGATGGAAAGCGCATTTTCACTGATGCAGTTGGCAAAAACCAGTGGTAAACTTACTCATTTGGCGGAAGCAAAAATTCCTTTTATATCTCTGTGCACGGATCCTACTTTTGGTGGAACAACCGCCTCTTTTGCGATGTTGGGTGATATTATTTGTGGTGAACCCGATGCCTTGATAGGATTTGCGGGACCGAGGGTGATCAAAGAAACCATTAAAAAAGACCTGCCACCTGGTTTTCAGCGCAGCGAATTTTTGTTAGAACATGGTTTCCTGGATTTTATTGTTCATCGTAAAAGCTTAAAAGAAAAAATGAGCAGTGTGCTCCTTCTTTTTAAAAACTAAAATAAATTCAAATAAACGGCAGCCACTTTTGTGGCTGTTGTTATTTTAAATGGATAGGATAACGTTGATGGGTAAACGATAATATATCCGACGATGTAATTGGATGTATTTATTTTAAATGCGGATCAGCCTTCCTGCAACTAATCATTAAATCCCGTACTGCCTTTTGATGTCCCGTTCATTTTCTCTGGTTTTGATGCTCTCCCGTTTGTCGTAGTTTTTCTTTCCTTTACCCAGGCCAATATCAATTTTCGCTAATCCTTTTTCGTTAATGAAAATTCGAAGCGGAATGATGCTATAGCCTTTTTCTTTGCTTTTGGCTTCTAGCTTTTTCAGTTCTTTTTTATTGAGGAGTAATTTGCGTTCCTGTAAAGGTTCGTGATTGGTATAATTACCAAAAGCGTATTCTGAGATGTGCAAACTTTTTACGTAGAGTTCACCTTTGTCGAACAAACAATAACTATCATTGAAACTTGCCTTTCCTTTGCGCAGCGACTTGATTTCTGTACCCTGCAATACCATCCCCGCGGTGTAAGTAGCTTCGAAATAATATTCATGATATGCCTTCCTATTGTTCAATTCCATGCCGCAAAGATAATTCAATAATGTTGCCCGAAAAGGACTCATCAACACTCACTCAAACTAATAGGAATATTCACGGCCAGTCCGCCATCGGAAGTTTCTTTGTATTTGCTGTTCATATCCAGTGCAGTATCCCACATGGTTTTGATAACGCCATCTAAACTCACTTTTGCAAAGTCGGGAGAACTTTGGAGAGCAAGCTGACTTGCGGTGATGGCTTTGATGGCCCCCATGGTATTTCTTTCGATGCAGGGTATTTGCACCAAACCTTTGATCGGATCGCAGGTAAGACCCAAATGGTGCTCCATGGCAATTTCGGCTGCCATCAATGCCTGGCGTTGGGTGCCTCCCATCAATTCTGTGAGGGCTGCGGCAGCCATGGCGCTACTCACCCCAATTTCTGCCTGACAACCGCCCATGGCAGCTGAAATAGTGGCTCCTTTTTTAAAAATACTGCCTACTTCTGAAGCCGTGAGTAGAAAGTTTATTATTTTTTCTTCTGAATGGCCATCGCAAAAAATGATATAATACATGAGCACAGCAGGTATCACGCCCGCCGCTCCGTTAGTGGGTGCTGTTACTACCCTACCAAAGGATGCATTTTCTTCATTCACCGCTAATGCAAAACAACTCACCCAGTCTAGTATATAATGAAAATGGTGGCCGCCCGCTTGTATGGCCGCCAACCATTCTTTCTGGTTGCTATATGGTTTTCCCAGCAACAATTTCTTATTGAGTGCGGCAGCTCTCCGTTTTACTTGCAGACCGCCCGGCAAAATCCCTTCTGCATGACAACCCCTGTAAATGCAGCTTTCCATCACCTGCCATATTTTCAAAAGGCCATCTTTGGTAAGGGTTTCGGTTCGCCAAGTATGTTCGTTTTCCATCACTACTTCGTGAATAGACATACCCGTTTTTCTACACCAATGTAATAGTTCGTTCGCATTGTTGATGGGGAAAGGTAATTCTACGGAAGCATTGCCTGTTCTCATTTCTCCTTCCTGTTGCACAAATCCACCGCCTACCGAATAATAGGTTTCAGCAATGGTTTCACCACTCAGTAGTTCCACTAAAAAAGTAAGTGCGTTGGGGTGAAAAGGAAGCGATTCGGAAAATAAAAACTCTATATCTTCTATTGGATCAAAATCAATTTCATGTCGACCAGCTAGTAGTAATTTTTTCATCTGATGAATCTCATCGATTTTAGCAGTAATGCTGTTCACGTCGAAGGTCACTGGATCGTCGCCACTCAAACCCAATTGCACGGCGATGTCTGTACCATGTCCAACCCCCGTTTTGGCAAGAGAGCCATACAACAATACTTCGATGCGCTTGACCGAATCTAGTAGTCCTTTTTTTTCTAACGATTGCGTAAATGTCTGTGCTGCACGCCAAGGCCCCAAGGTGTGACTACTGCTGGGGCCTACGCCAATTTTAAACATATCAAAAACAGAAATGGCTTCGTGACTCACAATGAACAAGTTTAATAAAAAAGGCTTTGAAAATTCAAAGCCTAAATTAATTGATTCTGTTGAATATTATTGAACGTTCAGTAGTTCCATCTCAAACTTTAACTCGGAATTTCCTGGAATGATCAGCGCACCTGCATTGTCGCGGATGTTTTGTGCCCCATAAGCCAAAGAAGGTGGGATATACATCGTCACTTTTCCGCCGGCTTTCAAGAGGGGTAAAATTTGTTGCCAGCCAGCTATCAATCCGCCGAGTGTAAAGGTAGATCCAGACGTAGAAGTGTTGGAGTCAAAGATGTTACCATTCGATACCAGGGACCCTGTGTATTTCACAGTGATGTTAGAGCAAACATCCGGATTTTTACCTGTTCCCGGTTCTGTAATATTATAAAACACACCACTTGAATGTTCAGTGGCGGGTAAAGAAGCACCAGTTAGATAGGATCTCAGAGATGCTCTTTCTGCTACTGTAGCTGAGGCTGTGGATACATCATAGGGGCATTCGTCTTCTTTTTTACAGGCAGAGAATACGATAGCACAAAACGATAAACCCAAAATAATTTTTTTCATAAACAATTCATAATTTTTTTTAAGACGCTATTTTTGATAATTCCGCTGCATCTTGTTTTTTTTGTTTGTACAGCAGTTCTTTGTATAGTTGCTCATTTTGTTCCCACAAAAAATGCATGCGAAAATACGAGAAAAAAAATATGGCAATCAAAACTGCGATCACGATTGTTACCAGAGCGCCGGAAAGCCTGTTGGAAATCCGATAGTACCATTCAGGAAAATAGAGATAGACTGACAAAATAAGCAGTAAAATAGGAAGACCGAATACAAATGCCATCGGTAAGCCCCGGGTGATCTTGCTTTTAAAACTGCTGTAAGCATCCCGTTTTTTTTCCCAGGTTTCGATAAACGCACGTTCCTTTTCTGAAAGCATAGTGTGAAATTAATGCAATTACGGCTTATGCTTGGCTATATTCTTATTTATGGGTAGGTTTGTTGCACATATTAACATTCCCCCATGAAAGTAGAGCAGTTGATCGTTCAGTATTTGTACAATAACAAAAGAGTTTCGATTCCTGAGATCGGTATTTTTAGTATTGTTCCCGGCACCATCATGCCAGCAGAAAATGATAAAGACAATACATTGCCGCCAGGTTCTATTGAATTTGAGTACAAAACGCGTACAGAAAATGATGAAGGACTGATTGATTTTATTATTGCCGAAAGTCGCAAAATTCGTCCATTGGCCACCTCCGATCTGGAGTCTTATATCATCCTCTCCCGCCAATTTTTAAATATCGGAAAGCCTCTTGTGATTGATGGATTAGGTACATTGGTCAAAAACCAACAAGGCACCTACGATTTTACGCAAGGAACAATCGTTAACCCTCGATTGGAACCAAGAAAACAAGAGATCAAAGAAAAAATACAAGAAGATATTTCTTTTAGCAGTCTGGCAAAAACAGCCCCTAATAAAAAAGGATTGATGTTGGTACTGTTAACTTTGTTTTTGCTCAGTACAGCCGCGGCGCTGTATTATTTTTTAGTGTATAATAAAAATAAACCAACACCCATTGCAACTGAAACCGCTGCTACCATACCTCCCAGCAATGTGATAGATACGAACAATACCATGAGTGCTGTTACTCCTGATTCACTATCCAACATACCGCTGGCAAAAGACAGCATCACAGTAGCTGTACCAAATGTTGTACCCGGCAACGATGGCTATACTTTTAAAGTTCAAATTAAACAATACGATACTAAGGAAGCCGCAGAGAGGGCTTTCAACAGACTTACAGGGTACGGTCATCAGTTGCTGTTGCAACAGAAAGTTGGTGGAGACTACCAGGTACTGATGCCTTTTAAAAATGCACTTTCAGATACTGTAAGGGCTAAAGATTCTGTGAGAATTCTATTTGGAGGTAAGCCAGCAATCGAGTTGAAATAGTATCCTTAAAACGTTTTCATATTATCTTTTACTATTTATATTGTTCTCTCACAGGGCTGACACATCTATTAGTTTACAATCTTTAACAGCGGTTGCACCATGCCATACGTTTACGTTTGATGGGATCACGTAACAACTACCTGCAGTGAGGCCGTATGGTTTGTTATTTATAACCATATCTAGCTAACCTTCCAAGATATGGGTGAGTTGTTCATGGATGCGTTGATGAACTGGCATAACAGCACCACCTGCTAATTCTACCAAACCCGCACTTGCTTGCGTTCCGTGTGCATAATAACCAATGATACCTGGCAACAATGTTTAGGGAAATAAATTTTAAGGTTGGGCATCTTCCATTAAATTTTCTAACCGGAATATAGTTTAACTATTGAGTTTTTGTTGTAGATCTAAGTGATGTGTGGCGGCAGTTTCTTTTGCGAGTTCATAACCGGCATCTGCGTGTCGAATGACGCCTATTCCCGGATCATTGCGTAATACCCTCGCCAACCTTGATGCCGCATCTGCCGTTCCATCGGCCACGATTACCATGCCGGAGTGAATGCTAAAACCCATTCCTACTCCACCTCCGTGGTGTAAAGAAACCCAGCTTGCACCGCCAGCGGTATTCACCAATGCATTTAAGATCGGCCAATCGGCTACCGCATCGCTCCCGTCTGGCATGGCCTCTGTTTCTCTGTTGGGCGAAGCAACGCTTCCAGTGTCGAGATGATCTCTTCCGATAACGATCGGTGCTTTTACTTTTCCAGTTCTTACCAGTTCATTAAAAGCTTGTCCGGCCTTTTCTCTTTCTCCCTGCCCTAACCAACAAATACGTGCTGGTAATCCTTGAAAGGCAATTTTTTCTTTGGCCATTTTCATCCAGCGCAGCATTCCTTTATTTTCAGGAAACATGTTCATGATCACTTCGTCTGTAACGGCTATGTCTGCCGGATCTCCACTTAAAGCTGCCCAACGAAAGGGCCCTTTGCCTTCGCAGAATAACGGACGGATATAAGCGGGTACAAATCCTGGGAAATCAAAAGTTCTACCAGCAGTAAATGTCAATGCCTCTCCTTGTTGTTGCATTTTTTCTTCGTATTCTTTTGCTCTTGCCCTGATATTATTCCCGTAATCAAAAGTGATGGCACCTTTGTCTTTTAATTGTAACATCAACTGCACATGCAGGTACATACTGGCATAACTCATGGCCAAATATTTTTCCGGGTCTGCTGTACGAAGTTCGTTGGCAGCTTCATTACTGAGCTGCTGTGGAACGTAACCAATCAATGGATCGTGCGCACTGGTTTGATCGGTCAGTGTATCTGGGATGATATTTCTTTCGAGTAGCCGTTGCAGTAAGGTGATGGCATTACACAATACGCCGATGCTTTTTGCAATACCTGCTTGTTTATATTCAATTGCTTTGTTGATGGCTTCATCCATATCTACGTACTTTTCATCCAGGTAGCGGGTTTCCAATCTTTTGTCAATACGCCATTCTTCCACTTCTGCCACCAAAGCCACGCCTTCATTCATGGTAATGGCGAGTGGTTGTGCTCCTCCCATGCCTCCCAAACCAGCGGTTACATTGAGCGTATGTTGTAAAGAACCGCCAAAATGTTTGTCGGCTGCTGCTGCATAGGTTTCATAAGTGCCTTGTACGATGCCCTGGCTACCTATGTAAATCCAGCTGCCAGCAGTCATTTGACCGTACATCATTAAACCCTTTTGTTCCAACTCTGTAAAATGTTTCCAGTTAGCCCAATTGGGAACCAGTTGGCTATTGCTGAGCAGTACCCTTGGAGCATCTTTGTGTGTTTTTAAAATCCCTACCGGTTTGCCACTTTGTATGAGTAAACTTTCATCATTCTCCAAAATTTTTAATGCATGTATAATAGCATCCAGGGCCTCAAAGTTTCTGGCAGCTTTGCCTCTTCCTCCATAAACAATCAGATCTTCGGGGCGTTCAGCTACCTCAGGATCCAGGTTGTTGAGAAGCATTCTCAATGCTGCTTCTTGTACCCAACCCTTGCATTGCAAGCTTGTGCCGGTGGGGGTTTTATATTTTATAGGATCGTATTTTGGAGTCATAACAAATGTGTTTTGTAAAATAAGTATAATCGTTTTAATCAATCCTGTTTCCAATCTTTTCCTATAAATTCAATAGCTAGTTTTAAATCGTCGTGCAATACCCGATCAGCTTCGTTAAAAGGAATTTCTTTTCTAAAGGCAGTGATTACTGCTTCTAATTGGGGTGATGTTTTTGCGGGACGCCTGAATTCCAGGGCCTGTACAGCAGACAGCAATTCGATGGCCAATATTTTTTCTAAATTGTCGATCACTCTTTTGCATTTAGTAGCAGCATTGGCACCCATGCTTACGTGATCTTCCTGATTGTTGCTGCTGGGAATACTGTCTACACTTGCTGGCGTACACAATTGTTTGTTTTCACTCACAATGCCGGCGGCCGTGTATTGTGGAATCATAAAACCGCTGTTGAGACCGGGATTTTTCACCAGAAAAGCAGGCAGGTTTCTTTGTCCGCCAATCAATTGATACGTTCTGCGTTCACTGATGCTGCCTAGTTCTGCCACTGCTATGCTCAGGAAGTCGAGCGCCAGGGCCAGCGGTTGTCCATGAAAATTACCGCCACTTACAATGAGGTCTTCTTCGGGAAAAATATTGGGATTGTCCGTTACAGAATTGATCTCTTTGATAAAAACTGTTTTTACATATTCAATGGTATCCATGGTTGCACCATGCACCTGGGGTATACATCGGAAACTGTATGGGTCCTGCACCTGTTGTTTTGGTAATTTACGGATAGGGCTCCCCGTTAGTAATGATCTTAGCTTGGCGGCAACACTCACCTGTCCATTGTGAGAACGAACTGCATGTATGTGTTCATTTAATGGGTCATCTACACAATCAAATGCATCGTAACTGATGGCTGCAATGATATTGGCCCAATGGAGCAAACGATCTGCTTGTATAAGGTTGTGCATTCCGTAGGCCGACATAAATTGAGTTCCATTGATCAAAGCCAGTCCCTCTTTGCTTTTGAGCTTGATGGGTTGCCAATCCAATTCATCCAACACCACTTTAGTCGGATATTTGATTCCCAGATGCCAAACCTCTCCCAAACCAATCAGTGGAAGACTTAAATGACTTAAAGGTGCCAGATCACCCGAGGCACCCAGAGAACCCTGTGTGTAAATTACTGGAAGCACATCATGGTTGTGCATATCCATCAGTCGCTTCACCGTTTCTATTTGTACACCGCTATTCCCGTAACTCAAAGATTTTATTTTGAAAGCGATCATGAGTTTGATAATATCTCGTGGCACTTCTTCTCCGATACCACAAGCATGCGATTTTAATAAATTGCTTTGCAACTCTTCTAACTGATGATCATCAATTCGTACGTTTTGCAGGTAGCCAAAACCGGTATTGATGCCATAAAACAAAGCGTCTGAATCTTTCATTTTACGATCGAGGTATTCGCGGCATTGAACAATTCGGTCGTGCGCATCAAAAGTGATGGACACCAACTGTTGAAATTCCAACAAATGGCGCACTTGGTCGAAGTTGGTGTGTTTTCTATCTAGTGGTAAATAATTATAACTCATGGTAAAGTTGGCAATTGATCGAAAGGGGTTAGTAGCAACAAATGTAAGCAAAAAGAGGCGATTCTTTGACCCGGGTGAGGAAGGAACAAAACCATATACTACATCAAACGAATCTTGTACTTTTGTTAGACTAAGGCATTTAAATGCCTGTTTAATACTACACTATATGAAAAAATACCTGCTTCTTTTTTTAATGCTAACAACCGTCTGCAGTCAGTCTCAAACTGTTCAGGTGCTAAGTACTGGCACCAAAACCAGTATTCGCGGACTCAGTGTAGTAGATGATAAAACGGTGTGGGTAAGTGGAAGCAACGGTACTGTGGGAAGGAGTTTGGATGGCGGTGTAACTTTTATTTGGATGATTGTAAAGGGTTTTGAAAAAACGGATTTCAGAGATATAGAAGCCTTCAACGAAACCGATGCCATCATTATGGGCATTAGTGAACCAGCTTACCTGCTTCGAACAAATGATGGAGGGAAGAACTGGCAGGTTGTTTTTGAAAATAAAGACAAAGGAATGTTTTTGGATGCGATGGAATTTTGGAATGAGCAAAGCGGGATCGTAATTGGAGACCCGATGGATGGACGCTTTTTTATTGCACGAACTTTCGATGGCGGCAATAGCTGGCAGGGAATTCCAACTAATATCCGCCCTGTGGCAGATTCAGGGGAAGCATGTTTTGCCAGCAGTGGGACTAATATCAGGAAATTAAATAAAAAAGAAGCCATTTTTATTACAGGAGGATTGGTGAGTTCGGTTATGCTGCGCAGCAACAAAATTGCTTTGCCGCTGATTGGTGGTAAAGAAAGTACGGGTGCCAATTCTATTGCAATAAAAAACAAAAACACCTGGATGATTGTAGGGGGAGACTTTACTACAAAGGATAGCACTACGCTAAACGCAGTGCTAACAAAAAACGGCGGCAAAACATTTACCAAGCCTGCTACTCCACCAACTGGTTATAGAAGCTGTGTGGAATACATTCGTAAAAAACAATGGATTGCTTGCGGATTAAATGGTGCAGATATTACCAATGATGACGGCCATACTTTTACGAACATCAGTAAGGAAAGTTTTCATGTTGTGCGAAAAGCTAAAAAAGGGAAGGCCGTATTTTTTGCAGGCAATGGGGGCAAAATTGGGAAGTTAATTCTTTAATTTCTTGCTGGTTAATTTTATTGTTTGCTGATGCCGGTGATTACTTTGATGATGATATAATCTTTAATGGCTGCGTTGTACACTTCTTTTTCGATGTATCTGACGCCCACTTTTTTTGATATCAACTCTTTTGAACCGAGTGTATCGGCACCTTCAAAAAATTCAATCCACCATAATTTTTCGGTTCTTCCATTGCTTAGTTTCACCTGAATACTGGTGAAGTCTCCTTCCTGGATTTGCATCAACTTACCCTCTAATGATCTTTCGGGATTGAGGTTGGTATTGTTTATAAGCTCTGGACGAGCAGCTATGATGGTTAAAAAAATCGGACAGTTCATCGCCATCACAGTACCTAATTCTTCTGTTAGTTTCTCGAGTGCTTCCGAATTTTCGAAAGAAAAACCCGGAACTACTTCGGCTATCTCGATTTTGTATTGCGACATGATGGGAATCATGAGCAATCCTAGTTGCATTTCAAAATTGACTGTTTTAAGCAACATGCTATCATTGGCCTTAATCTCTTTGCAAATTTCGGCAGACATTTTTTTGATCAAACTGTCTTTCGTAAAATTTTGGCTATGTACATTGTTGGTAATAAATAATGCAAAAAAAACTATTAAAAATATTTTCATAGTTTAAAGTATTCTTTAAAAAAACTAACTTAAACATCTTTTATATTAATTCAAACTCCTGAAATCTACAGGTACCAGTTTACTCACTCCAGCTTCCTGCATGGTTACGCCATATATAACATCCACCGCACTCATCGTTTGTTTATTGTGTGTAACGATGATAAACTGAGAATTTTCGCTAAACTGTTTGATCATGTTGGTGAACTTACCAACGTTGGCGTCATCTAGCGGCGCATCTACCTCATCCAAAATACAAAACGGGGCAGGTTTAATCAGATAAATGGCAAACAGCAAAGCGGTAGCGGTGAGTGTTTTTTCACCTCCACTTAACTGACCAATACTACTGGGCCGCTTACCCTTTGGTTTTGCTACAATATCGATTCCGGTTTCTGCTAAGTTTTCCGGATCTACCAACACCATGTCGGCAGTATCTTCATCAGTGAACAATGCCTTGAATACTTTTTGGAAGTTCTCCCTTACTTTGTTGAAGGTATCTAAGAACTGTTGATTGGCAGTTGCTTCTACTTCCTGAATGGTGAGCATCAGGCTTTCTTTGGCAGTTACCAAGTCATTCTTTTGTTCCAAGATGAACTCATACCTTTTTTTCATTTCGGTATAAGCCTCAATAGCGGTGGGATTTATTTCGCCCATATTTTCTAAACGCTTTTTCATGCGTTCATTTTTCTCTTTCAATTCTTCAAGAGGAACATCCCCCGTTCTAGGTTCGTCTATAATTTCATCTAAATCTACCCTAAACTCTACGCTCAATCTTTCCTTCATTCCGGCTAACTGCAGCTTAAGATCAGTTAATCGATCTTTGATCTCATTCAGCAAATGATCAATGCCTTCTTTTGATCTTTGTTTCAACCGCAATTCACTTTCTTTTTCGGTGAGGATGTTTCGGATATTGTAATATTCCTGATCGGCTGTATTGAGTTGTTTCTCTTCTACTTCTTTATTTTGCAACATGGTCAGCAGCAAAGCTTCTAATTCTTGCAACTCTAGCGCAGTAAATTCAATATTTTCCGCAGCTTCGTTCAACTGTGTGGCACTGCTTTCGACCTGTTGTTTCAAATCTATCAATTGGTTTGACTTGAATTCAAATTCTTGCTTCAGCGATACTACTTTACTTTGTTGTTTGGTATATTGTAAATTGCTGTCATTGTAAGTAGTGGTGGCAAAGTTATACTCCTGTTCGGCAGTAGCATAGTCCTGTTCAATAGCCTGTAACTTTTCTGCCAGTTCTTCTAACTGAAAGTTGCATTTATCCAGATCCTCTCTGGTAGCTGCAATGGCATCGTGGTTATTGTCTAGTTGTATTTTCAGTTCTTCTACCCTCTCGGCACTTGTTTGCTCCAGGTGATGCAGGTTTTCAATTTTGTTCTGCAATGAAAACACCAAGTTGGTGAGTAGATTCATTTCCTGTTGCGTTTGTTTGATAGCATTTTCTTTTAACTGTTCGTTAAAAGCGATCACTTCATGATGGCGCACCTGAATTTCTGCCTTCAATTGGCTTACTATGATAGTTTGCTCGGCAATTTGTTCCTGTAACTTTTCAAGGTTTTTCGCTCTGCCTATCTTTTTACCTTCAAACAATCCTACACTTCCGCCAGTAAGGGAATATTTTCCTTTTACAAATTTGCCCGATTTTTCGAGTATCACAGCTCCATTGCTGTTGTGGATGGCATCTTCGGTTTCAGCAATAAATACATTGCCCAATAAATGGGAAGCGAGCTTTGCATATTGCCCATCTATTTCTACCACGTCGAGTGCAGCAATGGTACCATCCGGTTGATGTTGAGTAACTACCCCATCAAATTTATCCAACAGAAAAAAGTTAGCTTTTCCCTTTTTATTATCATCAAGCAAATGCACTGCTTGTAAGCCTTCCTGCAGGTTGTTAACCACATAGTAGTTTAAGTAAGGTTCCAATACATTTTCAACTGCAGCACGGTATTGTTCTTTTACATAAATGATGTCGGATAACAATGGCGCCGTATGGTTCCATCCTTCATTGTTGTGCAAAAATTTTACACTTTCAGGATAGCCTTCCATAGAATCTACCAGACTTTTTAAGAGATCATGTTCATTTTTCTTCGAATCCAGTTTGCGACTTTCTTCAGCCAAACTATTGCGTAACCCTTCCATCTGGTTTTGCGTTTGAAGAATCTGTTCTTTGGTAAATTCGTGATGATCCTGCAGTTGCTGCAAATCTGTTTTCTTCTGTTCTAATGCTTCTTCTTTATCTTTTTTCTCTATTTCCAGTTGTTGTAGTTGAGCCTGACGCTGGGATTTTTCTTCTTGAATTTGCGCTATGGTTCTTTGCAGATTTTGAATAGAAGTGTCTGCGATAGCTACTTTTTTTTCTGCATCAAACTGATTGCGCTGGATGGCTTGGTTTTCTCTGCGAAGCATATCAATGCTACTTCTTTTGTCATCAAATATCCTACGCTTATCTTCAACCGCTTCTTTCAGGCTTTCTAACTTTTCTTCTAATTCCTCCAGCTTCACCGATTCTTCTTGTATGTGGGTTCCAGTAAAAGCAATGCTTTCTTCCAATCCTTTTAACTGACCTTCAGATTTAATTAAAAATTCATCCAGATTGGATTTTCTTTCTTTTAAATGCTGCAGTCGTTGGCTGGCAAGATTTTTTTCGTTTTCTTTATTGCGCACCTTATCCAGCATATCATTATACGAATGCTGCATTTGTTGCAATGCTTTTTCTTTTTCTACAAAAGCTAATTTTTCTTTTTCCAACCCTGCTTCTTCTGTAGCAATAGAGGCTTCCAGTTCCAGTCTTTTATCAACCTCTTGTTGTTGTTGCTCATTCAGGTCGCGGTAAGTAATGTTAAAACCTTCCAATGCAGCTTTAGCTAATTCAATGCTTACTTCTTTGTATTCCTTTTTGATCTCGTAATACTTCTCTGCTTTTTTGGCCTGGCTTTCTAAACTTTTCAGTTGATTGTTGATTTCGAACAAGAGGTCTTCGATACGGGCTAGATCTTGTTCGGTGGCGTCCAGTTTTAACTTGGCTTCTTTTTTACGGGTTTTGTAGATGGTAATACCAGCAGCCTGTTCCAACATTTTGCGGCGGCTGTTTTCTTTGTCTTTGATGATATCATCTACCATCCCCAATTCTATAATGGCATAACTGTCGGTACTAATGCCGGTATCCATAAACAGGTTATGAATATCTTTCAGGCGGCAAGCCACATCATTGAGTCGATATTCACTCTCCCCGCTTTTATAATATTTTCGGGTAACCGTAACTGTGTTAAACTCTGTTGGGAGTAAGTTTTTAGTATTTTCAAAAGTAAGACTCACTTCTGCCAATCCACTGGCACTTCTGGTTTTGCTACCGTTAAAAACAAGGCTCTCCAGATTTTCACTTCGCAGGTTGCTGATCTTGTGCTCGCCAATTACCCAGCGAATGCTATCAATGATATTACTTTTACCACAACCATTGGGGCCTATAACACCTGTAATACCTTCGTCAAAATTGAGTACGGTTTTATCGGCAAAACTTTTAAATCCTTTGATTTCTAAACTCTTTAAACGCACGTTTTCTAAATTTTAAGTAAGGGAACAAACCTACACAAAAACAACCCATTTGCATCTACTGTGCTTAAAAAGTAGATAAGCTTTCAATAACAAGTTTTCTGTGGTAATTTACCCGTAAAAAATATTTTTCGGGCGGTAAATATAGTTGAATATCAGTTATTTAGAGCGATTGGTGTTGCCATCAAAAAGTATAGTTATTCACAGCTTTTACACAAAACTGTTATTTTGCCAAGCGGCGAACTAACAAATTCGTAATGCATGGTTGTTGTGGATGCAGTATTCAAAATGGTAGCTTGATCTTATAAACAAATTATAGAAATGACGCATAGTATATAAAACCGGGCGATCGACCCAATACACAGCGATACTACATTTAAAATAAAACACCTGTTGATTAGCGAGGTAAAGGGAGATTTTCAGGCGTTTGATGCGGGCATTTATGTCAGGATGGATGTTTTACAAAGGCAGAAGTTGATTGTTGTGCTAATGTAGCTGCTGTGAATACCAGAAATGACGGAAGAGATAAAAACTTGTTAGGGAAGGATTTTTTTGATGTAGATAATTTTCCCTAAATTTCGTTTGCGATCAATAATTATGATGCGGCATATTGTGACGGAAGCTATATCATTTGAGGAAATTTAATTATTAAGGACATTTCTAAAAGAAAAGAATTGGTTGTAGCATATGGAGGAGTTATAAAAGATCCCCTGGGAAATTAAAAGTCGGGATTCAGTGTTTGCGGCACTATCAACAGAACGACGTTCGGGTGGCAGTGGAATGCCGCTAATGTAGAAATGGGGGTATTTTTGGGTGAGGAAGTAAATGTCATTTTTGATATTCAATTAAAAAGAAGTGCGTAAGAACATTCATGCATGGTATTTGTTTTATATAAGCTCAGCGCTTCTCACAAAGATTGGCTTTTTTTAATTATTTAATTATTTAAACAGTATGCAACAGATTTTGATCATTTCTTCCAGTATCCGAACAGGGCGAAAAAGCGATCGGGTGGCCCTTTATTTAATGCATCAAATTAACAGCAGAAAGGATGCTACTGCTACGATCGTTGATTTACACGAATACAACTTGCCCCTGTTTCATGAAAGATTGAGTAACCTGCCTAGTCCACCAGACAACCTTATTTATTTAGCAGATGCCATTAAATCAGCCAATATCGTAATCATTGTAACACCAGAATACAATGGCGGATACCCAGCGGCTTTAAAAAATATGATTGATGTATTTTTTGCAGAATGGAAAAGAAAACCAGTTGCTTTTGCTACCGTAAGTTCAGGTCCTTTTGCTGGCATGAATGTGATCACTTCTATACAATATGTGATGTGGAAATTGGGCGCATGTACAGTTCCAGCAATGTTTCCGGTGGCAACCGTTGAAAAAGGGTTCGACGAAAATGGGTTGCCCACTGATCCGGAAAACACGAATAAAAGAGCCACTACTTTTATTGAGGAATTAATTTGGTATGGCACCGCCCTTCAAAGTAAAAATGCGTAATTGCCTGTTAAATTAAATACAATGTTGATCAAATACGTACCGTTTCGTATAAAGCCGTTATTTTTGGGAAAATTATAAATAACTGATGAAACAAATTTTCTTTTTTGCCGCTTTGATTAGCGGAACAACAGCTATAGCGCAGCCTAAATTGGTAAATCAAGCTATCATTAATACCACAACAAATATTATAGCTCCCGAGGAAGAAGACGTAGCCAGCGTGCAATCGCAAGGGCAAGGCGGCGGAATGGCTCGTATGTTTTCGGGTGATGGTGAAACCAAAACGGTGACACACGTAAAAAATGATCTGGTAAAATCTGTGAGTAAATCAGAAACAGGGAGAACCACTATTATCCGAGACAATCAGAAAAAATTGACCACTACCCTTTTCGAAATAATGGGAACAAGAAATGGTTTTTATGCTACAGACGAAGAAATGGAATCAGGCAGAAAAAGCATGGACAGCATGATGCGCGCAGGTGCAGCCAACGATACCAGCAAAAAAGTAGTTCGTCCGGCAGAACCTCCAAAGATCAATATCAGCGTGACAGATGAAACCAAAAAAATTGCTGGCTATACTTGCAAAAAAGCATATATAATTACTACCCGTATTTTGGGTATTAAGGATACTTCAGTAGCATGGTTTACACCAGATGTAAAAATAAATAATGTGAGCAGTACAGGCGGCGGTATGACCAGCATTATGAGCATGGGATCGCCAACAAGCAACCCCATGGCAGGCCTGGAGCAAATAGACGGATTTGTGATGCGCTTTGAAACAAAGATGCGTAGAAACAGAATCATGAATGTAGAAGTAACCAAATTAGAAATCGAAAAAGATGTAGCCGATAAAGAGTTTAATATTCCAAAAGATTTTGACGTAAAGCCTATGAGTGAAATGCGAAATATGATGAGAGGCGGTATGCCCGTTAGAGAGGGCACGATTCGAATGAATTAATTGTTTTTTATTTCAATTCAATTTTTGCAAAAAAATACTAAGAAGGACTTCTGTGGGAGTCCTTCTTTTTTTAACCCCGGCTCTATGTATTTTGTGTCATCACCAACTGCTTCATTTAAATCTTTTAACTGAACTTTCCAATGTAAATGATATAAATGCTACGACTTAGTTGCTATGTTTTAGAAAATAGTTATCATTCTCCCGGAACAATAAAATTTACAACCCCGCAGGCTGTATAAAAAAAAGAGCATAAAATGGACTTATTCAGCAATGAGATCGACGATTCAAAAAACTGGTTACCAAAAGATGGGGTAGTACAATATTTTGGAAAACTATTCAGCAACGATGAAGCCAATCAGTTTTTTAACTGCTTAATGAATACTATCAACTGGAAAAATGACCAAGCCATCATCTATGGTAAATTGATCATCACCAAACGAAAAGTAGCCTGGTACGGCGACAATGCTTTTGATTATACTTATTCCAACAGCACCAAACAAGCCTTACCCTGGACAACTGAATTATTACTATTAAAATCAATCATTGAAGAAAAAACCGGGGAAACATTCAACTCATGTTTACTCAACTTATACCACAATGGCGATGAAGGAATGGCCTGGCACAGTGATGGAGAAAAAGCTTTAAAGAAAAATGGCGCCATAGGCTCTTTAAGCTTTGGAGCCGAACGTAAATTTTCATTAAAACATAAGGCCACCAAAGAAACCGTTTCTCTGCTATTGGAACACGGTAGTTTGTTGTTGATGAAAGACACCACTCAAAGCCACTGGCTTCACAGACTCCCGCCTACCAAGCTTGTGAGCAAACCAAGAATCAATTTGACCTTCAGAACTATTGATGTCCCAATTTAAAGATTGTGGTGTTTAAGCTGAAATGGCTTAATGGTAACACTAACAGCAGGGTTGTAAGAGGTAGGTGAAAAAACAAATTACAAAAATGTAATGTATTATTTTAGGCAAACCATACTTACCAAGAAGTGTATTAGTTCCACTGCACAACTAAATCATGTATTTTCAAAGGATACCACTCAATCTCTCCATAGACCCCTTATTCTCCGGATGCACAAAAATAAAATCTACTAGACTCGGATCGTGGCCGGCATTGGTGGGTTCTAGTTTGTTTTGATGGAGGTGGTATTGTTGATATCCTATGCCAAATAAAAAATCTTCCACCACTTTTTTATGGTTACCCCAGGTTTCTACCTGAATGATGGGTAGGTGTTTTTCGAACACGGGTTTCATTTCGGGGAATACAAATTCCTCGTAACCTTCTATGTCACATTTTAAGAAATCTAATCGGTCAAGGTCTTTAAACAACTCACTCCCCTTTTTCATCCTGGCTTCAAATTTAAACCCGTACTCTTCCAAATTTCCATGAGTTTCGTTATCGTACACGTTGGGTAAACCAGTGCTTAAATAACGGAGGTTTTTGGGTATCACCAACGTGATGTTCTTTTCTTCGGTACCCAACGCATAGGGCATGATCGTTACATGCTTTTTATCTGCCAAGCGCCATTGTAAGATCTCATTAAATGGAATCACCGGTTCAATGGCATATAATTTTCCAGCACTGCCAACCCATTCTTGCAATAGGTTGGAGTAGTAACCCAAGTTAGCACCCAAGTCTATCACTGTATCGCCTTTGCGAACCAAGTTTTTGGCAAAATAATGATACCTGTATTTTGGATTGTTTTTCAACAACCCTGTTTTGTACAAAAAAAGAAAGGAACTATTTAAGAGCTTTAAATAATTGCGCTGGCTCAACGAGCTGTACAAAATTTTATTCACAAATCCCATCTGCATTTAATATTAAACCTTTTCTACTTGTCTTCATGCTATTTTCAATTTATTCTATAAAAATATGGATCATAGCATTAGCATGTTCATAGTAATTTGGTTATTGAATATTATAATTATTCTTTGTCCTTTGCCTCATTGTCTTGCTTTGCCACATCTTCACCCTTTAAGTAATTAGGTAAATTTAGACCCGCCATGTTAAAGAGATCATTCAGCGGTGGAACTGTTTTCATCAAGCCAGATACAAAATTGGCAGTAGATCCATTGCCATCTGTTCCGCTGCCGCTATCCCATACCGTTATCTTATCGATTTTCAGATTTTTAACTGCTTCTACCTGGGTTTTTACCAACTCTGGGAGTTTTTCAATCAGCAACAACTGGAAGGCTTTTGTTGGATCTCCACCTGCCGCAGCTACCACTTCTTTGTAACCTTCGGCTTGTTTAGTTAGAATTTCAAATAAACCTTTTGCTTCGGCCTCCATCTTGGCAAAAATTGCATCTGCCTCTCCTTTTGCATTTTCCCGAATTGTTTCTGCCTGGGCCTGTGCTTCGATGATCGCTTTTTGTTTAGCTATTTCAGCAGGTACCACAATATTGGCCATTTGGGTAGCTCTTTCTCTTTCGCTTCGTGCTACTTCTGCTCGTTGTTCCGCTACGTAAGATTCTTCCAATGCTTTTGCTTGCTGCACTTTTTCTGCGGTCACCGCTATTCTTAATGCTTCTGCTTCTTTTTCTCTTCTGCTAGCATCTGAATTGGCAATGGTGATCTTCGCTTCGTTCTCCCCGGTTACCGCCACTGAATTGGCTTCAGAGGTTTTAATCCTTGTATCTCTTGCTGCTTCTGCCCTTCCAATAGATTCGTCTTTTACCGCCAATGCAATACTCACTTCCCTATCTTTTTGGGTATTCGCAATTTTTACGTCGCGATCTCTATGGGTTTCTGCAATCTGCGTTTCTCTTTCTCTATCTGCTAACGCCTTCCCAATTTCACCAATTTTGGTTTGTTCTGCCACACTAATAATGGCTTCATTCACCGCTTTAGCAGCAGCTTCTTTACCCAATGCTTCAATGTAACCAGATTCATCTCTGATATCGGTCACGTTGACGTTAATGAGTTTTAGACCAATTTTTTTAAGTTCAGCATCCACGTTCTTCGAAATATTGTCCAAAAACTTATCTCTATCTGAGTTGATCTCTTCAATGGTCATGGTGGCAATCACCAAACGGAGCTGACCAAATAAAATATCTTTCGACAATTCTTGAATTTGTTCTGGTGTAAGACCTAATAACCTTTCTGCTGCATTGTTCATGCTATCGGGCTCCGTAGATATCGCAATGGTAAACCTGCAAGGCACGTCCACTCTAATGTTTTGCCTGCTGAGCGCATTCGTTAAATTAGCTTCAATAGAGATGGGCTTTAAATCTAAGTAAGCATAATCTTGAATCACCGGCCAAATAAATGCTCCACCACCATGCACACATTTGGCGGAAGTACCACCGGTGCGACCGTAGATCACTAAAATTTTATCAGATGGACATCTTTTGTAACGAGAAATCAAAGCGCTGATCGTTACAAAAAAAACGATCACAATCACAACAATCAAAATCAATGGTGTCATAACTAAATTGAGTTTTTTGGGTTTTTATAATTTTTCTACCAATACCAGATTATTACTTTCTATTTTAACTATACGCACCATACTTCCTGATGGTAATTTTTCTTTTTCTGTGATGGCATTGATCTCATGCACTGCCCCATGTACACTTACCTGCACTTTACCAAATCCTGATTTTTGTTCGGGTATGGTCAAATAAACCGTACCCGTTTGTTGTAAAGTTTTTTGAATGTTGAAGGTATTGTCTTCGCCTAGTTTTTGTAATTGTCGTATTAATAAGAAAAACACTACTACAAATAACACGCCCACTAGCACACTGAGGCCAATGAGCAATCCTTTACTGTTTATAGAAGAATAAAATGCTATCCCTGTCCAACCAAGTCCCAGTAAAAGGTTCACCATATTGCGCAAAGAAAACAATTGGAAGGGGGCTTCTGCACCTGACAAATTGCTATCGAAATCTGCCTCCAGGCCATCTGTAGCATCAGCACCGACAAACGTGAGTACGGTTTGCACCAAAAATATAAGGGTGGCCGGTATGGCAATAAACCAGAATGTTTTAAGCAGCGGCTCCATTCCATTAAAAAATTCCATATCGCGGTTAATTTAAGTTGGGTCGAACAAAAAAGTATTCCTACAAAAGTATAAAAAAACGGTTTGCCAAAGCCGATTATTCTTTTCCCAGCATCTTATTCAACTTATTATTGATCTGGTTCAGTAGATCGAACTGTTTGGCTTGGCTTTCAAACAATGTTTTAATTTGTTCCTGTTCGAGCAAATCTATTTTTTGGTGCAAACTTCTGATTTGCATTTCTGCTTTTAAATTAATAAGGTAATCGTTTTCATTTTGTTTACGGTCTTTTTCTTCTTGGCGGTTCTGGCTCATCATAATGATGGGAGCCTGTAGTGCTGCTATAGAGGAAAGAATCAGGTTCATTAATATAAATGGATATGGATCAAACTTCCAATGTCCCAGCGCAACCACGTTGAACAGTATCCATACTAACAAAAAAATCATGAAGAAAATAATGAATCTCCAGCTACCCCCAAAACGAGCAACTTTATCAGATATTTTCTGACCCCTGGTCAACTGCTCTTCGGGAGGATGCAATAAATTCTTAATGATCAATTCTTCGGCTGCAATGGATTCTTTAACGATGTTTTGCAATTTTTTCAGATGTTCGTTTTCTTGCGTCAACATTTTTTTTACCTGATCATTTTTCATTCATTTAAATTTTATGTTAAAAACAAAAAACAAAGATGCGATGGTTTTAATCTAAATAAATACAACGGACTCTTAAAAACTTCCTTATTCTCCCATTCCTTCTGCCTCTTCAGTTTTACTACTATTTTTGAGCATATCGTTCACGGCATGTATTTCTGCGTCGGTAAAATAGCGCCATTTGCCAGGTGCCAACCCGCTTACACTGATGTTCATGATCCTGGTTCTTTTCAAAGAGGTAACCCGGTAACCGAGCGCCTCACACATTCTTCTTATTTGGCGATTCAGCCCCTGTGTTAGTATGATGCGAAAGCGATGATCACCCTCCTGTTTTACAAAACATTTGTTGGTAACGGCTCCTGGAATTTTTACACCGTTCCGCATCTTATTGATAAAATCGACGTTTACGGCTTTATCTACCATCACCATGTATTCTTTTTCGTGTCCGTTGCCCGCCCTCAAAATTTTATTTACTATATCTCCATCGTTGGTTAAAAAGATCAAACCTTCTGATAATTTATCCAATCTCCCCACCGGAAATATCCTGGTTTTATAATTTACAAAATCTACGATATTGGTTTTGTCTTTGGTATCGGTGGTACAGGTTACGCCTTTTGGTTTATTGAGCAGCAAGTAAACGGTTTGTTTTTTCTTACGAATGGGTTCGCCATCAATCTTTACTACATCACCCTCCTTCACCCTGTTGCCTTTGCTGGCATCTTGGTCGTTAATGGTGACCCTACATTCGTCGATATATTTATCAGCCTCTCTCCTGCTGCAAAAGCCACTGTCGCTGATATACTTATTCAAACTAATATCCATTCTGCGAAATACCTCAATATTTATGAATAAATGTGGTTCTGCCGAATTTATTAATGGGGAAAATTTGCACGGAATACAAATGCATCCATCATCTCCATCACCGTTGCAGCCGACTCAGGGGTACACGGATTGGAACCGGTTCCATTAAAATATGCTACTACTTTTTCAATCATAGGTTGTTGCACATGCGGCAATGGAGGAAATTCCAGTATCTGTAAGGGTAGATTATTTAATAATACCCGGATGCTGGTGTTGTTGAAAACGGAAAATTCAATACTACCCTTGGTTCCTCTGATGATGCAAACATCCGATTCCTGATCTGGAGCTGCGTTAAAATTCCACACTCCGGAAAACTGAATTCCCTTTTCAAACAAAGCCAAACCAGTAATCAAGTCATCAGCAATAGTAGCCGAATGGTGATTACCCGAAATACCTTTGCTGAAGACTGGATTGCCAAAAAAGAATTGCATCAATCCAAGTTGATGGGGTGCCAGATCGTGAAACAATCCTCCGCCCGACTGTGCAGGATTGAGCCGCCAAGCCAAGGTGGGTTGTAACAATTCTTTGGCTGTTGGCGGTTTTCTTCGATAATCAATTTGCGCAGTTAGCAGTTTTCCGATGACATTTTGCTTGAGTAACTCCTTTACTTTTAAAAAAATGGGCTGTGCATTTCGGTAGTGAGCTACCACCAATTTCACGTCTTTTTCCTTTGCAAATGCAGTAATTTTTTTTGCCGAAAAGCTGTTGAGCGTCATGGGCTTTTCTACATACACTGGTTTACCTGCTTCGATGGTGGCCAGTGCATACAGTTCGTGTGAATCGGGCGGAGTGGCTATGTACACCGCATTTATAATAGGGTCTTTGATGAGCGCCATTGCGTCGGAATAAAAAACGGGTACCTGATGCCGTTGCGCATAATCGGCAGCTTTTTGATGATCCCTACGCATCACAGCATACAAGGAGGAGCCCGCTATTTTGTTAAAAGCCGGACCGCTTTTTACTTCTGTAACATCGCCGCATCCGATGATTCCCCAATGAATGTGCATATTGTTATTTTTTAGCAGCAATATTTTTAATGGCAGCAATCAATTTATCAAGGTCTTTCAATGTTGTGTATATATGTGGCGTTATTCTAACGCACTCGATGTTTTCCCAAACTATCCCCACGGTATGTATCTTATACGTGTTAAACAATTCACTGTCGAGTTGGGCAGGCGTTTTTCCGGCCACACTTACCCCACATATAGCGCATGACCACCTGGGATCTAAAGATGTATGTAGTTTTACACCTGGTATTTGTTGTACTGCAGACGCCCAATAATTTTTTAAATAATGTATCCTGGCTTGTTTCCTGGCCGATCCGATGGCATTGTGGAAGTTGATGGCTTCCCCAATGGCTTGTTCAATTGGAAAACTACGGGTACCAAGGGTTTCAAACTTACGAATGTCATCGGATTCAGGTTTGTCGTTGCACATCATGGGCCATAATGCTGCGATTCGATCTTTTTTAACCCATAACATTCCACTGCCTACTGCGGCACTCAAAAATTTGTGTAAACTCGTTCCAAAATAATCACAGCCAAGATCGGGTATTTTAAAATCGAGTAAGCCAAAAGAATGTGCTCCATCAACAATGGTTTGAATTCCTTTTCGTTTAGCCATATCCGTTAGTCGTTTCACCGGCATAATTTGACCCACCCAATTGATTAGATGCGTAATATGCAGCACCTTGGTAGCTGGTGTAATGGATTTTTCGAATGCGGACACGATAGCATCATCATTCTCTATAGGAAAATCGAAACTGATCTGTTTGTACACAATTCCTTCTCTCAAAGCCCGTTGTTTCCAGGCTTGTATCATGTTGGGGTAGTCTTGTTTGGTGCCGATCACTTCATCGCCTTTTTGCAAACGTAGTCCGTAAATCACCGTATTTAAGGCCTCGGTAGCGTTGCGGTTGATGGCAATTTCGTTGGGATCGCATCCTGCCAACTCAGCTAATTTTGCTCGCAAGGGTTCTCTTCCCTGATCCAAAATTCGCCACATATAATAAGAAGGCCCCTCATTTGCCAATTGATTGTAACGCTGCAATGCCTGTTGCACAATTGTGGGTGCAGGGCTCACGCCACCATTATTGAGGTTGATAATGTTGGGATTTACCGTATATGCCTGTTGAATAAAACTCCAGTAGTCTTCGTCTGCAGCCAATACCTCGGGTAATAGATGTGATTTATCCTGCAAGGCTGATTTCCAGGTTGCTGCAACAGTTTGGTTGAAAAGGCTATTCAAAGAAAATGCGCCGGTAAGCATGGCGGCTTTTTGTAAAAAAGCCCTGCGATTGCGTTCCATATATTAATATTTATTTGTTCAACAATTGAATTTATAAAAGCTGCCGCTAATTTTCTAGATTTTTATGTGGATAAAATATTACTGTAGAAGAATAATTTCGTGGTGTAGAATTTGTTAAATTTACGCTTTGCGTCCCTAGTTGAGAAATTTTAGTTCAACAATTCAATTTCCTATTCATTATGTTTAAGCAAAAGCATTTGTTTTTCTTGTGCACTATTTTGTGCCTGATCGTGAGTACGCAGTTATCTGCACAGGTTCAAACGCCTCGTTACACCGTAGTATCTAACAATTTGAAAGCTTTTTATGAGTATCTGCCTGCAGGGTATCCCGCAGCCGGGCTAAAATATCCATTGTTGATATTTTTGCATGGAGCTGGTGAAACCGGGCAGGGAACTTCTACTTCGTTACCATTGGTTTTACGGCACGGACCGCCAAAACTCATCAACAATGGAACCTTTCCTGCAAGTTTTACGGTAAATGGACAAACACGCCGTTTCATCGTATTGTCGCCACAGTTTGTAGGGTGGCCAGGTGTTGGAGACATCAACAGTTTGATCAACCTTGCCATGCAGCAATATGCGGTGGATCCCAACAGAATTTACCTCACCGGTTTAAGCATGGGCGGCGGAGCAGTGTGGGATTATGCTGGTTTCAGCCCCGTATTTTCTAATAGAATAGCAGCTATCATTCCCATTTGTGGGGCAAATGGTCCTAATCAAGCCTCAGCCAACAATATGGCTAGCGCCAATATTGCTATTTGGGCTACTCACAACAACGGTGATGGAACCGTTTCGGTTGCAAATACCAATTCCTATATTAGTCTCATCAATTCTGCACCTATCCCTCCGAACCCATTGGCCAGAAAAACCATATTTCCGGTTAATGGCCATGATGCATGGAGCACCACTTACAACCCTACTTATAAAGAAAACGGTTTGAATGTGTATGAGTGGATGTTGCAATATTCACGTAACCTTAATGTATTGCCGGTTACTGGACTCAATTTACAAGTGCAACCAACAGCTACCAAAAAAGTAGCATTGAGTTGGCAAACCATTTCAGAAACCAACAATGCTGGTTTTGAAATTTTAAGGTCTAGCGATGGAGCCCAGTTCAGCCAGGCAGGCTATGTAAACAGCAGTTCTGTTAACGGAGAAGGGGCATCTTATAGTTTTGTTGACAATCAACCGCTGGCTGGTAAAAGTTTTTACCGGCTGAAGATGACAGACAGAACAGGAGAATATTCTTTCAGTGATATCAAAATCATACAACTTAACACTGCTGCAGATATCCAAATTTTCCCGAACCCGGTAAAAGATATCCTAAGTATTTTATCTGGAAGAAGATTCGAAAATGCGCAATTACGGATCCTAAACGCAACGGGACAAGCACAACTGCAACAGACTTTGAATGGTAGTGGAAGTTTACCAGTTAATGTGGCTAAACTAACTCCTGGTTTGTATAACCTCGAAATTATAGAACGCAACCGTGATATTGTCCGACAGCCTTTTATCAAACAATAAGCTTAAAAAAAGCCGCCGTTAAAAATAACTGGCGGCTTTTTTACGATTTTTTATACATTTATTTCAGCTATTGTAAAATAGGATAGTTTATCCGACTGATCAGCGATTCAACTAAGATTTATTGCGCAATTTTTTTTATTTGATCACCCAATGCATCTACCAATTTACCAGAATTATCAATGATCATTTGATTCACAAATTTATTTTTGGAACTTTCTTTTACATTTACAGTAATACTGTATGCACCTTGGCTGTATACGGGTTGCGCATTGTTTCGCTCTACCATGTGGTAGCCGTAAGAACGGGGAACAATGAAACTCCAGCCATCTAATTTTTTCCCTAAAAGTTGTTCATAATATCCAGAATAACCTGGCACATCTTTATCAAGTGGTGCTTGTCTTAAGAAAAAATAAAACTTACCTAACTCAATATTTTTAAACAATTGCCCTTGCGGATTTACATAAGAACTGTTGAAAATAATCTCAACATCCATATTCAGAAAATTATTATTGCCTGGCACTTTGGCTTTGGCATAATTGAGTTGGAGACTTTTTAGTTTTAACCTGAACACGGAGTTGTTCAGAATCTCATACGGGTTACTGGCATCCAGTTCAAACTCCGCTGTGAGTGCAGTATCCAACCTGCCATTGTTATCAAATGTTCTTACCAATTTAAACCCACTAAATTGAAGTCCAAGCGGATCGAAAGCTCCATCCACCGACAACTGATCGTAGAAATATAAATCAGTTAAGCCGTATTTGTAATCGGCCGTGTATTTTTTCTGGTCTTTAGCGATCATTTGTTTCACAGCGTTGGTGGCCAACGAAACAGCCCCGCCTACCAAGCCAGTAAGCGGTCCGCGATCGCCCGAACCACGACTAGCCATATCAGGTACGGCCTGTTTTTGAAGCGAGGCATATTGAATTACATCGGGTTTCTCCTTGATACTCATATTTACATCTTCCCTCTTTTCTGCAGAACCCTGTTTGGATCCTGCACAACCCGCAATAATAATGGCAAGTATAAATGGGAAAGCTACAACGCTACAATTTTGTTTCATAAAATGATGATAATGATTGCTGATAAGTTTGGTTAGAAGGATTAAGTTGAACGGCTTTTTTGTACCAGATCAAAGCTTCTGCATTGAATTTATTTTCTTCCAGTAAAAATGCTTTTGCAAAAGCCGTTTCAGCTGGAGTGCTTACAGGCAGGTCTTTTAACAGAAAGGAGATTATTTTTTTGTACTCTTTTTGATCCCATATTTTGATATAATTTCTTTCGCAACTGGTGCCATCTTCTGCAACTATTTGCCAATAGTATATACCAGGTGTTAGTGTTTTAGTCAAAGTGCCTATCTGAATACTATCTGTTAGATTAACTTTTTGTTTTATGAGCGCTGCGCCTTCATATAATTCCGGGTAAATAGCCGCATACCCATTGTTATAAAATGTTTTAAAATTAATGAGTAATTTACTGTTGGTTGAAAGCTGTATGGTATCTGTGTGCATACCATACACTACATCCGTGCAACCTCTGCTAACCGCCCCTACATTTTTCATGAAGTCACCCGGTTTTTTTTCAGGCTTGCCCACTGTATGCGTCAGTTCATTCCATACGTATTTAAAGTAAGAACTGCTGTAGGATGCACTGGTTTTGAAGCATTGTTGAATTAAAGTAGCAATGGAATAATTTCCCTTTTTATTAAGTTGAATAATTTTATAATTATTGCAAATCAATACCACACTGGAGGCATCTTTTAAAATCAATACATCTTTTAGAAACAGTTGGTCGCCCTTTTTTAAAATTTGTTTGCTGTTTGTTTTAGTGATGTTTCCTTTTACATGATACACAATAAAAGAAATATCGTTGGCATTAACAGATTGCAACAAAAAACTCAATAAAAAAACATAAATGAATTTCATATTAATGGTGATGAGCGTTGATGAACAATGAGTGATACCCAAATCTCTTGTGCAACCATGCAGTAATGGCTTCATAAAAATACAAGACATCCACCGCCAGGATAATGGCTATAAATGTGGGGGTAAGATTGATCCGAATATCCCATTTGTAATAGAACAATAATCCGAGATAAATAAATAAGATCGCAGAAAGCACTTGCGCAATTTTAGCTACAAGGTGAAACCAAATATGTTTTTCTATGAAATAGCTGATGAAAAGGCTCATGTGCAACCATCCCAACAAAGCCGCAATCATCCAATTGATCCAAGCGGACGAATTCTTGATATAGTCAGCATTTTTTACCATTTGGATAATATTAGCATGGATAAAGATACCTTCCATATCTGGAATAGTTTTACCTACCGACTTTTTATTCAACGGGGTAAAATGTTTGTCTTCTAAACTGTATTGACTGCCAGATATAAAGCCCATCAACACCACTTTGTTTTTAAAAATAGTATGATTGAAATTCGAATCTTTTAAAATTGTTTCTCCATCTACAACAATATAATCATCAGCGGAGCGGGTATAATTCACTGTTTCTGTAACCTTGTTTCGTTTTTTTAGTGCGTCATAAGCACTTGGATAAGCTTTCTGGGAAACGGCGGCAGCAAAGGATTCGTATGTCTCGTCATTGCTTTTATAAAAGGGTGCTACAAATCTGATAGAGCCGCCTTCCTCTCCAACAAAATTTGCGAAGCCTTTGCTGGCTACATTGTGGTAAAGGAATCCGCTACTGCTCACCTGGTCATCTTCTACTTTCAGATTGTATGCCAAAACGATTTTGTTATCTGTATTGAAAGCAGTTAGCAGTAAAGAATCTGAAAAAGAATCTTTTGGTTCATTGAATAAAATATCTACCCCAATAACAGCTGGTTTAGCAGCGCTGACAGACTGTATCATCGAGGCTATGGCTGTTCTGTCTGCTTCTCCGATATTAACAACAACAATACTGGTATCGATAGACGGGTTAGCATTTTTATTAAATTTCGAATACGCGAGATCGTTGTAATCAAAATCCTGCAAAGCCATTTTGATCGGATCTAACACGTGGGTGTTTATAGGAATCAGGGCTAGTAAACCCATTACTGCAAATACCATCATGGTAGCAAAAATGGTATCCCTTTTAAAGAGGTATTTAAACATGTGAATTTATTCTGTGGTTCTGAGAACTTTTTTATCAATCGACCAAGTAATAGGTGTTATTACAAGATTACGCGTTTTGCTGCCAGTAAACAATAAATCTTCGAGCGGATTGTGTTCTCCTTTGGTGGCGGTATCTGGCCCCCTGGTCAAAACACCTTCCTGATTAAAAACTGAAAGGTTACTGATGGCTTGTTCGGAAGTTAGCATAAAGTAATTGTCGGCTCCCGTGGGTGGTGTTATCAGAAAATCTGCCAGGTGTGTTCTACCATCAGCAACTCCATCAGCATTGGTTACTGGAAAACGGTTTTCTGTATTCCCACTTTCGATAGAAGGGAACAATAAATTGGTGTTGCCTTTGCTGTCTATTGAAAAAACATAAATATATCTTTTTTTGAAATTGCTTTTCCAACCTCCGTCGGTTTTATCTTCCTGAAAAAATACGGAAAGCGTATCCCCTACTTTTACTTTGCCGGAGCTAACCTTTCGTTCAGATTCGTAGTAATTAAAATCGAGCTCAAAAGGAAATTTGTTTTGGCCCTTGGGTTCTGTGAGCATCAGCCAATCGCGGATCTTTGCAATCTTAAAAGCCGATTCAGATAATTTTTCTGCAATACCAGCTGCGCTAGCCGCACCAGCATCATAAGCAATATAATCAGTTCTGGCCGGTAAACTTTCGGTGGTATCTTGTAGTGTTACCTGACTTTTCACCAATGCATATTCAGGAACATTAGCTTCGTTTAAAACGCCGATCAAACTGTATTGAGACTCGTTGGCATTGTTTACAAGTTGGATATTATTGTATGTTTCAAAGCTTTTGGATATTTGCTGATAGAGGGAAATTGTTGGCGGTAAACTTAAAAAAGCAGAACTGGCATTGCCTAAGCTTGACTGAAATGCAGCCGTTGTAAAACCTGTTTCCATGGCCACTTTCCCCGCTTTTTTATCGTTGTAACTCCATTTTCCATTTTCGATATAATAAATCTTATCGGGATTTGCCCTACTGATATCGGTGACCCAATTGATCTTTTTAGAGGCCTTCACAGTTTGATAAGTTTTTGCGAACTCTTTTAATTCTTTATCTGTAACGGCTTGTGGAATGTACACTTTAAGAGCTGGAGCTTTGCTGCTGGCCCAACTCACCACTTCGAACAAGGTGCCCGGTAAAATTTTATCGCGATTACCAATCACTATTTTAGCCAAACTTCTGTTGGCACCCCGCATTTCAATAATTTGCAACGTATCGTTGTTGTTGGCAAGTTTTACGCCTTCCCCCAATCCGAAAGCAAACCCTCCCTGCATTTCTATGCCTCTGGCTTCTACGCGACTGCTAGCGACCATGAACCTATTTTTGATACTTCCTTTTGGCAATGCGAACAACGTTCCATTTTTTCTTTGTTCAGATCCTGCCAATACAGGTTCCTGTGTTTTGCCGTAATATTTCATAATAGCGGTTAAACTATTAAAGATATCGTTCACTGGCGCGTCGGTAGATTGTTGTTGCAAAGCTTTCAATAGTGCTAGTGTAAATGCTCCGTGGGCTACATTGTTTTCGTCCCGGTGTTCTTTGGCAAATTCAAAATCCTGCGCAGCAGAGATGAGCAGGGCCCCCCGCTCTTCCGGACGGGCAGGTTCTGTGGGATCTTTAGCGTCTAAATTACTTCCTTCGATATACCTGGCTTTAGGTGGATCATTCAGAAAATTTTCATTACCCCGACCGATAGAGCCACTGTGACAGCTGTCGAAAATAACAGTGAGTAATACTCCATTATCAATGAGCTGATTAAAATAAACAGCCAGTTCTTTGTCGCGAATATCAGCCACTCCTTTTCTCCAGGCGTCGGCAGGAACCATAGTTTCATCTTTTTTATCCGCTTCTTTCGATAAAGAGTTTTTCATTTGACTACCATGACCTGCATAATAAATAAACACCACATCCCCTTTTTTGGCTGTTTGAACCAACTCCTTCAGTTCCTGAATGATTCTGTCTCTACTGGCTTCTTCGTTAAAAAGAGTTTTGATATCTGTAACTGAAAAGGCATATTTGGCCATTACCAGATCTCGGATAGCGCTGGCGTCATTCACGCAACCATCTAAATTGGTCCAGCTTCTTTGGCCACTCGTTTCCTTTAGTTCTGCCACGGGAGGCTTGTAGGTATCGATACCAATAATGAGCGCACGTTTTTTTTCCTGTGCATACAAAGAACCTATACAAAACAGCATCGATACAGTCAGTAGAAAAAAAAATCGACCAGTATTGGACGGGTTAGGTAAAAATTTATACATGAAAAATAGTTTGGGTTTATAAACGAAATTTGTTAATGCGATGTTATGTTGAAACAAAAAATCATTTTGGGTTATGAAATCATTTCAGAACTCCATCTTTGGGCAATAGATGTTGAACTCAAACATTTTTCACAAACTCATTTGATAAATGATACCCAAATATAAAACAAACAAATATACAGCGTATGGCTAAATACTAACAGGCTCGCATGAACGTTTATCTTAGTAATCGTCCAGCAAAATTTCCTTTTATTGATTTAATATTATAAATTGCTCTAACTAATAAAACCAAAATAATCAATCCATGTCAAAATTTCTTATTTTAACAACAGTTGCTTTTTGCATAAGCTTTAGCAGTTTTGCGCAAACCCGTAAAAGCGGTTGTTCAACCATTGAAAGTGGTATGAGCGAAAAAATCCCCAACATGCATAAAAATGTTTCTGACACCACTAAAGGTAGGGGTTTAGCAGACAATTACTTTCTTTGGACCCAGGGTAGTACTGTAAAGGTAAAATTCTTAAGCGGCAGTAGAGCCCTCAGAACCAAGATGTTTAACTATGCCAAAGAATGGGAAAAATATGCGAATTTAAAGTTCCAAATGGTTGAAAGTGGAAATGCTGACATCAGGGTTTTCATCGGAAGTGGTAATGGTCACAATTCTTATATTGGAACTGTAGCCCGAAATATTGATGCAAGAGATGAAACCATGAACCTGGATTCTGCTGATATCGCAAACGACTTTGTATTTATGAAAGGGGTGGTATTACACGAATTCGGACATGCCATTGGTTTGCTACACGAACACAGCAGCCCGATTTCCGGGATAAACTGGAACAAAGAAAAATTGTATAAAGCCTATGAAGAACAGCAAGGCTGGGACAAAGAAATGGTAGATTTTCAAGTGTTTAGAACTTACAATACCTCTTATACCAATGGAAGCAAATACGACCCTAAATCAATCATGCACTACCCTATTTATCCGGAAGAAACATTGGATGGTTACTCTGTTGGTTGGAATAATATATTGAGTAAGGGCGATGTCGACATCGTAAAAGCATTATATCCAATGAAGGGCAAAAGACTCAACGAAGTAACCAGGGTTGAAGTTCAGAATTTTAAAACAGTTTTATTGGAGTCGAACGTTAAAAAAGGCGGTATTTCTCTCTTCCCTACTTTTGACCTGAAATCTGTAGGAAAAACTGGTCGCGTTAAAATGGTATTCACTTTTTTAGACGCTATGTTCAAATTCCCGTTGTTGGATGAAGATGGTATTTATCAGGAAAATGGAACAGTGGCAACTGTAAGAGTTGTGTTAGTTCCTGCTAACAAAGTGATCAAGTATAACCAAAACAACAAAAAAGACTTCGAGTTCTTTCTTCCATTAGATCAAATACCAGCGTATGCGTTGGAAGAAAATATTTTAGTGGAATTTAAAGTGGTAGTAGAAACAAAAGAAGGTGAAATGAAAAGCATGTACCAATCACAACCTTTGCAGTTTAAATACGCAAAAAAATAATTGTATTGCATTAAACTACATCTCATGAAATTTTTATTATTGGTTGTTTCGATATTTATAGCCGGGGGCTTACAAGCCCAGCAGTTTCTCATCAAACATGACATTCAAACAAAAAAAACAGGGTATTATAAAGTGAACAATGCTGATACTGTTAAAGTAAAAAACATCGATCTTAAAAAAAGCGGACGCATCTTGCTGCAGGTAAACAATTACAACCCATTTTATTGGGGTGCAAAAGTAACGGCGTATAAAAATCCTGTAGAAGAAGAAGTGGGGTATGCTGATGCCTTTAATCCCATCAGTGTTTTGGCGGGAGGCTTAACTAATATCGCTGGCAGTCTGCCAATGCTTGATCTTCCCAAAAGCAGGGGCGGCTTGAGCAGAGGAGACGTAGATGACGCCACTTTTAATTACCTGAATACCGCTACAAAATATGCAGCCGCTTACGATGAAGTGCTTACGCTTAGCCAAAAACTGGAGGAATTGCGGATTGCTAAATTACAGTTAACAGAATTGAAGTATGATAACAATAAAACCGAGACGGAGATCAAAGCGGAAGCGCTGAAAACCGTAAAAAACGTATTGAACACAGAAAATCCTGATCTGACCACCGTTTTGCAAATGGGCAAAAACTTCAGTAGTCGTTTTACCAATTCACTTGATCAGGCGGCTTCTTTAGCGGGCAATTTAAAAGACCAGGAAAAACTGGTGAATCCTAATGTTGTGTACGAAGAACGTACGTTAAAAGAAATTGGTGATATCACTTCCAGTAGTTTTCAACGCTTATCGAGAATTAAACTTTTAAACGAAACAAAGCCTGATCAATTAATAGATGAAGTGGCAGCGGTTGCCAAACTGTACAAAGAAATTAATTCGGCACATTTTCAATTCTCTTATCTCGTGAGTAACGAAGAAGACATCTCAGATTTAAAACTGGAAGTGTATCCCAAACTGGATTCTTTGAATAAGGACACTGTTATTCAATATTTTAATCTCACAAAAAAACATAATGTAAAAATCAGGAATTCTGTTGGAGTGGCTTTTACTTTTTTTAATGCCAACAACACCAGTTACTACATAGGTAACGACAGTGTTATCCGAAGAAGCGACAAAGACTTGTTTACACCGCTCCTATCTACTTTCATCCATTTTTATGCAGGTAAAGTAAAAGGCGTTAAACTCGGCGGTGCTTTTGGTTTTGGTATTCCATTGCAGGGAGAGAAAAAAGATGTGAACTTCCTGCTGGGACTCACCGCAGCTATCGGAAAAAATGAACCCGTTCTACTCACTTTTGGTGCTGCGGGTGCTAAGGTAAATAAACTCACCAATGGACATAAGTTGGGCGATATTACCACCGAAACAGACCCGGCAAATTTGGTAAGCGCCGGTTACGGAATTGGCGGATTTATGAGTGTTACCTTTAACCTCAGTAACCTGGGAGTAGGAAGCAAAAAATAAATACTACTAGTGCTAAAAGAGGATGAACGAACAATTCATCCTCTTTTAGTTTACGCTCCTTCAATCTATTTTAATGAAATTAATTACACTTTTGATGATATTGTTGATCACCATAATGTATCAACCAATAAGCGCACAACAATTTATTGAATACCCACCCTATCATACAGAAAATCAAACTTTTAAAACGGCTGTATCTTTTTTTATTCCAGACAGAAATCAGGTGATGGTACTGCACAATGGTCAATACCAAATGTACAATTCCCAAGGCAATCCTATTGGCGCTCCAGTAGCCATCCTTCAGCTAGAAGGGGATGTTAAATTTCCATCTGTTTCTAGATCAGGAAAAAAAATATTGTTTTACTCACCTTCAAGCGATGTTTTAAAAAAGCAGGGAATTTCCGTATTTGATACCGACTCAGGCTATGTATTGGGGACTTATGAAATCGATTATTTTGATCAAATAGAGCGAACAAGATTTTTGGGTGACAGTATATTGAATATTTACAGCAGAGATGACAAGACCTTAAAATTAGCCACTTGGAACCTTCTAAATTCCCAACTTAAGTTATCAAGGATGGTGGAGGAGGAAGACGGATTTTTTGGAACGCCTGATCTTACTGTTTGGGGTGAAGGTTTACAACTGGTCTATCGCAAGCAGGATACACTAGCGTTCATAAATCGCAAAGCCGATGGTAACAATGACCCGTATCTAAAAATAATTCCTTTGCCTTCAGTTCGTATGAAGTTAGACATTCGCTATTCCAATGGCTTCCCTTACGCAGTAGTTGTTGATTTAAGTGCAAAGAAAACCAGCTTTTTTAGTGCTTCTGACAGCATTTTTGTAGACCATGCCATCTTGAATTGTGCTCCTACTATCATTGCTGCAGAAGGGAGTCCAGAACATTGTTATGTTTTGTACCTCGACAGCAGTAAAAAGGCACCCTTTCTTTCTTTGTTTGAAGCAGTCTGCAACAAAATAACGACTACTACAATTCCGGCAGCATTTGTGCAAACTCACTTTATCCATTTATTCATCGAAAAAGATTTGATAGTAGCCAGCCATCGATTAAATGGTCGTATGGAAGCTTATAGTATAAGTACAGGTTTATTGTTATGGAGTTTCTCCCCCAGCGAAGAGGTTACACTTTTAAAAGATACGACTGTAAATGCATTACCTGCAGATCTGTTCAAAGTAATGATGAAGCAAGGAACCAAAGATGTTTCTGGTATCTGTTTTGATCAAAAAAACAATCAATTGTTGCTAATTAAAAAAAATGAACAATTGATCACGGTTGATGCCAGGTCTGAAACCGGAGTTCAATGGGAATCCTTTTACCAGGAAGGATCCCGCATTATATCAAGCAAACTTTTACCCGGAAACAGATTTATTAATATTGAAGAAGAATACTGGAAGAAGGATGAAACCAGCACTTTTGAAAATTATGAAGGAAAAATTGAAAGAGACGAAAATTTGAATGCTAAAAATTACATCTATCCCAATGGTTATAAAATCTACGACCGTGTGAAAGGTAAAGTTATTTTTAATATCAAAACAAAAGGTTTAATTAGGATCAAGATCATTAATGATTCTTTGATTGCATGGAGCCAATCGTATGAACTGTCTGCCGCAGATTCCATTACAATTTTAAACTTACATACTGGCAAAGTGGAGAACAACAGACCCCCGACAAAAGGCGCTATTGGTGATTACGAAATTGCATTTGCAAACAACCAATTCCTTTTTTTGACCGCACAAACCAATCAACAAATTCAGCTGATCAATGCTGCAGGTAAAATTCTTTTTACCAGAAAACAATCGTATTACGAAAACGTACTAGAAAATGTGGCTTTTACCAGCAATGCCGCGTTTTTATATTTTAAAACTGAATTATCTAAAGAACTCAACCAGGTGTATCGTATTTTGAAAGATACAGTAGAGCTAGCAGGTAAAATTCCAGTAAATATTATTGTATTAGATGAAACGACTGTAAAAGATCAACTTTATTTTTTGTATGCCAAACAAATAAAAACTACTAAAGAAGAGGAATATCAATTTAGGTTTTTTCATCTGAACAGTGGCAAGGATAAACTGATTGAAACGATTTCATCAGAAAATTTTGACAAATACAAAGATTATCAATTGTATCCTTCTGCGTCTTATTATACAGAAATAAATAACGGTATCGTCACCTGGAAAGCGTTGAACAACGGGGTTGTAATAAATGAATTTGGTCGTTCAGAAAACAGCATAGCATCCATTACCTACAGTGCAGATGGCAGGTATCTGGCAGCAGGAAGCCCGGTCGGTGAAGTAATGTTGTGGGACCTAGGAACTGGGAAAGAAACAAAATCACTGAGAGTGGCCAACGAAGGCTATATCACTAAATTAGCCTTTAGTGGCGACGGTAAATATATAGCAGCATCCAGCGGAGACATTTGGGAAACAGCAACGGGTAAAAATGTAGTGAGTGTCACAGACGGTGGAATTTGGGCAGTAAATAGCATCGATTTTTCGAATGATGGAAAACGTATCATTAGTGCGGGTGCTTGCATCATCAGTTGGGATGCAGCAGACGGAAGTAAACTATTTTTTCAACAATACCCCGGAAAAAACGATATGGACAGCACCAACAATTGCTGGAATCCAAATGGTTGTGTTGATCCGGCGTTTAAATATATGGCGCATAGTACTGCTTTCCATCCCAATAGTAAAGATTTTGTGGTCGGTAATAAATCTGGCATTGTGCAAAAGTGGAACACAGAAAATGACTCATTATATACAGCCAAGATATTACCCACTATACCCACTCAAATAGATAATAATATATTTGACATAAAATACAGTAGAAATGGGAATTATGTGATGGCAGTGCAAGAAAAAATGATGTATAAACTGAACGGAAATACGTTGGCGGTTGAAGACTCGCTGCAGTTAAATACCGGTGAAAAAATTTTGGGCATTGATGTGGATTATGAAGGTGAATACATCGGATGCATCACAAAAATTGGTAAAGAATATGTTGCCCAGCTGAGAAGTTTTAGTACTTTAAAAGTGGTTCATCAATTTACAACTGATGGTGGTGCTTTTAATAAAATTTCCTTCTCCCCCAACAAAAAACACCTCGCTACAGCCAGTGAAGATGGTTTTTGTACTATATGGGATTACAAAAAATTAGCACCTGTGATGTACCTTAATAGCATGGGCGCTTACGGAAATGTAATGGTGACGCCCGATAACTTTTACATGGCTTCTAAATCTGCTTTAGAAGGGGTTAACTTTTTTAAAGATGGCCAATTTTATTCCTTCGATCAGTTTGACCTATACCTCAACAGACCAGATGTTGTATTGGGTAAATTGGGCTATGCCAATCAGGAATTGATTCGATTTTATAGAAATGCCTACCTCAAACGCTTAAAAAAAGTTACAGGAAATACCAGTGATACCAGTATGAAAGATTATGTGCCGGAAATATCGGTCAGCAATCGTGCAGCTTTACCTGCGGTAATCAGCAGTGGAACGATACCGTTATCTCTACAAATAAAAGATACCGCTAAAACCAAAGGTAAACTCAACATTTTTATCAATGGAAATCTGGTTCAAACATCGTCCTTCAACAATTCTAATGATACAATGCTTTTGTACAACGATTCGTTGTTTTTAACACAAGGGCAAAACAATATTGAATTTATGTACCGTGATCATGCATCTATCGAAAGTAGAAAAGAAAAACTAGCGGTGACATATGCACCCGAAAAACCTCTACCGTCTAAGGTTTGGTACTTTGGCATCGGCATCTCAGATTATAAGAACAAAGACATGGATCTTCGATACCCCGTAAAAGATATTAGAGACATGGTGTCAGTTTTTAAAAAGAAATATCCAAGCATCATCATCGACACCCTGATGAATGAAAATGCTAGTAAAGTCAATATTATGGCCATCCGTAATAAACTTTTGCAAACTTCCATAGAAGACAAAGTCATCATCTCATTTAGTGGACATGGATTACTCAGCGACAGTTTAGACTGGTATTTTGCCAGCGCAGGTGTTGATTTTAAACATCCGGAAACTTCCGGACTCCCCTATGATCAAATGGAAAATTTATTGGCTGGAATTCCAGCCAGAAAAAAATTATTATTATTAGATGCTTGCCACAGTGGAGAAGTAGACAAAGAAGAAGATATTACTTTTAGCAATGTAGAAACGGATATGGACGACAGTGTTGTGATAAATCCTGCCCAGACAAGAGGTAATATTTTGATTGGAAAAAGCAAAGCGGGTTTGCAAACCAGTTTTGAAATGATGCAGGAATTGTTTGCCAATCTAAATTATGGAAATGGTACCACGGTATTATCCGCTGCCGGTGGCAGAGAATATGCGTTGGAAAGCGATGAGTGGAAAAACGGTGTGTTTACCTATAGTTTATTGAAATCAATACAAAATGAAAAAACAGACCAGGATGGTAATAAAAAGATCAGTATTCGGGAATTGAAAGCAGCCGTTTTTGAAAAGGTAATACGTTTAACGGGCGGCCGGCAAAAACCTACCAGCAGAGTTGAGATCATGGATGATTGGTATATCTGGGAATAACACTCGACTATTTCATTTTATGCCCGACGAATAAATTTTCTTTACCCGCATGAGCGCTGCGAAATAGGGAAGCTTTTTTTCTGCAGCCCTTGATTTTTGTTTTTTTTCATCAAGGAAAAGAAACAAAGCTCGCGGCAGGCGTTAGAGATATTCTAAGCAAAATATTTATCAAAAAAACTATTAGTCTTGTTCATTCATCCATAGCCGTTGGCTGAAAACCAGTCCTTTTTTTATTTAGAAATACAGATTTGGTGCTAGCGATTATGACAAGGTTTTGATACAAACCAACTATGAATCGAAACAGGGCATTAGAAAATATCTTATTTAATACATTTACCCGAAGGAATTAAAAAGAAATGGATGGCACCAAAGCATTCTACATTCCGGTTACAAAAAAAAGAGGCTATCCAAATGAATGGATAGCCTCTTTTAGTAGGATTATTTTTATAGAATTACAATCTAGTTACAGTATATCTTTCTGTTAAGAAGTTCACCACGATTTTGTAATTACCTGCTGTGGCAGGAGTGGGAACCGCGTCAGGATCGTTACCTCCGCCGTAGTTAGCGCCCAATGCGCCACCTGCGGCATTGTTGCCACCAAATTGTGGTTGCCAGCTTCCGCTAGACGATAAAAATTTATAAGCTCTGCCAGGTACGAAAGCTATGTTAAGCTCATAAACTGAACTGTTCATTCTTGTGAAACGCTGTGCCAACGGAGGATTGTTTACCCATCCACCAGCAGTAGCATCACCGGTGATATACAAATCCTGTGCAAGTGCATTGATTCCGAAAGAATTGATACTAAAAGTACCTGTTTGGAAGTTCATAATAAATTTGTACCAACCTGCATTACCTGGTGACTTAAAGTTATCTCCCCCTGTTCCCGGAGGATAAAATCCGAAATTGCCGCCTTGTGTAATGGTAGGTAATTGGTTGTTGGGAACGGCATATTTTTGATCGTAAGGATTGGAACCCCCGTTCTGACTTAAAATCAAAAATTGATCATTCGCATTTAAGCTAAATACTCCACCCCAGGTTTCGTTATCTAGTCTGGCTAATTCAGACTGTGGTGTTGGAGGTGCTCCATTCCAGCTCCAAGGCAATGCACCGCCATTGGCCCACAAACGACTGCCAGCAGGCAAACCTACTTTCGGAGGTATTTTGTAAGGTGTCATTTGCAAGGGAACAATGTTAGAAATTTTCTGATCATTGTTATTGGCAAAAGAAGAGATCAATCTGGCTTCCATACTTGCAGGTACGTTAAAAGCATATGACCTACCTAGCAAGAAGTTGTTGAGTTGTTTTGCGGTGTAAGAAGTCGACAAAGAAGCCAAAACATTACTACGCAAAGGATTGGAGAAACCTTTACCTACTGAATCAATTTCCAACACATATTTGTGATTCGAAGAATCTGTGCTGTGATTAGGATAAGTCCAGTTGAATGTAACCACAACGTTGTTAGAGTCTGCAGGGACTGGTGCAATTGCAGCTGCCGAAGCTGTTAATAAAGATGTTTTGCCTTCATCATAAAAAGGCAAGTCATCTACTTTATCGCAGGATGCAAACACGGTTAATGCTGCAACAAAGCTTAGGATGTTAAATATTTTTTTCATATTGTTTTTTTTTATTCTAGTCTCAAAAATTGAAAAGGATTACAATTTGGTTACAGTGAATTTACCTCTTTGGAAATCCACATCAATTCTGTGTAAACCGCCAACGGGAGGTGCCAATAGATCAGAACCATCTGCACGGAAATCACCACCATTTACGTTGTTACTGTTGTTACCGCCTGTACCACCAAATTTGGCTGACCAGCTACCATACTGAGGTAATAACAAATAAGACCCGCCAGCAGTAAGATTGATTGTAAGAGTGAACAAGGTGGGCGATACCTGTGTGAATCGCTGACTAGCCAATTCTGGCTCACCACAACCACACTGCCAGCTGGCAGGAGTTGCACTTCCGGTTATGAACAATTTGTTCGTGGAAGGAGGTAGTACAACTGGAGGTGTAGAAAATGGCCTAACAGCAAAGCGCAATACATTTGAAGCCAATGCACCAACGTTGTTGCCTAGTGATGAGGTAATTCTAATTTCAACCTCCTTGGTCACATTTACGGGCAATTGTAGCTGATTGGTTAAAAAGTTATTAAACTGATCTTGAGTGAAGGTTCTGGAAAGTTCACTCGCAATAGTAATAGATTGTTTATTTGGGTTGGTAAAATTTGAACCAACCGTATCTATTTCCATCAAATAAGAAACATCTTGAGAACTCAAGCCTGTGCTGAATTTGTAATTTGGATTCGACCAGTTAAATGTAATAGCTGGCATATCTTTGTTTGCAAAGCTCAAAGGGATAACAAGAGCTGATGCTGACAGCGCCGGAGCTGTACCGCCTTCAAATACTACCTGGTTCTCATCCTTTTCGCAGGAGAATAATCCCGTTGCTACTACTAGGAATAAAATTGATTTAATTATATTTTTCATATCAGTGTATTTTCTATTATTTGATTAATACTGTGGATTCTGAATCAGGTTTCTGTTCGCATTGATATCCGCAGAAGGTATTGGAAAAATTTTTCTGTGCGCTGAAACAGCAGTACCAGAGGCAACACCACCTTTCCAGGGCCACAAGTAAGTGCTTTCTACAAAACGATCATAACGTACTAAATCAGTTCTGCGATGGCCTTCCCAATACAACTCTCTTGACCTTTCATCCAAAATGAAACCGAGTGTGATATCAATTACAGTTACATTCCCAGATGCATTACCATAAGATCTTTGACGCAAGTTATTGATGTAAGTCCTGGCAAGGTTAATATCACCTACTCCACCGCGTAAAATAGCCTCAGCATATGTCAAATACATTTCGGGAAGTCTGAAAACTGGCATGTCTATATCAGCAAAAGTAAGGTTACTACCTGCACCACCCGTTTTTGTAAGGTTTCTGAATTTTGTAATTCCGAATCCATTACTAAATGTGGAGATGCTCTGAATTTCAAGTGTTTGTCCATTAGTAAAGAACTGTGCTCTTTTGTCGGAGTTGCCGCTTGGATCAGAGAATTTGTTGACGAATGCACTGGTTGTTCTCAAACCACCCCAACCATTATCTACCCCAAAGTCAGCCGCATTCATATTTCCACCAATCGAAGCATGAACCAAAAAAGTGGTACCACCGAAACCTTGTGTTCTGGCACCATCATAATTGATCGTCCAAATAAATTCATTATTGGCAATATTATTGTCAGCGCGCATCAGGTGTTGATAATTAGGCACTAAACCGTAACCAGCATCTATTACACGTTTAGCAAAAGTAGCTGCATCTGTGAATTTATTTTCAGCACCGCTGGTGTAAACACCGGCATTGAGGTAAACCCTTGCCAACAAACTCCAAACGGCAGCTTGGTCTGCTCTTCCGTACTCATTAGATTTGGCTGCAGGCATTAAAGATTCAATTTCAGTAAGTTCTTTTACAACGTATTTAAACAAATCGGCCCTCTGTATTTGAGGAGGATTAGCACCACCAATCAAACTTTCTTCTGTAACAAAAGGAGGATTGCCAAATAAGTCCATCAGTACCCAATATTGGAAAGCTCTCAAAAACCGAACCTCTGGTCTGTATTTACGAATTTCATCTGCACTTGCACCGGTGATACTTCGTTGCGCAAGTTTGTCATCCGTTGACTGGCGCAAAAATTCATTCACCAAAGTAATTTGATACAAGGCTTTGTAATATACTCCATGTAAAAACAGGTTGGACGGAGACCAACTCATGTTGTGAAAATCAGGAACACCTGGGTCACCCCATGCAATCACTGCTTCATCTGTAGTAAGTTCCTGTGCTTTCCAAAATGTGCGGAAGAAATCTGAATTTTGGCCTTCATCAGATCCAGGAAAAAACACATCCGCCTGACCGGCTCCACCAGCGTTTCCGGTGAGGGCCATCGTACCGTAAATTTTGGCCAAAGATTGTTTGTAACCCAATGGTGTAGCGTACACCACTTCAGAAGTCACGTCATTGATCGGCGCAAGATCAAGTTTTTTTGAGCAGGACCCAACTATTAGCCCCAAGCTCAATATGAGAATTGTTATTTTAAAGAGTCTAAGTTTCATACAATTAATTTTATAATTTTTATAACAAATTTTAGAAGTCAAGGTTTAATCCTGCCACAAAAGTTCTTGGTCTTGGGTAGAAATTGTTATCAATCCCTCCGTTTACTTCTGGATCTGCTCCATTGTACTTAGTGATCACAAATGCATTTTGTACATTGAAATTAAAGCGCATACTGGCTTTGTCTTTAAACACTTTCCCAAAATCATACCCAATATTGATATTGTCCATACGGAAGAAAGATGCATTTTGTACATAATAATCAGAATCAAAATAACGATCGCCATCCCCTTTAAAGCCAGATTCCAATACATTGGTAGAGCCATTGCTAAGGAAACCCAGAGGGTTCAAAATATTTCTTGTTGCACCTGTTCCAGAAGCAACATTGTTGTAAGCATAGTTACCCAATACTGCTCTGGCGATGAAACCGAAATTCCAATTTTTGTAACCAACGTTACCATTGAAACCCAAGAATACATCGGCATTAGCGCTTTTGTATCTGTATTTGTCTCTGTCGTTGATGACACCATCTCTGTTCAGATCTTCAAATAAATTGTCGATTGGTTTGCCTGCTGCATCGTACACTTGTTTGTACACATAAAAGGCTCCTCTGTTAAATCCTACAGAGTTGATGAGGATGCTTCCACCTGTACCACCAGATCTTCCACCAAAACGCTGTCCTTCATAATTTGGATCTTCTGAGAAAGTCAATTTGGTAATTCTGTTTCTGTTGTAAGTAACGTTGTAACCAAAATCTACTGTCCAGTCTTTTGTGCGAACTATTTGAGTGTTCATGGTAAACTCAATACCCTTATTTTCCATATTACCCACGTTGGATAAAATGATTGGAGCAAAGTTGGTACCTGCAGATTGGTTTACATCATTCAATAGATCCTTGGTTTCTTTCAAATACGCATCAATGCTACCGGTGATCCTATTGTTGAAAAACCCGAAATCCAAACCAATATTACTGGTGGCTGTTTGTTCCCAGGTAAGTGTTGGATTGTAAGCAATCGGACGGTACATATTAAAGAACTGGTTACCTAGTTGATATTGTGCTGTTTGATTACTGATACCATAATTAGCAAGATAGGAGTAGTTGCCAATACCATCCTGTTGACCAGTGATACCATAACTTACCCTGAGTTTCAAGTCTGAAATAGTACCACTGTTTTTCAAGAAATTCTCCTGACTGATTCTCCATGCAAAACCTGCAGAATAGTAAGTGAGCCACCTGTTATCTGGATTCAATCTGGAGGAACCATCGGTTCTTACCATACCATTGAAGAGGTATTTTTCTTTGAAACGATATTGTAATTGCCCGTAGTAAGATATCAATCTATTTTGTGGACTATCAATGGTAAATGGAGGATCAGAGTTTATTTGTTTGCTACCATCAAAAAAGTAGTTCGCATAACTGTTGTTTATAGATAGGTTGTTGTAATAACCATAACCACCGGTCAGATCAATTACACTCTGTATACTTTTAAGCGATTTTGTATAATTAAGGTAAGTCTCGAAATAAGTATTTTCAATACGTTGCTTATAAAAATTTCTTTCCCCGCCTTTCAATCTTCCCAATTCATCAAAACCTCTGCGGTAAGACGTTTTGAAACTATCATTTACAACCACATCACCAGTACCCTTTGCTAAATCATAACCAGTGTTTACATTCACCCTTAATTCTGGCAAAAAGTGAAATTTATAATCTAACACAACATTTCCGATGCTGCGATTTACATTACTGTTGTTGTTTCTTGCCATTAAACTGCTGACAGGATTGTTAGGAGAAAGACCTCGTAAACCATTGGTTGCATTCGGATCAAGCCATTCCCAGTAACCTCCATATCTATTGAAACCAGTTCTTACAGGTTTGGTAGGATCGAAGTTCACGGCTGCTCCAATAGCACCTTCATCAGCGAAGCGACTTTGACTATTGCTTCCTCTCAAGTTTAGGTCTACTTTCAGGTGCTCATTGAAAAAACTAGGACTTAAATTTACAGCTCCCGAAAAACGCTTTAAATCACTTGTTTTCAGCGTTCCTTCTTGTGCAAAATAACCTACAGAAACCCGGTAAGGTAATTTCACCTTACCATTTAGAGTACCACTCACACTGATATTATTATCGGTACCCAGTGCACGTTGATAGATTTCATCCTGCCAATCTGTAGTAGCTGTTCCCAACAAAGCGATTTGTTGTGGAGTACCATTGGCAGTTACAAAATCTCTGAACTGATCAGCGCTCAGTACGTCTATTTTTCTTGCTATTGATCCTACAGATGCGTTGGTATTAAAGTTAATCTTAGGACTTCCAGATTTGCCCTTTTTAGTTGTGATGATGATCACACCATTGGTGGCTCTTGATCCGTAAATCGCAGTCGCAGCGGCATCTTTTAATACAGTGAATGTTTCAATATCATTTGGATTGATCAATGAAAGTGCATTGGGTGAACCGGCAATACCGCCTCCACTCAATTGAACACCATCAATGATGATCAGTGGATCATTACTGGCTGCCAAAGAAGATCCGCCTCTAATACGAATCGTACTTCCAGCACCGGGGGCACCACCGTTGTTTACGATGCTCACACCGGCTACTTTACCTAAGATCAATTGTTCCGGCGTAGCAATAGCACCTTTTTGGAAGTCTTTGCTCGATACAGTTGTGGTAGCTCCGATCAGGTCTTTTTTACGAGCCGAACCGTAACCAATAACTACCACTTCATTTAAATCGCCAGCAGAGGCTGTTAATACAACATCGTAGTTGATGCCGGTGCCAATGCTAACTTCCTGGGTGATGAATCCAACACCTGAGAAAACCAATGAACGGGCTCCAGATGCTGTTTTGATAGAATAACTACCATCCGTATTAGTGGGGGTAGCGGTTTTGGTGCCTTTAACCGTAACCGTTATACCCGGTACAGGTTCACCATTTGCATCCATTACTTTACCTGTAACAGTCGTTTGTGCAAATGCTGCACCCGCTCCACAAATTAAAATAAGGAATACACAAAGAGATTTAAAGAATAGTAGCTTCTTTCTCATAATAGCAATCGTTAGGTTTAAAAAGAATGTGTATTTTTTACACAAATTAAAGAAAATTTGATGATATTACTTTTTTGTTAAAGTTTTTTTAGAAAAAAATATTTAGAAAATCAACAATTACCAGCTAAAAAGCAATTCCAGTCCACTTTTTAGTACTTCGTTCATATTTAGCATAATCAAACCGATACAGCTTCCCTGGCCGATGAGGCACGTCTTTTTCAATTTCATTAAGGTCAACCAAAAAATCCATCGCAAAAAATTTCTTGCGAAAATTCCTTCGGTCGAGTTTGATATTGAGAATGGCCTCATACAGGTTTTGCAGTTCCCTCAATGAAAATTTATTTGGCAACAAACTAAAACCCAGCGGATGTTCTCTTACTCTTTTTTGAAGCTGGGAGTAGCTGGTTTCAAAAATTTTCTGATGATCAAAAGCCAGATCTGTAATAGAATCTACATCATGCCAATGCAATTCATTGTCAAGTATATTTAGTTTGTGGTGCTGTACATTGATTAAAGAGCAATAAGCAACTGTTACCACCCTGCTGGCAGGATGTCGGTTTACTTCTCCAAAGGTTTGTACTTGTTCCAAAAACAAATCACGCAATCCTGTTCTTTGTTTCAAAATCCGATAGGCTGCTTCATCTAAACCTTCATCTGGTGAAACCAGATCTCCTAACAATGACCATTTATCCTGATATTTTTTTAGGTCAGACCTGATGAGCAGCACTTTTAATTTGTTTTCGTCGAATCCAAAAATCACACAATCAACAGACAGCGCCACTTTATTGATGCTCTGTACCTCAGACTGTATGGTTTTAAAAGTTTTAATTTTATTCTGGGCAGCCTCTAACATATGTTCTACCATCTTGTAAGGGTTAATAATGAATAAAATTAATTTACTTTTAGCACACGCAGGGTAGTTTTTTGCTCCTTGCTTTGCAATTGCAATTGGTAAGTACCCGATGCAAACTTTACAGCTTCTGGAATTTCATATACGTTTACGCCCGGTTGTACTTGCAAAGGTTGCTGATACAGTACCCTTCCGCTTAAATCAGTGATGGTTAAATTTGCATTTATTTTTACTGCACTCGAAACCGAAATTTTCAACACGTCTTTAAACGGATTTGGAATCGCAGCCAGCGTTAAAGATTTTACGTTGCCGTTTAAACGGATGATACCACTGTAGCTGAATCTTCCATCGATGTCTACTTTTTTCAAACGATAGAAATAAACGGGTGATTTAGAAATATCCTTATCTGTAAAACTGTAATTGCTGCTACCCGTAGCGTTGATCCTTCCTACGTAATTGAATGCAGTTCCATCAAAACTTCTTTCCAATTCATAGTGGCTCAAGTCAACTTCATTTTGAACTTCCCAACTGAGCAGGTTTTCAGTATTATTATTTCTTCCATTAAAGTTCACCAGCGTAACGGGTAACACCACATTGGAGCTAGTAAAAATCTTGAATTCTCCAGGGTTCAAAAAGAAAAATTGTGAACCTCCATTTGCGTTAAAGGTAGCGGGTGCGTTTAAGTATTCGTACCAGGTACCTGCCGTAGGGAAGGTAACATTGCCTCCGACTCCTGTTACGTCAAAGTTGCCGATGATGACCAGTTTACCGGTGCCACTATTGAGGGTCATCCATTTGAAGGAGCCACCAAAATCGCGGTTGATAAATCCTGTGGTGAATGCTTGTGCATACAAAGGATCGTTTCTCAATTGTAATACGGCCTTGTATACATTGTATAGATCTTTTCTACCATTCACCTGCAAATAATCCCAGGTAATGGGTTTGGGGTCGGTGCGGCAATTAGTATTGTTAGTACCATTCTGACAATAATTGATTGAATAATCATACCCAAGTTCCCCAAACTGCCAGATCATTTTCGGTCCAGGCATGGTTAACAGGAAAGCGGCGCTTAAGGCAGCACGGTCCAAAGCTGTTTCAAAGTTTCTGGTATCATAACCAGGTACCTGCCTTCCCGTACCCCGAACGTTTACCATCAATCGTTCTTCGTCATGACTTTCCAGGTAAGATATTAAATGTGGTTGCGCCCATCCTCTGCTAACGTGTAAAGCACCATTAAAATTAGAATTGCTGATCCAGCCTTGTGCAGCTTCAGAAAAATTATAGTGCATATTTCCCCATAACATCATGCCATAGTCGGCCAATTCTACTTCTTCACTGTTGTCTGCAAAATGTTCTAAAATAGTGTAAGAACCAGGTGATTTGAGTTGAAGGGTGTCGTGATATCTTTTCCAAATGGCTACACGACTTGCATCGTAATTACTCCAATTTCCAGTGCTACAATTGCCGCCATTATTGTCACAGGTTTGAGTTTGCGTAAATCCTTTCGACAAATCGAATCGGAATCCATCCAATCGGTATTCTTGCAACCAATGCGTAACTACGCGGCTGGTAAAATATCTGGTGGCCATACTTTCATGGTTCATGTCGTAACCTACGTTAAACCCGTGCTTTTGCACCTGATTAAACCAGGGGTTATTGGCAGCCGGGCGGTTATTGACCCCATCGAAATACATTTGTACCATCGGCGACTGTCCAAAGGAATGGTTCAGTGCAATGTCCAATACTACGGCTATTCCCCTTTTGTGGCAACTGTCAATAAATGCTTTTAATTCATTTTTTGGTCCGTAGTATTTGTCCGGAGCAAAATAATAAGAAGGATTATACCCCCAGCTAATATTGCCTTCAAATTCATTGAAGGGCAATAATTGAATAGTGTTGATACCAAGCTTTTTGATGTAATTCAACGTATCGGTCAACGTTTTCCAATTAGGAGCTGCTAAAAAATCTCTGAGCAATAATTCGTAGATGATCAGGTTTCGCTTATCAGGTCTGGTATAGTTGGTAGTTTGCCAAGTATAAGTTGGAGCGGCTGTTTGTAATATAGAAACAATGCCACTTGTTTTACCAACAGGGTAAGGTTTCAAATTGGGATAAGTGCTGGAGGTGATGAACTGATCGTTCCAGGGATCCAATACTTTTTCTGTATAAGCCTCTCCTATTCGTAGATTCCCATCTATTAAGTATTGGAAAGCATATTCGGTACCTGGTGTAAGTCCGGTTATCGTCAACCAGTAATAATTATTATCTGGTGTTTTTTTCATTTGATATTGCGTTTGTTCCTCCCAGTTACTGTTGGGCAGATCGCCTATCAGCGTAACCCTATTTTTATTCGGTGCAAATATCACCAACGTGGCCGAGGTATTATTGGCACCGTAGTTAATACCATCTCTTACTCCGGCAGGTAACGGTTCAATTTGCGTAGTGCCCGGAACGAAAAATTTGAGTGTGTCTGTTTTGGTGGTAACCCCATCTGTAGCTTCTGCAACAATAGTTTGCGAACCTGAAGCAGTAATGACAGGTACGGCCGAAATAGTGGCAGCATTGATGGCAGTTTGAATCAAATTTCCGTTGTAATATAAACGCATGGTAGTTACGCCAGGCAAAGTGTTGGCAACAGCGGTAACAGGAATGTTCTCACCGATGGTTTTAATGATGGGTTCCGGAATTCTATTAAATGTAGGTTGAAAAAAAGGAGTCGTAAAAACTACATTCAAGTTGTTATTGTAAACAGGAATGTACATGTCGCTGGCATCTAAATTTCTTTGCACCCTGCTGCCATTCCCATTTCTAAAAAGGATAGAAATTTTTTGAATGGTTTCTGCCGGATCGGTAATGCCATAATAACTTCTCAAACCCCCACTGATAGTGAATCTCCAGCGTTGCACGGGAAATGATCCTACGTAAGTGGCATTCAGTAAGGCATTGGGTAGATTAAAATTCTGATTGAACTTTACATATTTCCAGTCGCTGGCGCTGGTACTTAAATTGGTAATAACCCCGGTGTGTACAAATACATCTGAATTGGGTGTATAAAAATCCAATCCCTTGTTGCCCTTGGTGGCGTCTACGGTTATTTCGAATGTGGTGGTATTCTCTGTAGGAAATACGGGGCTCCAGCTAAGTAGTTGAGAAAAGGTTGTAACAAAGCACAACAGTCCCAAAAAGGAGAGTAAGATTTTTTTCATATGCAAACAGTTTATAGTGTAATTTATACACAATAGCTGAAACGGAGAAAAAAAAAGTCATCTTTTTTTTAAATTATTTTATTTTGATAAATATTTCAATCCTTTTCCAGGTATATCATTCAACAAAAAACCGAAGACAAGCTCCGGTTTAAAATATTATTTTAAAAAAATGGGCAATTTTTATTTTATTAAATTCCATTAATACTGTTTGATAGGCTTCCAAAGAAAATCATTCAACGCTTTTGTTTTTTTACCGACTACGTTCCTCACTACTAGCGGAAATGGCCAGTCTGGTTTTGAGTAAGTCGTATCAGTGTCATGCACACCCTACAAGAATTAAGACATAAGACTTTATTGGCACAAATATCTCGGCAAACTTTGCTCGCGCTGCATATCTGAATCGGTGGCGAAAAGAGTCTGAAATGCCGTGGTTCGAAGCCCCGAGGGCGGCATTAGAATGACGGAGAAAGCTTACCTACAGCAGTAAAAAAATAGATTTTTAAGTCTATTTTTAAATGATATCTTGCATACAATACTTATTTGTACAATTTTAAAAAACTAAACTAACATGCAAATGAAAAAAAAATTAACTGCAGTTGCAGTTGGCATTCTTATGTGCAGCAATGCTGCCTTTGCGCAAAGCGAACGACCCAATGTAGCCAGGATTAATCCACTAGGAGCACTGGTAGGATTAGGAAGCTTATCTTATGAGAGAGCCATTACTAATAAAAGTTCTTTTGTCATTTCTCCAACCTTCGGCTTTTTTAAAAGCGGCGGCGACAGGTTAAGCCTTCTCGGGGCAGCTGTTGAATATAGGTATTATTTTACCGGTCTTGCGCCAGAAGGTACATATCTAGCACCTGGAATAGGTGGAATTTTCGGAACAATAAAAAATGAATTTGACGAAAGGGCAGACGTTCGAGGCCTTACTTCAAAACTGGTTATCGGTCATCAGTGGATATGGAAGGGTGGTTTTTCTCTGGATTTAAATGGCGGTATATCATACATTAACCTAAAGGCAAAGGAAGGCAGTTCCTCCTCATTTGATAATAGTGATGCACTAAGCGGTATTTTACCAGCATTATCTGTTGGGATTGGGTATAATTTCTAAATCGTTGTTATCCTACAAAAAGAAAAGAGCAGGCCAGAAGCCTGCTCTTTTCTTTTTGTAAAAATTGTATTCTGCTGGCGCAGATATGCGGTCGTGGTTTTTGTATAGCGTATCGTTGCCATGCCTTTCCTATACGAATTACGGCATAAAAGGCTTTATTAAAAAAGATACCCCGCACAATTTCCCTGCGCTCCGTATTTGCGCCAACATTTGCCTTGTCCAAAATATCATTCAACAAAAACCGGAGACCAGCTCCGGTTAAAAATATTATTTTAAAAAAACGGGTAATTCTTATTTTATTAATTCCATCACCACTGTTTGATGCGCTTCCAATGAAAAATCGTTCAACGCTTTTGTTTCTTTACTGATCACATTCCTCGCCTGTGTAAACCCTTTGGTACGCTCAGCAAAATTCGTTATCCGCACTTCCTTTTTTTCCTTTGAAGTATTCATGGCTACCATCACCGTTTGTTTAGCATCATACCTGAAATATACGTACACCCCATCTTCGGGAACAAACTGCATCATTTTACCAGTGGTTATAGCCGATGCCGTTTTTCTGAAATTTGCCAAAGCTGCAATAAGATCCCATACCATTTGGTCGCTCCCTACCCTGCCAGCCACCGTAAATTTATTGACGGCATCGGATGGCCAGCCTCCGGGGAAATCTTGCCGTACAAAACCATCATTCGGACTGGTAACACCCGTCATATTCACTTCTGCGCCGTAATACAATTGTGGAATGCCTCTACAAGTAAGCAACCAACTTAAAGACGATTTATATTTCTCTGTGTCCTCACCAATTACAGAATAAAAACGCGATAGATCATGATTGTCTAAAAAAATCACATTGCGCATCGGATCTTTGTACACGAAGTCTTGCGCCAAAGTCGTGTACAATTTATTCACGCCATCGTTCCAACCAAAATCTTTGGTCATGGCATCTGTAATACCCCACAAAGTTTGAAAATCAGTAACGGCCTGCAGGTTACTTTTAAAGGGAATATTATAATTGTTTTCACAGAAATAACTTTGATTAGGAACCCCGTGCACCCATGTTTCACCAAATAGAGTGAGTGCAGGAAATTCAGTAACCAATGCCTTGTTACAACGATTCATAAAATTGAGATCATTATAGGCATAGGTATCAATTCTCCAGCCATCAATTCCAAATTCTTCTACCGTCCAAATGGCATGTTGTATTAAAAAATTTGCTACGAAAGGATTGTCTTGGTTTAAATCGGGCATTTCACGGGTAAACCAACCATCTGCCATCACCGCTACATCTTTTTTGCTGGCGTATGGGTCAAACAATACCTGGTCTTTGTAAGTAGTGTTGGTGTATTTCGGCCATTGGTGCAACCAGTCTTTCATGGGTGGATCTACCACGGTATGATGATGAACCCCTACATGATTGTACACTGCATCCTGAATTATTTTTACGCCTTTTTTATGGGCAGCATCTATTAAACTTTGGTAAGCTGCATCCCCACCCAAGCGTGGGTCAACTTTATAATGATTGGTAAAGGCGTACCCGTGTTCGGTTCGGGTGGGCATATCATTTTCGATGATGGGATTGAGCCAAATGGCCGTTACACCCAACTCTTTTAAATAGTCTATCTTATTTTCTACTCCTTTCAAATCACCTCCGTGCCTGTTATAAACGGTATCTCTACGCAAACTTTGGTCCTTCATTCCAGGTACCTGATCATTACCGGGGTCGCCATTGCTGAAACGATCTGGCATGATGAGGTACATAAAATCTTTCGATGTTACGCCTTGTGCATAACTACTCCCGTTTCCTTTTCTTCTTGTTTTTAGTTGAAACGGTAATCGATAAGTTTTTCCGGCCTCTTTCATACTGAATTGCAAAGTGCCTGGTTTGGTTGCTGCGCTTATACTCAAGTCAAGAAACAAATAATTGGCATTTTCAACTTTATGCACTTTTACCAATTTCACACCAGGGTAATTTAAAGAAACAGAAGCATTGCCAATATGATTGCCCTGCAACATCACTTGTACAAATGAATTTTTCATGCCAGCAAACCAATGGGTAGGATAAGCTTTCGGTAAATCGGCTTGAGCCCATGTTACCAAACCTAGACTAACGTAAACGCATAAAAGCAATAATTTTTTCATACAGATTTAGTTTTTATCATCATCTTTTACTAATAAAGTGAGGAGCCCTGCCAATATCATCGATACCCCACCCAATACAATGGTGTTAAGAGTATTTGCCTCAAATACCCTCATGGTAAAAAAGCCCAGGATGCTGGCAGCAACGATTTGTGGAATTACAATAAAGAAATTGAACACCCCCATATAGTATCCCATTTTATTGGCAGGCAAAGCATTGGAGAGCATGGCATACGGCATGCTGAGGATACTTGCCCATGCAATACCTACCATTCCCATCGAAACAATGATGTAGGTTGGATTGCTGATGAAATAAATGGAGATCAATCCGATTCCACCAATGATCAAACAAATAAGGTGAGTAATTTTTCTATTGGTTCTTGCTGCAATCAAGGGTAAAATAAAAGCAAACAATGCGGCTACTCCATTGCGCACACTAGAGCATACGTTGAGCCAGTCTGCCCCATCATTGTATTCTTGTTGCACACGTTTCAATTCTACTTTTTCTAAAGCGGTAGTGTTCGTATTTAAGCTATCAGAGAAATGATTGGCCAGGTTCACAGAAATAACGACCGGATTGTGTGTAGCACGGTAATCCCGAATTTCTTTCACGTCGTTTTGCAGAGAAGATATTCGTTTTTGTAGTTTTTCTTTTGCAAGGTCTATCAAACCGGTCGCTTGCGAAGCCGCTTCTGTAGCCATTTTCAGACTATCCGATTTTAAAGCGGTTTCCATCTTGGTCACCAATTGTTGATCTACCTTCATGTTGTATTTATTGGCAGTAACCGCATTGGTAGAGTATATCCACATGGCAAACAATGCAAACCACGTAAAAAATTGTACGAAGGCCAACTGCTTCATCGTGGTAGGCATCTTAAAAATACCACCAAATGTTTCTCGTAATGCATCCTTAAAAGTGGTTTCCTTTTTTTCCTGTTTAAATTTCTCTAAGTCTTCTGGTGGAAATTCTTTCGTGGTGAACACCGTGTACAATACCGCTCCTAAAAAAGCGACACCTCCCAGGTAAAACGACCATTTTACAGAATCTGGAATTTCACCGGCGTCGGCAGTATTGCTGAAACCAAACCAGTTGGTAAATACCCAAGGGAGCAAAGCTGCGATCACAGACCCTATCCCAATAAAAAAGCTTTGCATCGCAAAACCAGCCGTTCTTTGTGAAGGCGTTAATTTGTCCCCAACAAAGGCCCTGAAAGGTTCCATTGAAATATTGATGGAAGCGTCTAAAATCCATAACATACCCCCTGCTATCCAGAGGCTGGGTGAATTAGGCATGATGAACAAAGCGATCGTGGCTAATATCGCACCAATAAAAAAGAAAGGCCTACGCCTGCCCCAGTAGGGATGCCAGGTACGATCACTGAGGTAACCAATGATGGGTTGCACCAGTAAACCGGTGAGTGGTGCAGCAATCCATAAAATAGGAATATCATCTTTGTTGGCGCCAAGCGTTTCAAAAATGCGACTCACATTTGAGTTTTGTAATTCAAATCCAAATTGAATTCCAAAAAAGCCAAAGCTCATATTCCAAAGTTCCCAGAATGATAATTTCCGTTGCGGTGAAGCAGTAGATGAAGACATAGCAATCTTTTAAAGTAATGGCTGTAAAAAATCTGAACAGGCAAATCGTTTTTACAAAGTGTAAAATTTACACAATGCTAAAAATACAATAATAATTGACTCTACAAAAAAAGCATGCAAGTTTTTATACACGCATACTTCGTACAAATAGAATCCAGGCCTTTCTGATTACTGATAATCATACACGAAATAGCCCCATGGCTCTACACTGAAGGTGTGCGTATCACTTATTTTTTCTTTGACCCCCATAAAAATATTTATTGGCTGGCCGTTGATAGCGGCATCATTCACTTGAAATTTTTGAGGTGCATCCGAAAAATTGATGACCACCACCGCTTTGCGCCCGGCTTTTTCTCTCAAAAAAGCGAACACAGCGGCTGACTTACTGCTTGATAATTTTTTGTAGCTGGCATCCGTGGAAAGTGCCGGGTTGCTTTTCCGCAAAGAAAGCAGCGTTTTGTAAAATGGCGCCATTTCATAATTCCCTGTCCATTGTATCGTATCCTTCACAAAAAATTTTAATCTTTTTTTATTCGGCATTTCTTGTCCGCTGTAGATTAACGGAATGCTATGCCCCATGGTTTGACTAAACACTGCAAAAGCTTTGGCGGCATTGCCGAACTTTTCATACTCGGTACCGTTCCAGCTGTTCTCATCATGGTTGGTAGTAAAAAACATTCTTGGCGCATTGGCCGGATGTGAACTGATATTGGCGTTGAGCAAGGAATCGAATGTAAGTAGTTTGATTTTTCCTTTGTACAAGTCGCTCATGGCATGCATCGCTCCCCATGCATAACTGGCATCAAAACCCGCCTGGTGCAATTCAGGTTTTTCAGCCTCTGCCAACATAAATATTTCTGGTCGAATAGCTTCCAATGCATCTATGCATTCCTTCCAGAAATCGGTAGGAACTTCGCCTGCTACATCACAACGGAATCCATCGATACCTGTTTCGGTGACCCAGAATTTCATGGCTGCGATCATACTGTCTCTTAAACCACGGTTGCTATAATCTAGTTTCCTTACGTCTGTCCAGTCAAATGGTGCAATCATTTTCCCTGTAGAATCTTTTGCATAAAATTCAGGATGATTGTTAACCCAGGGGTTATCGGGCGCTGAATGGTTGGCCACCCAATCGGTGATCACTTTGAAACCCATTTCATGTGCCTGTTTTACAAATTTTTTCCAGTCTTCCATCGTTCCATAGTCTTCGTTAACAGCCGTGTAATTGCGTACGGCGTAATAACTACCCTTGTCTTTAGTAGTTTCTTTTCTGCCTTCAATGCCGACGGGCGTAACTGGCATGAACCACAATATTTCAACACCCATTTCTTTTAATCTGGGCAAACTTCTCTCAAAAGCTTTGATGGTTCCTTCTGAAGTGTATTGCCGCAAATTGACCTCGTAAATATTGGATGATACAAACCAATTAGAATCAATCATTGTTTCTGCAGAATTGTTAGCCCCTTGTTTTTTGGTTTCTCTACAAGCCGTAAAAACCAATATGAAAAGAAGGAAAGAAGGCATTAATGAAAATATCCTCATAATTACTTTTTTTTGAAGGTAGTAAAAAAACATACTTAAAAAAGTTGTCGTGTACAACTGAACACTTTAGTTGGTTTCATTTCTTTTCGAAATATGGATGGATATGGCGTCCGGAAACATTGTAAAAATAATGGATGCAAGGAAGATTTTTTTAAACGGTCATCTCTATAAAGCAGGAATCGGATATATTTACGATTCAAAAACAACGCTACATGATGCTGAGATGCTTATCCTTACTATGCCTGCTGTGCAGTACCCATCTGATGGCCCAAAAAACACTGGGAAAATTAACTGTTGAAAAAATTATGCGTGATCCCAAATGGATTGGTAGTTCCCCTTCAAACCCACAATGGAGTGCCGATGGCAAAACACTTTATTTTAACTGGAATCCGGATGCTGCCCCTTCCGATTCCCTGTATGCGATTACGGTTGGTAACTATATTCCCAAAAAAGTATCTGCTGCAGCAAAACAAGAATTACGGTTAGACGGCAGTGTGCAGTACAATACAAAAAAAACAGCCTATGCATATGTGAAGGGAGGAGATGTGTTTTATACAGAGCTGAAATCTGGTAAAACAAAAAGAGTGGTACAAACCACCGACTTCGAGTCGAACCCACAATTCTCTTTCAACGAAACCAAACTGGTGTATTCCAGAAGTCAGAATTTATATGCCTGGGATATCCAAACCGGGGAAACCAGGCAGTTAACCAGGATACAGGCTGGCGCTGGCGTCGCAGGAACAAACAGACCTGCTGGCAGAGAGCCTCGCGAAGCAGAAAACCTGCAAGAAAAATGGCTGAACAAAGACCAGCTTCAATATTTTGAAGTACTTAAAACCAGGAAAGATAAAAGAGCTGCTACGCTTGCTTACAACAATAACTTACCCAAAGAGAAAGAATTAAAATTGATCAACATCGAAGATAAAAGTTTACAGAACCTGAGTTTGAGTGCAGATGGCCGTTTTGTAACTTATCGTTTGTTTAAGCAAGCTACCGGCAACAAAGCTACCATCGTGCCAAATTATGTAACGGAATCTGGCTTTACATCAGATATTCCGGCACGTACAAAAGTGGGAGAAAACTTAGGGACTTCAGAAATGTTTGTGTACGATCGGGAGAAAGACACTTTGTATAAAATGAGTACCGACACATTGCCGGGCATTCAGGATTTGCCTGCATACTTGAAAGATTACCCGGCGGTATGGGAAGAAAAAAATAAAAAACTAACCTCAAGGGCCGTTAATTTCAGCAATGCGGAATGGTCGCCTGGCGGCAAATACCTTTTGCTGGATGTACGTTCACAAGACAACAAAGACCGTTGGTTGGCCGTATGGGAAGTTGCCACTGCATCTATTAAAAGCATTGATCGCATTAGAGATGAAGCCTGGGTTGGTGGCCCCGGATTCAACAGAAAAGGTTGGATCGATGAAGAACAATTCTGGTACCATTCAGAAAATAGTGGCTACAGTCATCTGTATGTTGCCAATGCTGCTACTGCTCAAAAACAAGCCATCACTGCTGGCAAATATGAAGTGCAGGAAGCAGCACTATCCGCTAACAAAAAATATTTTTACGTTACAACCAACGAAATACATCCAGGAGAAAAACATTTTTATCGTTTACCCGTAACCGGTGGTAAAGCAGAAAAACTTACCACACTTACCGGCAACAACGAAGTAAGTATTTCACCAGATGAGAAGTGGATGGCCACGCTTTACTCCTACTCTAACAAACCCACAGAATTGTTTGTGCAGGAAACAGGGAAAGAAAAAACGATGGTACAGGTCACCAACAAAGCACAAAGCGATGAATTTAAAACCTACGCCTGGAAAGATCCGGAAGTGATCAGCTTCAAAGCCAGTGATGGCGCTGATGTGTATGCCCGGGTATATAAACCTTCTAATCCCGATCCGAAAAAACCAGCTGTCATTTTTGTACACGGAGCTGGCTATTTACAAAATGCACACAAATGGTGGAGCAGCTATTTCCGTGAATACATGTTCCATAATTTATTAGCAGACGAAGGTTATTATGTGATGGATATTGATTACAGAGGCAGTGCAGGTTATGGTAGAGACTGGCGCACGGGTATTTACCGACACATGGGTGGCAAAGATTTATCAGATCATATTGATGCTGCAGCCTATCTGCATAAAACTTACGGTGTAGATAAAAACAGAGTAGGCATTTATGGCGGTTCTTATGGAGGATTCATCACATTGATGGCCATGTTTAATGAGCCATCCAGTTTTGCAGCAGGCGCTTCATTAAGACCTGTTACAGATTGGGCGCAATATAACCACGGCTACACGGCTAATATTTTGAATGAACCTTTCAACGATAGCATTGCTTACAGAAAAAGTTCTCCGTTTTATTTTGCAGAGGGTTTAAAAGGTCACTTACTCATTTGCCATGGTATGGTAGATGTGAATGTACACTACCAGGATGCAGTAAAATTGACCCAACGCTTGATTGAACTGGGTAAAGACAATTGGGAACTTGCTTCCTACCCCATGGAAGACCATAGTTTTACAGAGCCCAGCAGCTGGACGGATGAGTACAAACGTATTTTTAAATTATTTGAAACGGTTTTGAAAAAACCGTAAACACTCTTTCTATATTTTTTTAAAAGTCACTCACTCCCCTTTCTTCTTACCAGGATTTGAGAAGACTTTTTTTTTATGCGCAAAAACAACGTAAGCGGAGTTGGTTCCTATGTGGATATAAAAACATTATACGGGCAATGCTGAAATGTTATAAATATCAAAAAAACGGGTTTGGTGTGATGCTACCATTAAACGTTAAGGGAACAAATACATCCTATGCTTAAATTGATTCACTTTAAAATTCATTACGATGAAAAAATTACTACTATCCTTGAGCGTGATCGCTTCGCTGATCCTTTCAGCCTGCAACGACAAAAAAGAAATACCAGCAAGAGTCATGGTGCTGTTAGATGATTCTTTATACAAAAGCAATAGCAGTACAGATGTGGCGTTGCAGGAAGAAGTTACAAAAGAAGCAATTCAGCCGGTTGTACAACGAAAAAAAAGTCCAATCAAAAGACCCGTTCAACGGCCTCTGCCATACGTTGCTCCTGAATATATTCCACCTGTTGTTCCTCGTGTGGCAGAGCTACCCTCGCCAGTCCCTGCTATTGAACCTGCCGTCGCAAATGTACCTACCAGTACTGGCAATGAACCAGTAGCGGCAGATAAAGAAGCTGCACCTGAAAAAAAGACGGGGATCAGCAAAGCGGCACAAGGAGCGATTATTGGTGGTGTAAGCGGTGCTGTAGCCGGAGCTGTTATCGGCAAGAAAAAAGGTAAAAGCGCGGTTATCGGTGCAGTTATTGGTGCCGCGGGGGGTTATGTGATTGGAAGAAAAAAAGATACAAAAGAAATCGCCGATCAATACCAGCAAATAGAATATATTCAATAAAACATTAATTTAACGGAGCTCGTTACTTATTCTTTGCCAATTCATAAGGGGGATGATTACGGGTCCCGTTTTATTTTCATATTACCTTTTATACTGCTGCAACAAGCTACTAAAATATCTTCTGCCTATTATGTAAATGTTCGAATCAATTTGATTTTTTGAACCATTTTATGACTTTTGAGCGAGATGAATCATTAATTCATTCTTTTTTGTTTTGTATTTACCTGTTTTTTAACCTTTTATCTTTTTTAGTCGCAAAATTATGTAGTAGAATAGGAACCAGTCATTAATGAGTAAATACGCGTTAAGCTTATACAATTATTTACAAATGTTACATAATTCACACAACTTTGGTCACGATCTTGTAGCGATTCACCAATAGCCATTAATAGGCCGTACATTACAAAAAATAAATATTTCCTGATTGAAGCTGTTTATAAAATACATGGTAAGCAAACGCTGCAAAATTGTGCTTAAAGAAGTCTTGAGGGAACTTGGATTGCACCATGTGGTAGTCGAATTGGGGGAAGTGGAGATTATGGAAACTATTACTGCGGCGCAATTAGAACAATTAAATATTGCTTTACAGGTTTCTGGTCTTGAATTGATGGATAACAAAAAAGCAATATTGATTGAAAAAATCAAACATTCTATTACAGAAATGATTTACCATTCAGATGAGTTGCCGCTCATAAATTATTCAGCCTTTATAAGCAAAAAATTAAATTTTGACTACACCTATTTATCAAATATATTCTCGGAAGTGCAGGGTATGACAATCCAGCAATTCATCATCATTAACAAAATTGAAAGAGTAAAAGAATTAATGATGTATGACGAACTGAACCTTACCGAAATCTCTTATAAATTACAATACAGCAGTTTGGGTCATCTTTCTACCCAATTTAAAAAAGTAACCGGTTTTACGCCTTCTTACTTCCTGCAATTAAATGAAAGAAGAAGAAAACCTATAGAAGACCTTGGAAATGAACTTAAAACATATTGAACCAATGGCACTAATATCGATACAACAAATTGCTGATTTCGAATGGCTGGCTGAATATGAAAACAAGGGAAAGCTGCCATCGCTCATCATCGAATCATCTGATTTGGCAATAAAAGCTGAAACATTAGAGGGGACGATCACTTTCTGGAATCAAGGAGCTGAAAGAATTTATGGGTTTACAAGTGCAGAAGTAATTGGGAAGAATTATAATTTTCTGATCCCCCCAGATCAACCAGACGAATTTGCAGAAGTATTAAAACGAATTGGAGAAGGGCATGTCGTTCCACATTACGAAACCAGGCGAATAAGAAAAGATGCCGCTGTCATTAATGTTTCACATTCCGTTTCCCCGATAAAAAATGAAAAAGGAAAAATAATTGGAGTTGCTACCCTGTCTAGAGATATAACTGCCTTCATTCTCGCTAACAACAAGAAGCTTGCATTCCAGGACAAAGAAAAAGGAAAACGAGCGGATGAATTGATCATTGCCAATAAGGAATTGGTATTTCAAAACGAAGAAAAAGAAAAAAGAGCGGCAGAACTATTTATTGCCAACAAAGAACTTGCTTTTCAAAACGCAGAAAAAGAAAAAATAGCGGCAGAACTATTTATTGCCAATAAAGAATTAGTATTTCAAAACGAAGAAAAAGAAAAAAGGGCAGATGAATTAATCATTGCCAATAAAGAACTAGTATTTCAGAACAAAGAAAAAGAAAAAAGAGCAACTGAGCTGATTGTGGCCAACAAAGAGCTTGCTTTTCAAAACGAAGAAAAAGAAAAAAGAGCAGCAGAGTTAGCTTTAGCAGATATAGAGTTAGACTTTCAAAACGTAGAGAAAGATAAACGTGTTATTGAAAATAAAGAACTGGAAGCATTCAGTAACTTACAAAAAAAAGCCTCCCAATATGCAAGAAGTCTGATCGAAGCGTGCACAGATCCATTGGTGACTATTTCTCCCGAGGGTAAAATTACGGATGTAAATGAAGCATCGGCAAAAGTAACTGGTGAAACAAGAGAGAAACTAACCGGTACAGATTTTTCAGATTATTTTACGGAGCCAGAAAAGGCTCGTGAAGGCTATAAGCAAGTTTTTGAGAAAGGAGTAGTCGCAGATTATCCACTCACTATCCGTCATAAAAACGGCCAGTTAACCGACGTATTATATAATGCATCGGTTTATAAAGATGATGAAGGAAAAGTACTTGGTGTGTTTGCAGCGGCCAGGGATATCTCCGCTATCAAACTGGCATCGCAATATGCAAGGAGCATCATAGAAGCAAGCAGAGATCCATTATTTGCAATTAGCACTGAAGGTAAAATTATTGATGTAAATGAGGCCACACTGAATGCAACCGAACAAACTAGGAGTAATATTATTGGTGCCGATTTTTACAAATTTGTAACGGAGCCCGAACATGCAAAGATTGCCTATCAGCAAATATTTGAAAAAGGGTTTATCACAGATTACCCGCTTACTATAAAAGATGGTGTTTACACCAATGTATTGTGTAATGGGTCTGTGTACAAAGACGACCGAGGAAATATATTAGGAGCAGTAATCGTCGCAAGAGATATTACTGAGCAAAAAAAAATTGCTACAGAATTAATAGAAGCCAAAGTATTTGCGGAAAAAGCTACAGCCATTGCTGAAGAAGCAACCAGAAAGGCAGAAAGTGCCACCCTCATTGCTGAAGATGCTGTGAAAGCAAAGCAGCAGTTTTTGTCAAACATGAGCCATGAAATACGTACACCCATGAATGCGATAATCGGTTTTACAAAAGTGGTATTGAAAACGACATTAACAGCCAAGCAAAAAGAATACCTGCAAGCAATTAAAATGTGTGGCGATGCATTAATTCTACTCATCAACGATATACTTGATTTAGCAAAAGTAGACGCAGGTAAAATGACTTTTGAACAAATACCTTTTAAAATGGATTTGTCTATTTCTGCAATGTTGCATCTGTTTGAAACAAAAATCCAGGAAAAAAACTTGCTGTTGATAAAAGAATACGATTGCAGAATTCCTGAAGTTTTATTGGGTGATCCGGTTCGATTGCACCAAATTATTTTAAACCTTGTAAGCAACGCAGTTAAATTTACCAGTAAAGGGATAATAACCGTAAGCATAAAATTGCTGGAAGAAATTGGTGAAGACGTGATGGTAGAATTTACAATTAGCGACACAGGCATAGGCATTTCACAACATAAACTGGAGACAATATTTGATAATTTTCAACAAGCATCAAGTGGTACCTCAAGGTTGTATGGCGGTACTGGCCTTGGATTGGCTATCGTCAAACAACTGGTGGAACCACAAGGTGGTTCAATTAAAGTAAAAAGCATCTTAGACAAAGGGTCAACATTTAGTTTTATTTTGCCCTTTAAAAAAACAAACGCTGTAGCAACTCTGGAAGCAGAAATTACGGAAGAAAGCCCGCCCATTAAAAACATAAAAGTTTTGGTAGTAGAAGATATTGCACTCAACCAATTACTAATAAAAACATTGCTGGATGATTTTGGATTTGAATATGATATTGCTAACAACGGAAAAATAGCTATCGAAAAATTGAAAACCGATAACCATGATATTATTCTGATGGATTTGCAAATGCCAGAAATGAATGGGTTTGAAGCTACTGAATATATTCGTACCAAAATGAATTCGTCGATTCCAATTATTGCTTTAACAGCAGATGTAACCACAGTAGATTTGGCTAAATGCAAAGCCGTAGGTATGAACGATTACATTGCTAAACCTGTAGATGAAAGGGTGTTATTTAAAAAGATCCTGGGATTGGTTAGAAAGCCGATACCCAATATCGGATCTGTACATAATTTACCCAACATATCTTCCTGTATTAACCTTGAATATCTGAATCGACGTACAAAATCTGACCCTGCATTAATGATGGAAATGATTTCCTTATACTTAGAACAAACGCCACCCTTAATAAAGTCTATGAAGGATAGCTTGTTGAATAAAGACTGGTATATTTTACAAGCTACTGTACATAAAATGATTCCATCATTTTCTATAGTTGGTATCAATCACGATTTTGAAATAATGGCAAAGAAAATTCAGGAATTAGCGATAATGCAGGAAAGGTCAACAGGGATTGAAGAGATGGTGTCCCAATTGGAAAACGTACTAACACAGGCATGTGATGAATTACAAAAAGAGTTTAACAGTATAAAAGCAGCAAACCAATGAGTACAGAACAAAAAATAAAAATCTTTTTAGTAGATGATGATGCGTTGTTCCTAAGATCATTAGAAATAGAATTTCTGCAACTAGAAGGGATAATTGTTGAAACATATGCTACGGGAGAACTTTGCATTGAAAATCTTGATCACAGGCCGGATATCATTGTCCTTGATTACCATCTTAACGGAATAGATCAGCACGCCATTAATGGGATAGAAACCCTTGACAAAATACAAATGTTTAATTCTGCTATTCCTGTTATAATGTTATCCAGCCAAGATTCTATCGAAGTTGCTATTAACTGTATTCACCATCATGCATATGATTACGTTGTAAAAAGTAGCACAGCATTTTATAGAATACAAAAGATCATAAATGTAATTTTAGAATGTAAAAAAATTAAAACTAAATTAGACTGGTACATAGAAAGGATGTAGTAACCTATTGGCAGGATTGACATTCATGAAGTACTATTTTGTATTCAAATTATAAATAGACCACGATATAGTTGAAATTTAAGAATAGAAATTTAATTCTAAATTCTTTTCCAATATGAACGGGTGTATGATTAAGCACCGACTCTTAAATAGATTTGCCCCTGCCTCAAACGTAGCCTTTTATACTGCTGATATTGCGGCTATTATATTGTCTTTAAATTTATGGGTAGCCATGCTTAAACAAATATTGTAAATAGCCGATTGCGCACTTAAATATAATGTGCTATCCTTACAAGACAACCGACATTTCCCCAAAACGTATTGAAACCCGAACTGAACTCCTAAACAATTTTATTTTAAAAGTTCATTGTTGGTTTATCTTGAATTTCGGTTGTATTGTAAGTATTACCTACGCTCGATGTTCTCCTGGCGAAAATATTTCCATCCAGCTTTAAATAGCAAATGTACTATTACAGACATAAATAAAGCAGATCGCTTAAATGACAAGAAATATCTAAACAAATTACTTATTGGAAGACAAGTTTAACACACCAAGCTTTAAAAAAGAGCTGCTTGGTTGAAGAACCATTTGAAGTGTTTTTGAAGTTTGAAAACTTGAAAACAATAGACCGCCGACCCTCACCAACATTTTATAAGCAAAGTAGCGGGTGAAATTACTGGCATAAAATATGAAACTATAATATTCCTGTATAGAAGAAATATTTAAAAGTTGATTTACAATGGAGCTGCATTACTACCACAGACACTAGTAGTAAAATTTAGCATCGAGGTTAAGGAGAGCAGGTTGAACTTTGAGTAAAATGTTTCTCAGTATGGGATTTAATAACTGGTTATCCAGAGATCATCCGTTGAATTAATATAATTAAAATTTTAGTAGTTGTTGAATGTAGGCAGAAACAGTCGCATTTCCAACCACAGAACGAACAGGCAAAAAATAATTGTCCTGCAGTAGCAAAGAGAAGCATGCCAAAAGCTAAAAAAATACCAACCTTGTTCCGTGATATTGGAGGCGCTCTGCTCAGTGACGGGAGGGACATTTGTTTAGAAAGCGGGCTGCCGATAAATTATATTCAGATTAAACCTGAATGATATTGGGGCACAAACCACTCTTTGTAGTTTTTAGGGAGGGAAGAATCAAAACGGATGTATATCTTAATCGGACAGTTTTTTACCAGAAAAGGGACTTTTCTGCCCAAAAAATTAAAGACTTGA
>JBBSDF010000007.1:0-95728 GCA_038249665.1 Chitinophagales bacterium
CAAATACGGTTCGTGGAGACACGAACCGAGGCGGAGGCTTTAAGCAAAATATATTTGCGATTATAAATATTCGTCGGCTAAGTTTTACGAGATGGGTTTAAAAGAATTTACTTTTATAAAAGACCTTCGAGATGAGTTTTAAATTTGTTCTGTATTTGGTTCAATGATTTCATTAAGTTTACTTTTGGTTTATACTATTTTAGGAAACGATAAGATGGTTCGAAATACGGTTCGTGGAGACACGAACCGAGGCGGAGGTGACAACACCCACGGCGGCGTCTGGTGATTGAGGCTGTCGATTAGAATGATTAGTGAACACCAACAGCGGCGAAAAAATTTGAGCGAAAGTTAATCATTTTGACAAGTATGTGTAATAAGTTCATTTATTTGACCTTTCTCTGGCAAGTGTTCGGTTAAGCCGATCACTTAATGGCGTTTAGTGCTGCCATGATTGCATCAGGGATTCACGAACGAACTTCTTTATATTTATTAAATATTAACCGTACTCAAATGTCTTCTATATATAAAGTTGGTGAAGATGCCAGGAAGTCACAAGTGATAAGTCAAGTGGTGGTGCCCTTTTCCTGTATAGGATAAGCTTTGGCCATTAGCAGAAAGCTACATGGCGGCAGTGAGCCTCCTTTTTCTCAAGCTCCCCATCCCTCTCTATCCAAACTTCTATACTGTATGGCTTCCGCTAAATGCTCCGGCAATATATCTGCAACGTTGTCTAAATCAGCAATCGTTCTGCTCACTTTTAAAATGCGGTCGTAGGCCCTGGCACTCAGGTTTAACTTCTCCATGGCTACTTTCAATAAACTGGCACCCGCAGCAGAAATGGCACAGATCTGTTTCAGCGTTTTGCTGCTCATCTGCGCATTGGCGTACACGCCTTCGGTATGCTTATATCGTTCGGCCTGTATCTCTCTGGCCCTGATCACCCTTTCTCTGATGGACTCGCTTTTTTCGGCGGAATGTGCCGAAGACAATTCACTAAAGGCAACCGGCGTAACTTCTACATGAAGATCTATCCGATCTAACAACGGTCCAGATATTTTTCCCAGGTATTTTTGTACTACCCCCGGCCCACAACTACAATCTCTTTCAGGATGATTGAAGTAACCACAAGGGCAGGGGTTCATGCTGGCTATCAACATAAAACTAGCCGGAAAATCCAGGGCTATCCTGGCCCTGCTGATGGTCACTTTTCTTTCTTCCATCGGCTGCCGCATCACTTCCAACACCGTTCTTTTAAATTCAGGTAGCTCATCTAAAAACAACACCCCATTGTGCGCCAAAGAAATTTCACCCGGTTGAGGGTTACCGCCTCCGCCAACCAAGGCCACGTCTGAAATAGTATGATGCGGACTCCTAAATGGTCGCCTGCTTACCAACGTAGCATTCTCTGCCAACTTCCCGGCCACACTGTGAATTTTGGTGGTCTCTAATGCTTCTTGTAAAGTAAGCGGCGGTAAAATAGTGGGCAACCTTTTGGCCAGCATGGTTTTGCCAGCGCCGGGCGGACCAATCAAAATAGCATTGTGCCCACCAGCGGCCGCAATTTCTAATGCCCGTTTGATGTTTTCTTGTCCTTTTACTTCCGAAAAATCTATGTCGAAACTGCTTTGAGCAATAGCAAATTCTTCCTTGGTATCCACCACGGTGGGTTGAAGACTATCTTCCTGTTTAAAAAACTGGATGACTTCATTGATGTGCGCCACCCCATACACTTTTAAGCTGTTCACCATCGCTGCTTCCCGGGCATTGGCTGCCGGAACAATCAACCCTTCAAATCCTTCTTTGCGTGCCTGTATCGCAATGGGCAATGCGCCTTTGATGGGTCGGATAGTGCCGTCTAAACTGAGTTCTCCCATGATCACAAAATGTTCAAGCCGCTCAGGATGTTCTAGTTGGTCTGTTGCAGCGATTGTGCCGATGGCAATGGGAAGATCGAATGCAGAACCAGATTTTTTAATGTCGGCCGGTGCCAGGTTCACCACCAGTTTTGTGCGGGGCATGTAGAAACTAATATTTTTGATCGCACTTTCTACGCGCTGTAAACTTTCCTTCACAGCGTTGTCGGGCAAGCCGACAATGTAGTAGTTTTTGCCTTTGTTGTTAACGTTTACCTCTACGGTAATAGTGATGGCTTCTACGCCATAAACGGCGCTGCCAAATGTTTTGATGAGCATGGGTACGGTTTTATACAGCTAATGTATATAAAGATTTTGGAAAATGAAAGGGGATTTTACACAGGCAACAACCTCCGCAAATGACTAACAGACTTTGCAGGGGGAAGATGTTAAGCTTATTATGGGGTTGTTGAGAAGCGGAATTACAAATCTTTCAGCATTTGAGTGACACCTTCTCGTTCCAATATCAAATAGCCCAGCCGGTCGTTGCTGATGCCACCCCTGAGTTGATAATTAAAACTGAGTTGTCCGTTCTGCGTATTGGTTTCAAAATAATTGAAACTGATGTTGGAATGTTTTTTCAAATCTTCTCCGATTTCATACAAATGCGTAGAGAGGATGAACAGGGAGTTTTTAATTTTAAGCAAGCCCTCTATTACAGCAGTACTGCATTTCATGGCGTCTTGTACATTGGTACCTTTGAACAACTCATCGATAAGAATGAGCCATTTGCGTTTATCATTTACTTTGCTGATGGTTGCTTTGATGCGCTGTACCTCATTGTAAAAATAACTTTCCCCTTTGCTGATATTATCGATCACATTGATGTTACTGAGCATGCCATCAAACAAACTAAGTTGTATTTGTTGTGCAGGTACACCCATGCCAATATGTGCTAAAAACACAGCCGTACCCACCGCTTTGATAAAGGTACTTTTACCCGCCATGTTGGCCCCCGTTAAAAAAATAAAATTAGTGGAAGGGCTCATGTGCAAATCATACGGTACGGGTTGTTGTAACAACAAATGATAAAGCCCTTTTGCTTCAAGAATGGGTTCATTACTTTCGATGAATTCGGGGAACACCAATTGCAACTTTTTTACAGTGATGGCCATGCCGTACCAGGCATCTAATTGTGCATGTATGGCCAACAACGTGAGCATGTTATTTTTAAAATGATAGCGGATAAATTGTCCTAATTGCAATTGTTGTGGTATTGTAAGCTCTTCTGATTTTTTATGCTGAAAAATGATTTGCAACGGTTCAACGGCAATTGTTTTTTTAACGATCTCGAGGTACTTGCGGATAGGCGTAGGGGCAGCTTCCGAAAGAAATTTTTCTACAAATTGTTGCAGGCCTTTGATGAAATCGAAACAATGAATGATAGAATACTTGATGAGCGAATAATCTGGCCCGTGCAGCATTTTATAATTGAGTGCGGTTAAACTGGTCACGGCGTTTGGCAGCGGGTCAAAATTGTATTCATAAAAACGTTCTACCACCATGATCGTTCCATTGCTTACTACCAGGGGCCATTCGGCTTCCTTATGCAAAATGAATTGCAGGGTTTGTTGTACATCCCGGATATCTTCTATTTTTTGTAAAGGAGTTGCCAATGTTTTCCTGAGCTGTTCCTTGCCATTGCTGGTGAGCGTGTGATTTAATCTGCTTAACACAGAGAAGTCTTCTTCTCCATTAAAGATTGAAAGATCACTGAGCGTGGTTTTGTCTATTTCCATGAATGCTTGTTAAGATCGGTCAAAGGATAGTCTTTGTCCTCTATGAGAGTCTATTACCTGTCCGTTTTCATAAACGATGTGTCCATTGACCATTGTTTTTTCAATACTGGCCGGCATTCTAAAACCCTCCAACGGGCTCCAGCCACATTTGTACAATAAATTTTCTTTACTAACAGTGTAGGCCTCCTGGAGGTTTACCATCACCAGGTCGGCCTGGTAGCCTTCTCTTATATAACCCCGGTTGCTGATCTGAAAACAATCCGCCACTGCATGACTCATTTTCTCCACCAATTTTTCGAGGCTGATCATTCCCTGTTGTTGATAATATAACATTAACGCTAATGAGTGTTGCACCAGCGGCAAACCTGCATGTGCCTGCTCATAAGGGCCTTGTTTTTCTGAAAGAAGGTGGGGCGCATGGTCTGTTGCGATCACATCTAACCGATCATCCAGCAAGGCTTCCCACAATGCTTTTTTATTATCGGACGATTTGATGGCTGGGTTGCATTTTATTTTGTAGCCGAGTTGTTCGTAATCATCAGCAGTAAAATGTAAATGATGCACACATACTTCCGACGTAATTCTTTTTTGTGGTAGAGGGAACATATTGCCAAACAATTGTAATTCTTTGGCAGTACTAATGTGCAGAATATGCAAACGGGTATTGTATTTTTTTGCAAACTGAATGGCAGTTAATGATGATTCATAGCAGGCTTCCGCATCTCTGATAATGGGATGATGTTCGGCAGTAAGCAATACACCTGTTTTTTTGATGGCCTCGTAATTGTTGCGGATGATCCGCTCGTCTTCGCAGTGTGTGGCGATCAATACTTCCGATTCGCTGAAAATTTTATCAAGGGTGGTATGACTGTCAACCAGCATGTTGCCGGTGCTGCTACCCATAAATATTTTTAATCCGCAAATATCTTTTTTAAATTGATTTACTTTCAACGCCTCTTGTGAGTTGTTGTTACTCACCCCCATAAAGAAGGAATAATTTGCCAATGAGCTGTTGCGGGCAATTTCGTATTTGTCTTCCAACAAATCAATTGTCAATGCATTGGGTATGGTATTGGGCATTTCCATAAAGCTGGTAGTGCCTCCCGCAACGGCTGCCCTGCTTTCAGAATGGATATTGGCTTTGTGCGTGAGGCCGGGTTCCCGAAAATGCACCTGGTCATCTATAACACCCGGTAACAAGTGTTTTCCTTCTCCATTTATCTCGATCAGCTTTTCGGTTACTTCTAAATTAGCGTCGATCCGCTGAATGAGGCCATCTGCTATCAAAACATCCGCCGTTTTTATTTTGCCCTCATTCACGATCTGTATGTTCTTAAAAAGGTATTTTTGCATATCTTGGAATTATGAAATCTGAATTTAACTAAAACTACATGCAAATTATTAAAAGCATCTTCAAAGTTATCTTTTTTGTTTTACCCGTTGCAGCTACTGCACAATCCACTTACTTCCATCAGGGCGCAAAAGAAGTTCATTTCATAGATCGCCTCGAAATCAAACAACAAAGAAATACCGACCTGAATTTTTCTACGTTGAAACCTTATAACAGAAAATATATTGTTCGGCAGGCCGAATTTTTGGACAGCGCCAGAATGGGGTATTTAGATTCCACCGGGGTAGATAAATATAAAGACTGGACGGGCCTAAGTTTATCGAAAGTGGACGAGCATAACCTGCGTAGCCTGTTACTCAATAACAGCGAATGGGTGACTACCGATCAGTCAGACTTTAACAGCAAACGGCCGGTGCTCAAATCATTTTATAAAACCAAGGCTAATTTTTTTGAAGTAAAAAACAAAGATTTTTTTCTGGCTGTCAATCCTATGTTGCAGTTACAGCAATCCAGAGAATCGGGAACTGATGAAAATATTTTTCTGAATACAAGAGGAGTGATGGTGCGTGGGTTGATCGGTAATAAAATTGGGTTTTCTTCTTTTATCACAGAAAATCAGGAACGTGGTCCCGCTTTTTTTCAAGACAAGGTTAAGGAACTAAGAGCTGTGCCTGGCATGGGATTTTTCAAAACATTTAAGGGAACGGCCGTTGATTATTTCGATGCAAGAGGTTCTTTTACGTTTAATGCAGCCAAGTTTATCGACTTTCAATTTGGTTACGATAAAAATTTTATTGGCAATGGCTACCGCAGTTTGTTTCTAAGCGATTGGGGCAACAGCTACCTCTTTGCAAAAATCAACACCAAAATTTGGAAGTTAAACTATCAGAATATTTTTATGGAGCTGATGCCACAGTTTACGAAAAAAGGGGATTCGCTGTTACCGCGCAAGTATGCAGCCATGCATCACCTGAGTATGAATGTAACCCGCTGGCTCAACATTGGTTTGTTTGAAGGAGTGGTGTTTGGTAGAACCAATCGTTTCGATTTTCAATATCTAAATCCTATTATTTTTTACCGTCATATTGAAGGTACCGTGGGGAGCCCAGACAATGCGGTGGCTGGTATCGACTTTAAAGCTAACGTAGCTCACCGCTTGCAGTTTTACGGACAGTTCATGTTAGATGAATTTATTTTAAAAGAGGTACGGAACAATCCTACCAGTTGGGTAAACAAATTCGCCATGCAGGCAGGCGCTAAATATATTGATGCTTTTGGTGTAAAAAACCTGGACCTTCAGTTTGAAACCAACAGAGTTCGGCCGTTTACTTATTCTCACAAAGACACCATTGGCAATTACACGCATTACAACCAACCATTGGCTCATCCTTTAGGTGCCAACTTTCAGGAGTTTATTGGGATTGTTAATTATCAACCCGCACCTAAATGGCAATTGTACGCAAGGGCTATTTATTACAAGCAAGGATTGGACAGCGGCGGTGTAAATTTCGGGGGAAATATTTTCAGGAATTATCAAACCCGAACATCCAACGACGGGTTTGAAGTAGCAGGTGGGCGTCAAGCCAATGTTTTCAATGGTTTTGCGCAAGTGAGTTATGAGTTGAAAGAAAATTTAATGTTCGAAATTTCGATGTTATACCGCAATTATGAATTAGCTGGTATCAGCAAGCAACAAAATACAACGATGTTCAGTGCGGGTATGCGATTGAATATGTTTAGAAGGAATTATGATTTCTAATAAAACCCGATCTATGTGTCAGGGTTTATGATATTGCACCTATACAAAGGTCAGTCGTTAACTTTTAGTTTCTTATTCAACTGTGAGCGAAAATGTAATGCCTCTGGCATTCATTTTATCAATGACATTGGAGTATTTGAGGTCTGCATCTCTTCGGTGCATATTGTTAAGTCCCCAGCCGAGTTTGATCTCTGGCGTGAGTACAAAAACGGGGAAATAAAAATGGAAACCGATACCCAATTCTAACCCATAATCGATCGGCTTTAGTTTCATTAAATCCTCTGAATTTTTACCACCCTTGCTGGCTGCCATATCGTATTCTACTTTACCGCCGGCTAACATATATACTTTAAAATTATAGATACGATCGCTGCTGAACTTTAATTGTAGGGGTAAGGCAAGTGTAATACCCTGCACTTTCCGGATCGTGAGGGTATCTTCTCCGGCAGGTCTGTTGGGATATTTTAAAGAATACTGAAATACTTTTTCGGTAAAGGTTAAGTTGAGGGGGAAAGTACGAAGATCAAAATGATTGCTCAATCTTTTGTTCACAAGCCATGCCAGGTTTAAACCAGTACTGCCCACACTTTCTACTACCAAAACACTGTCGAATTGTAAAAACCGGGGATGACGGGTAAAGCTGTAGTGAGATCGGTTGACGCCCACATTGATACCAAAATGAAAAGATTTCTCATCATGGTCTTCGAGGTTGATGTAGCGAACCTGCGCCGAAGAACAGAAAGAAATAGCAGTAATGACTGCCAGTAAAAATATTATTTTTTTTCTCCGCAATAGATGCTGCATATTCCTAAGCTCAATGGTTTGTATTGTGTATGATGGTATCCCAGGTTGTTCAAGATACTGATAAAATAATTTCCTTCCGGAAATTGCTGAATAGATTCATCAAGGTATTGATAAGCTTTGCGGTTCTTCGAAAATAGTTTGCCCACACTTGGGGTCACCACTTTCATATAAAGGTTATAGAAGGATTGAACAGGTTGCCCTTTTGGTTTACTAAATTCCAGTACCACCAATTGCCCACCAGGTTTTAATACCCGTAAAATTTCGGCCAATCCTTTTTCCAGGTCTTGAAAATTTCTTACGCCAAAGGCCACTGTTACAGCGTCAAACGTGTTGTCTTCAAAATTTATTGCTTCGCTATCTCCATTTAACAATTCGATGGATTTTGTCAAACCTAGTTTTTGTATTTTTTTTCTGCCGATATCCAACATGCCATCGCTGATATCAATCCCGGTAATATGGGTAGGATGTAGCAATCGAGCCGCCATAATTGCTACGTCTGCAGTTCCGGTGGCAACATCCAGCATGATCTTGGGATCTTTTTTCTTTAAATAAGACAATGCCTTTTTTCTCCACCAAAGATCGATCCCTCCGCTTAAGAATCTGTTTAAAAAATCGTAACGGAAAGCAATGTCATCAAACATCGTAGCTACCTGTTCTTTTTTTGGTTGCAAGGATGCTTTATCAGGAACTACAGTGTCGTGTGCAAATTTTGTCATGATCGGGTGCAAATATACGTCGTTTACAATTGAGGGGTTTCTGGCATCTAACAATGATAAAAGCAGAAAAGTTAAATTTGCCCCCTAATTTCGCGTTATGCATATTAAAAAAGCCGTTTATATTATCAGCAGTCCGGAATTTGAGAAATGCCCGGAACCCACCAAACCAGAGTATGCTTTTATTGGAAGGAGTAATGTGGGCAAATCTTCGTTGATTAATATGCTGTGCAACAACGAAAAACTAGCTAAAACTTCTTCATCTCCCGGTAAAACGCAATTGATCAATCATTTTGACGTGATCAGCAGCGGTACAACCGGGGAAAATAAAAAATACGAAACCGTGTACAATTGGTTTTTGGTGGATCTGCCAGGATATGGTTTTGCAAAAGTGAGCATCAGCAGTCGGCGCAGGTGGGAACAGATGATTGAAAATTACCTGCGCAAAAGACCCAATTTATCGCAGGTATTCGTGTTGATCGATGCCAGGCATACGCCCCAAAAAATTGACCTGGAATTTTTAGAAAATTTAAAAAAATGGGAAGTACCATTTAGCTTGGTGTTTACAAAAGCCGATAAAGAATCGCAACGGATCGTCAATAAAAATGTAAAAGATTTCTTGAATGCCATGCGCAAAACCTGGATGTTTCTACCCATGCACTTTGTAACCAGTGCTGTTAAAAAATCGGGTAGAGATAAACTCCTGAATTACATCAACGAAATGAATGAAGAGCTCAAAAAAAAGGCAGAGTAAAGTGTAAAGGATATTGATCTCACATCTGCAGATGAGTTCATTTTTTGACCGATAACAGTTTTTAAGGTTCGACCAATAATCCAGGTGATATATTTTTCCGGCAGTTATTAATTCACCACTTTGTTGGCGCAACTACTGCTGGCGAAGGCTTCCGGCTTGGCTTTGAATGCAAAGCCCATCCCAAGAATATATCCCATGGCCTCTCTTAATGCTTCATTGCTTTTAAATTGCGGATTGGTGTTGATGTCAGCGTGCACTTCCATGTCTACATCATGTGTCGTAAACAGGTCGCACAATTCGTAAGCAATTTCAATACTTTTGGCTACTTCTACCAGCATCCTTTCTTTAATGCTGTATTGCTGGGTAGTAGAATCGTTGTGCAAAAACATGAAACCGCCGCGTCCTTCGCGTAAAAAAACAATCACAGTGGCAAATTCGGTGATTTTGCCTTTTACCTGACTGTCGGTGCCAATGCAAACTTTGAGGTTGTTGCCGGCTTCGCTTTCTCTGATAATGACCTGTTCCACTGCATTTTTGATGGGCAGTTCAATAGGGTCGCCATTGAATTTTCTCCACTGCATAATTTTTAGGTTTTTTAAAGTTACCTATTAATACAACAAAGAATATAAAGGAATGGTTAACTGTTGGTGTTTTGTGGAAAAGTGGAAAAATGAAGAAGAGGACGGAATATACATAAAAAAAGAGGACAGCCCCTAACGCTGTCCCCTAAACTTACACATGAATCTACCTTACTGTTTTATAATACGTTCTATTTGTTGTTCGTTGTTGTTCATCAGTTGCAGCACATACAGTCCACCCGATTGTTTAGATACATCGATACGGTTCGTTCCTTTCAGTCCGATTCCCTGAGCAATGAATCTGCCGTTGGCATCCATTAAACGATAGTTGAAGTTTTCTGCAGCGTTTACAGTAATATCATTCTGTATCAAAGTAGATACAATAAATAATTTTTCTGTGGCAACTGTTGACTTAAGTGCTATGATATTTGAGTAAGCAGTTTGGTCAATAACAGAGGTAACTTTTAATCTGTAATAGATATTGCCGTTTTGGTTTGTTGTATAGTTAAACGTTTTGTTCAAAGCGTTTATTGTGGAAAGGGGCTTAAAATTTATTCCATCAAAAGAAATTTCTATCACCTGTTCTTTGATGGGTTCATCAGCAGTAATGGTCCATTTGAGTTGGTGTTTGTTTTTTTGCACCGTACCATTGAGTGTGATGTCATGGATGGCTAACGCCCCTCTGAAACCTATAATGCTATAAGATCCCAGGCTACCATAATCATTGGTGTTCACATTGCCAGCACCTGATACGAGGAAATAATAGGTGCCTGCGTTTAACATGGTATCCGCAGATACACTCAAAGAGTTTTCAGGGCTGTAGGTTCTGATCAACGTATTACCTTTGTACAATTCTACCATTATATCTAAATTAGCGCCTGCGTTTCCTCCCACGTTAAATGGTTTGATGTCAAAGTTGAGGTTTGTATTTTCTGTTAACTCATATTTGAATGCATCTTTGTCTGAATTAGTAGTGATCACTCCCGCGGCACTAAAAGAACTGCCGGTAAGTGAAAAACTGTTGTTGTTCATTTGGTCGGTGTGATCATCCGATCTAAATCCAAATCCATTGATATTGGTGATGATGGTCAAATTGTCTTGTGTATTGGCACAGCCAAAAGGGGTAGGGCCATCGTTCCAGCCCGTCATATTGCGGTGATAGCTGTTGCCCATGACTGGTGCCCAGCTAATTTCTCCGCTACCTAAGCCATCATGATACTGTGCTAACAAATTACAGTTGATATCGTATTTAGACTGGTGTGATAAGCCTACGGTATGTCCCGATTCATGCGTGATGCACTCAGAAGTGTATTTTACGTGGCTGTTTAACCTGTCGGTAAACACAAACCCGGGTGTATCGTCTCCCCAGGTAAAAGAGCCAACATAACTCACACCGCCTACACCCGCTGGATACCAGCTGCTGGTGGGTGTTACTACAATACGCATTCTTTTATTGAGTGGAGCTGCTGTAAATTTTGCAGCATCTGTTGTAACATTTAAATTAAATGGACGAAAATCTTCTGATACCCTTCCAAAAATTTCATTGATCTGTGTGCTGCTAAAAGGTGCCGGTAAACAGTTAATAGGATTACCATTGTTCCAGGCAGCGTTTTGCACTTGGTGTCCGTCGAAATCAAGATAGATGGTTGCTTCTGCTGATGATAAACTATTCAATTTGGCCACTTGTGCTTTGGATGCACCGGGCTGGAGCATTGCTGCGAGTAAAATTAAGCTGACGTAAAGGTTTTTCATGGTGTTCAGTTTTACTTAGTGTATGAGTTATGGATATTGGATGGAACGTTAGGGCCGTTCTATTGACGCTTGTTGTTATTGTATATGGCAGTCTTGTAGTACTACCGCTTTTTCAAATTTTTGTAATTGATAATCTCCTTTGCCATCTGGTACTATGCTGAAACCATCTGAACCTCCATTGCTGAAAATTCTTCCAGTATAGGAAATACTTCCATCCGCTTTCATTTGTTTGGAAATTTGAAGTAGAGCTGCGTTATAGTCTGAAGAGCGAATGATGATGGTATAAAGATTATCATAAACCTTTTGCTGACCGATGACAGTACCTGGAAAATTAAATGCAGCGCTGAAGTTTACATCAATATTTTGGCCTTCTTGCTTGCTAAAAGTTTCAGAAAGAATATTTTCTTTGAAAGATATGCTATTGGATAAGTGGGCAAAGTCGGCAGTTAGTGCGGCTTTGTTTTGTGCAGACGCTACGGCAGTTGTTAGGCAAAGCAGTAGCAAGATCATGTATTTTTTTGCAAATAACATGGTATTGATTTTTGGTAAGATAAATTGGATATGAGTTCTAACAGTTAAAACGACTGCTTTAGACTTTTATTATGTAGAAACGATTTTTTTTTAAAGTGGGATCTGATTCTTTTAAAATTGATGAGTTGATAACATTACCAGGGTGCAGTTATAAAGGGCCTCTATTCCCCTTTCTTCCGCCATTGCTACCAATGCCTCGTTTTCAGTACCGGGATTGAAAATGATTCTTTTAGGGTTTAAATCAAGAATATAATTGTAATAAGGTTGTTGGTTGGTGGGGTTTAGGTACAGCGTCACTGTGTGAACATCTGTGAAGGGAATCATAGTTGTTTCTACAGCGGTAATGCCTACTTGCGTTTTTTTTCTGCCAATGGCTACTACCGGGTGGCCATGTTGGGTAAGTTTTTTGATCGCGAGGTAGCTGTATCTGCCTGGGTTATCGGAAGCGCCTAAAACAAGGGTTTTCTTTTTCATGGATCAATCGTTTAAAAATCTGGATTTTAATTCAGGTGTTGGTATCATACAAGCATCTCGTTGCCCAAACCATTTGTATCTGTTTTTGGCAATGAACTTATAAACGGCATCACGTATAAAGGGCGGTACAATTTTAAAACCGGCTAATAATTTAACAACGCCAGATAATTGGCTGGCAACATTTAATGCAGCGGTTGATTGGAAGTAGGCCTTATCGTTTTGTATCAGTATAAAGGAGTTGAGGTCGTTGCTGTTTAACCCGTATTTTTCTAACAAGGCTTTACCGCCCTCACTTTGTAAAGAGGCAAATTGAAACAACTTTTTTTTATCGTTACGAATCACGAATTGCACAGATCCATTGCAGAGATTGCATTCACCGTCAAATAATATTACTGCTTGCTTGTTCACTACCCGCAAGTTACTTTAATTAAAGTTCTTCTCCCACGTGTCATTGTAAATTGAATGTTAAGATAAAGCAGATAAAAGCCAGTGCTTAAGCGATCGCCATGTGGGGTGCCGTTTATCATTCATGTTTGGGCAAAAATTTTAAATAGCGCATTCGGCGAATTCCCTCTTTACACATAAATAATGTGGCCATTCCACCATAAAAATATACAAGAGCTCGTGATATTGCAATGCCGATGGTATGGAATACACTTACTGGAAGAAATAACAGGGTACTGATTGTAATCGTCATCATCCACTGCCCCATAAATTCCATCCCTTTTTGCTTTCCTGCATTTAGTGAAAATATTACACCGAGACTTAAAACACTTAGGTAAATTATTCGAATCTGATCAAAGCTGACCTGCCGGAAATTATTTGTGACGAATACCACTTCATATATAGGAAGCAACATCCACCATTGAAAACCAAACAATAGCAGTAACCAAAAAATTCTGTAAAAAAGATTAAAATCCGGACTGCAATCGTAGCCTGCAGCAGGAGCAGCGGCTACTATTACTTTGCGATTATAAGAGATCAATTTATAACAACGTTGCAGGCTCCATTTTATGTGAGGAAGGTTCCCCCATTTTTTAAGGAGCGGAAACTTTGCTCCCAGTATCTCTAGCAAAGCATCAACGCCGTACCAAACTTTTTGTTGATTTAGATCAATGAACGGAATTTCATTGTTGGATTTTTGTTTGTCCACCAGCGAAAATATTTTTGGATCAACGGAATTAAAATGTTGCCTGCCCGATGCTGGTAACAAACCCGTTTTTACAAAAATACCCGTATAGGTTTTGCACAGCAAACAGTCGTTATCGTAGATGAGTATGGTTGTTTCTTGCTTCATCTGGTATGATTTAAGAAGGGATATTGATAATGGTTTTTTGGGGTTGGTTCATGGCTTTTTTTCGTAAACTGAAAAATATGTACAGGTTTAAAAAGTGCATCGCACCTAATATCAAAATGATCAAACCAATTTTTAAACTAAGATTTTCTACCACTTCCTGTACATTTAAGATAGGATCGTGGATCTGTAAAGTGTATACAGCGTAGCCCACATTGATCAGATAAAAACCTACGAGTAACAAATTATTTACACTGTCAGCCAGCTCTTTGTTACCGTGGAATATATCGTACAAAAATATTTTTCCATTCTTAAACAACGTTTTGGCTACCCAAATGGTGAGGCTAATACTGATGACCAGGTAACAACAATAAGTGATGATAATGTGATTCATACAACAATATTTAAAGGTGAAAAGATTATTTTAAATCATGAAGCGGTCGTTTCATTTTTATGGTAAGCTCTTTGTAACAGATCACGCTATAGATAACAGCCAGCGCTGGTGCTGTAAACAATAAGGCGAATAGAATTGCAAATGCTACCGGATAAATGATCCAGCCTATTAGTAAACTGGCGAGCAGAATCATAATAATTGCCTGGTAATAATACCTTGCATGGTGCTTAGATACAAAATACCCTTTGTATGCGTGTACCAACATGCTGATGATCTGCCAGCTTCCCACTATACAATAGCCATATAAAAAACTATGGTCCAGTTTTATAAAACTGTACACAAGGAAAAACCCAATCAATAAGAGATTGATCCAACAATCTATTTTTTTAAAAGTTTTCATATCTGTAAATTTAGACATTTCAGAAAAAAATGAAAATAAATCTCAAAATAATAGCCGGTAATATTATCCGGCTATACACTTATTTCAACATTTTAAGAATACTACCGGTAAACCAGTTCTCTTCTGCTTTGATCATCACATCAAGGGTTTTGTCGGCCTGTAGCCCCAGTTTTTTAATACTGCCCACCACCTGTGTAAACTGCTGCACTTCTTTGTCTTTTTTGTCGCCTTCAATGTGTTCGAGCTGGCTCAACAGTTTGATCATGGGATCCAGTTCCCTTTTTTTACGCTCTTTTATTATTTTGGTGGCTACTTTCCAAATGTCTTTTTCGGCCGTAAAATATTCTTTTCTTTCTCCGGCAATGATCACCCTGTCAACCAATCCCCAACCTATCAGTTCCCGGATGTTCATATTTACATTTCCGCGGCTAATACTCAGCTCTTCCATCATCTCATCTTGCGTAATGGGTTGCGCGCTTACCAGCAACAAGGCATGAATTTGTGCCATGGTGCGGTTGATTCCCCACTGGGTTCCGAATGCTCCCCAACTGCTGATAAATTGTTGTTTTGCTTCTGCTAATTTCATGATTGTTGTTGATTACATGTCGAAATTAGACTATATTTCTGAAGTTTCAAAAAAATGTGAAAATAAATTTTCCTGTTATTCCTGTTTTTTATAAAGGACGTCAATGCCAGCATTCACGGTATAGTCGGCTGCCACCCGAAGGGTGTAGGTCGACTTCCCAGCTTTGATCTCCAGGTTGGCAGTATTGGGTGGAATGCTGCCTAAATTGTTGGCCATCAATTCTATTCTTTGGGTGTAAAAAGACTCATTTACAGCAATGCGGATTTCGTATATGGTGGCGGTTAAACCCAATCGCTCCAGAATTATTTTTCCATTGTAAAATACCGTTACAGTGTCATTGTCGATGGTGCCATTGTCGTAAAGCCGGAGCGTAATACTATCTACACTGGTTTCGATTCGTTTAAATAAGGTGGTTTTTCTTTTCTCTTTTTCTACCGTCAGTACATCCGTGGTAAGAGCAATAATGGTTTGGTTCTCCATTTCCGCCAATGCCGGCTTTGTTTCTTCGGGTCCAGATTCTTCGGGTTTTCCCGACAACCGCTTTGCCATAAAAGTGGTCGTATCTACCCTGTTGGAAACTTTTTTGTAGGCCACCCTTTCTCTCATTCCAAAGGAGAGTATTTTAAGCGCCGTTCCTTTTGCGCCAATACTTCCTTTTAGGTACTCGCCCCCGGCATCGGCAGAGTACATTAATGAATAGCTGCTGAGACTATGCGAGGCAGTTCTTCTAATGAACCCGGTATTTTCTCCTTTGATTAATTTTTTTTCCTGCTGAAAACTTCCGAGAAAATGCGCCTCACAAAAGCCCATACCCGTATCGTAACTATACCCAAACAAAGAGTCGCCTTTTTGTATAAGCACGAGTTTAAAATCGTTAAATAGGCCTCTCCAGGTGCCCGTTAGATCTTGCGCAAACACTGTTGCATTAAATCCGAAGAGTAACAATAAAATAACCAGTCGTTGTTTCATTTGCTAAAAGTAAAAAAGCGTTTACAAATAAAATGCAAACGCTTTACTAAATAAATTTCTGTTCTTGTTACACCAGCATAGTCACCGGGTTCTCCATGTATTTCTTTAATGTTTGGAGAAACGCCGCTCCCACAGCACCATCAACGCTGCGATGATCGCAGCTCATGGTTAATTTCATCACGTTCGTTACGCCAAAGCCTTCTCCTTTTTTAACCACTACCTCTTTGATTCTGCCCACTGCTAAAATAGCGCTGTCTGGCGGATTAATGATAGCGGTAAATTCTTCAATATCCATCATCCCTAAATTAGAAATAGTGAAGGTATTGCCACTAAATTCGTTGGGTTGTAATTTTTTATCTTTTGCTTTTGCATATAGTTGTTTGGCATCGGCAGCAATTTGCGACAATGATTTTTGGTCTGCAAAACGGATCACAGGAACAATCAAACCTTCTGGCATCGCCACTGCTGAACCGATGTGAACGTGATGGTTCTGGCGAATGAAATCACCCATCCAGCTACTGTTAACATCTGGGTGCTGGCGAAGTGCCATTGCACTTGCTTTGATGAGCATATCATTGAAGGATATCTTTACCGGACTCACTTCATTCATGGCAATGCGGGCGGCCATAGCGTTGTCCATGTTCACTTCCATGGTTAGGTAAAAATGCGGTGCGCTGAACATGCTTTCTCCCAACCTGCGGGCAATTACTTTCCGCATTTGCGTTATTGGCACATCTGTGTGCCCTTCTTGACCAATGGCCGTAAAAGTTGGCGCAGTTGCAGTTGCTGCGTTTGTAGCAGCAGGGGCCGCTGTTGGAACGGCTGCAGGTACGAAACTATCAATGTCTTTTTTTGTGATCCGGCCGCCATCTCCGCTACCATTCACTTTGCTTATGTCGATGCCTTTATCGGCCGCTAATTTTTTCGCCAGCGGCGATGCTTTAATTCTGCCATCGGAATGGTCGTTATGGCTCTCTGCCGCTTCCGGCTTTGGTGTGGGAGTGGATGCCACTTCCGGCGTAACGGCAGCCGCAGCTGTGCTGCTTTGGGCAGCAACGTTGTTGCTGCCTGCTTTTTCTGCAGCAATGTAGGCGCTTACATCGGTGCCCGGTTTGCCTACAATAGCAATAATTTCGTTGATTTTTGCAGCTTTGCCAGCTTCAACGCCTATGTAAAGCAGGGTTCCTTCTTCATATCCCACTACTTCCATGGTGGCTTTGTCTGTTTCCACTTCGGCTAATACGTCGTCACTTTTCACTGTATCGCCCAGCGCTTTATTCCAGGCTACAATTTTACCTTCTGTCATGGTATCGCTGAGCAAAGGCATGCGTATTTCTTTGGCCCCTGCTGGTAGGGCAACCTTTGCGGCAGGCGCGGCCGCAGGAGCTTCATTTGTTTTAGCCACAGTTGGTTCAGCTTCGGGAGCAGCAGCTTTTGCCGGCGCTTCACCATCCAAGAGTGATGTATAATCTTCTCCTTCCTTACCCACAATGGCAATGATCTGGTTTACCTTGGCCGCTTCTCCGGCTGGCACTCCAATGTAAAGCAAAGTTCCATCCACATATCCGTTCACTTCCATCGTGGCTTTATCTGTTTCTACATCCGCCAGTACATCGTCTGCTTTTACTTTATCGCCCACTTGCTTGTTCCATGCTACTATTTTCCCTTCTGTCATCGTATCGCTCAAAAGCGGCATGCGTATTACTTCTGCCATAGTATTGTTCGTTTGTATATTTTTTAGAAGCCCGAAATTAATGCAAAAACCGCACATCCGTGAAGCATTCAGGCATTTTAGCCTGGTAATTTGTTGATTTTCTTTCAGTTTTACTCTAGTTCCAGCCTTATCCTGTCTCTTAGTATCTTAATGTTGGGATACTGCTCTATCATCAACTGGTATTTTTGTTTTTTAGTCAATTCTGGCCCATTGTCATCCTCAGGTTCTGGCGAAGCTTCTTTCACTAAAATTTGATAGGATAAAAGACGGTTGTTGAAATACTTCATTATAAATTCAATCAGATTGGACCTCTCCACCTCAATGAATTTTTGCTGCATGTTGTTGCCGGTGTGGATGAAGAAAAACTGCTCGTCCCTTATTTCCAGAGTAGCCATTTTAAAAATACTAACACTAGAGTGGTTTTTATTGGCTTTTAGCAATGCTATGTAATCATCCCATGCTGCCTGTAATTTTTCTGTTGTGAGCGCAATTACCTCCTGAGAATTGCCTGAACCATGTTTTTTGGCCATTTGTTCCCGAATGCTTTTTAATGAAGTTAGGGTAGTTGGCGACGTTCTATTGTTATCAGCGTTATCGGCATTTGTGTGATTGGCAACTGGTAAAGTGGCCGGTGTTACCGAGCTGTGCCTGGATGTATTGGGTGCTGGTTGTTGCACCTTCATACTAGCTTCCTTTACAGGAGTAGTATTCAATTTTTTTTCAGCTTTTAGATCTGGTCTAATTCCAATCGAACGGAAAGAAACCGCTTTTACATTATCCGTTAGTTTTTTTTTACCAGAACTGCCGGCATTGGTTTCCAATTCGAGCGCCTGCTGCAAATAACTTAATTTGATGAGTACCATTTCTGTAAACAGCCTTTTGTTGCGGGATGTTTTGTAACCGGTGGCTGCTTCTGTAAGAATGTTTAAACTAGATAAAATCCAGCCTAAGTCTGTTTTCTGCGCCCAATTCAGGTATTTGTCTTTGAAATCTTCCGCAACCTCCAACAGCGCAATGGCTCTTGGGTCTTTGCTTACCAAAAGGTTTCTGATAAATTCTGCGAATCCTTCCAGAAAACTATCGGCCTCAAATCCTTTTTGCAGGATAGTATCCAACAATAACAATGCATCGCTGAGTTGTTGTTGTTGTAAGTATTCGAGCAATTTAAAATAATAATCCTCGTCTAGAATATTGAGGTGCTCCAATGTATTGCTGTAAGTGAGATGGCCGTCGGTAAAACTTACGATCTTATCCAAAATGCTCAAAGAATCTCTCATACATCCCTCACTTTTTTGTGCAATCACATGAAGGGCCGATTTCTCTGCATCAATTTTTTCCTTTTCGCATATTTCCATCAGGTGTTCTACGGTATCATTGGCGGTGATTCTTTTAAAATCAAAAATTTGGCAGCGACTCAGAATGGTCGGTAAAATTTTATGTTTTTCTGTGGTAGCCAAAATGAAGATGGCGAATGGCGGCGGCTCTTCCAGCGTTTTTAAAAATGCATTAAAGGCCGATGCGCTGAGCATATGAACCTCATCCACAATATAGACTTTGTATTGTCCGGCCTGTGGTGCAAACCTCACCTGATCTACCAATGCACGGATATCGTCTACAGAGTTGTTGCTGGCAGCATCCAATTCATGGATATTCAGAGAGGTGCCTGCATCAAATGAAACACAACTATTGCAGGTATTACAAGCTTCCCCTTCAGCCGTTTTGTTTTCGCAGTTAATGGTTTTTGCCAAAATTCTTGCACAAGTGGTTTTGCCTACTCCTCTGGGCCCACAAAATAAAAATGCATGCGCCAACTGGTTGTTGTTGATGGCATTTTTTAGAGTTGTAGTGATGTGCGATTGCCCTACCACCGTACTAAAATTCTGTGGCCTGTATTTACGGGCAGATACAATAAATTTTTCCATAATAATTGATTCGTAATGCTGACATGCTGCTGCTATCCTGATCTGAGAAAAGAACTTTCATTTCCCGAATGGGCTGTTTTCAAAGATAAACAAGATTGTGCGGGTTCAGCACTTACAAAAAAGGATGACGCTTAAATTCTTTTGTTGAATCAAACAAAAGCCGGTAGGTACAAAGTTTTCTGCTGGTGGTTACTTCTCCAATACTGCTGGCTACATTGAGCATTTTGGGATTAAAATCACCTATCCATTGCATTTCATATTCGCTATAAGAGCAGGCGTCTGACTGAATTACTTTGGCAGATTCTGCAATAATGTAGGCATCAACTCCTTTTCCATGCCATTCAGGAACAATCCCAAACACAAGGCCGGTAAACTTTTTATTAGGTTTGAATTGCTTCAGCCAAAGGAATTGCAGCTTTTGTAGTAATCCAAACTTCCCATTGAGGTGTTTGAACCACTGGTTTAGATCGGGCAGGTTAATGAATATGGCCACCGGATCGTTGTTGTAATAGGCAAACCAAACAATTTTTTCATCCATCACAGGCTTCATCTTTTTAAACATCAGCACAACTTGTTCTTTGTTCATTTGTTTAAGCCCACCATGACCTGCCCATGCTTTGTTGTACACGATCGCAAAATCGTTGGCAAATTTTTCCAGTTCATTTTTTCTGATATAAGAAGAAGAAAAGGCAGCGTCTTTAGACAACTCATCGTGCCGCTCCCAGATTTTTTGTGTTAGTTTTTTTTTGGGTTCCATATCGAAACAAACCTGCTCAAAAAATACTTTAAAACCATATTGTTCAAAAAGGTTCACATAGTAAGGAGGATTATAATTCATGCAATACAAGGGTTCCATGTATCCCTTGGTCACTAATCCCCACCAACGGTCTCTTTCTCCAAAATTAATGGGTCCATCCATGGCTTCTTTGCCCTGCTGTTGCAACCAATTTTTAGCAGTGTCGAATAATAAATTAGCCGCAGATTGGTCATTGATGCATTCAAAAAATCCCACGCCCCCTACCGGAATATCATCTCCTTTGTTTTTATATTTATCGTTGGCAAATGCAGCAATCCTTCCAATGCTTTTACCTGCATTGTCTTGTAGTATCCATCTTGTTGCCTTTCCAAAACGAAACGCCTTATTCTTTTTGGGATCAAAAACATCCAGAATATCTTTGTTAAGTGGTCGTATCCAATTGGGATCTTTTGCGTAGATCATTAAGGGTATGCTTAAAAAAAGCGTCTCCGTTCTTTTGTCTGTTACAGAAATCATTTGCATTCTGTAAAATTAAGCATCCTATTCATTCATCCTGCAGAATTGGCTGGCTGGTTTGATTCTTTTCTGAGTTCCCTGGCTGTTTTACTGCTTCCATCATGGCTCCATCCAGGAGGCATCAACAAGTATTTGATTTGATGGCCAATGTGATTGCTTTTGCGAAGATCTTTTGCCAGTTGTTGCCATTCATGAAAGATTACTTGAATCGGATTCCGCGGGTGTTCTATTGGTTTGGTGAGCCCATATACGACCGGCTCGCTGTCTAATTCTTTTTGAAAAGTTCCAAATAGTTTATCCCAAATGATGAGGCACATCCCCATATTTTTATCGAGATAAGTAATGTTGCTGGCATGATGTACCCGGTGGTGACTTGGGCTTACAAAAACCGTTTCGAACCACCCCGGCATTTTTTTGATGTACTGGGTATGAACCAAAATGCCATATGTTTGGGTAATGGAGTACATAAAAACGATGTCGAGTGGATGAAAACCCGTCAAGGCAATGGGAATAAAATACGCAAAGCGGTACACGGGTTGAAAAACCGAAGATCTAAATCCTGTACTAAGGTTAAACTCCTCAGATGAATGATGGGTAACGTGCACCGCCCAAAACAAACGGCAAAAATGATCGATCCTGTGTTCGAAGTAAAATGCCAGATCTTCTAATATAAAAAGCAGGAACCAATACCAATAAATGTTTTGGATGCTGAAAAAGCGATGTTCGTAACACCACAATAAAATAGTTACGTAAAAAATGCTTCGCAGTACTAAGTCGAGCAAACCATTGCTAATCGTAAGGTAGATGTTTTGGAGGGTATCTTTGATGCTGTAATAGCGGTGGCCTTTCCAGTTGCTCACTACAATCTCTGTTACTATAAGGATCAGGTAAAGAGGTACCGACATTAACAGAAACCATGTTTCTTTTGTTGATTGCATACAAAAGCTTTTTGTATAAACGAGCTTAATTTCAACACCGGTTTCCTCTAATAAATAACATCAATAACCCTCGGTCAAATTAGTTGTTGCTTAAGGTGTGAATTGTGCAATAGCCTTATACCGACATGATTTCTTTTTCCTTCGCCATCAATAATTTTTCTATAAGACCGATGTGTTTATCTGTCATTATTTGTGCTTCTGCTTCTGCATCTTTGGCTGCATCTTCGCTCAAGCCATCTTTCTGTAATTTTTTTACATCCTCAATGGCTATTCTTCTGATATTGCGGATAGATACTTTTGCTTGCTCACCTTCTCCGTTACATCTTTTTACCAGTTCTTTTCTGCGTTCCTCCGTAAGTGGCGGTAAAAATAACCGGATGGTGACTCCGTCATTTTGAGGGTTGATACCGATGTTTGCAGCGATGATCGCTCTTTCTATCACCTGCAACATATTTTTTTCCCATGGCTGCACAGAAATGGTTCTGGCATCCAATGCAGTGATATTTGCCACCTGACTGATAGCAGTAGGGGAACCATAGTAATCGGCGGTGATGCCATCCAACATGTTAGGATTGGCTTTCCCAGCCCTGATTTTTACCAATTCGGCTTCGAGGTGTTGAATGGCTTTTGCCATTGTTTGCGCTGCATCTTCTAATACAATATTTAAATCTTCTGACATAATATAAATAGTTGGCTGCAAATTTATAGAAAAATCTGCTCTGGTTGAAGTAACAATTCTGAACGATTGTACAAATAAGAAATGATGGAAATTATTCGGCCTCTACTGATTCGGGAACCAGATTTAAAATTTTATGGCGTTTGATGAGCTCCTGGCTTTCCTTGTGCTCAACAAAACTTTGTTTTCTTTTTTGGCGGAGGTAATACACATAACTGATCATGGATCCCGCACTCACCAGCAAAATACCAATCACAACAGTAGGGCCCAAATCTTTCAAGAGGATGGCTAGCGCAATAAATGCAACGTTTGTACCAACACAACACATGGTTACTTTTTTATGGCTGAAACCAAGATCGAGCAAAAAATGATGAACGTGGTTTCTATCTGGACTAAATGGGGACCTGCGATCGAGGATTCTAAGTCCAAAAACGCGTAGTGTATCAAAAAGTGGAATCAATAAAATCGCAAATCCAATAGCAGGTGCTGCAGGAATTTCCACCACTGCACCTGGTGTTCCAGCTACATTGATGAATTTGATGACCAGTATAGAATTGATTAAGCCGAGCAAGAGGGATCCGGTATCTCCCATAAAAATTTTAGCAGGAGAGAAGTTGTAGATCAAAAAGCTAACAAGGCTGCCCGCCAGGGAAAAGGCCATCACCGCAAAAGTTAATTCACCCGCCATATAAAAGTAGGTGCCAAACACCAGTGTGGTCATCAGCCCCAAAGTGCCTGCTAGTCCATCAACACCGTCTATCAGGTTAAAAGAGTTGGTGATCACAATAATGGTGAAAAGTGTAAAGAGTGCTCCTGCAAAACCGGGGATTTCATAGATGCCCAGAAACCCATGCATATTGTTAATCTGAATACCGCCAAACTTAATAATGATGCCTGCTGCGATGAGCTGCCCGATAAACTTTTTGCTGGCAGAAATGACAAGGATGTCGTCTTTGAGTCCAAGAAAAAAGATCACCACACAAGCCGCAACGAAAAACTGCAATTGCGCTGCCATAGAAGGAGGAGTTCCCATCAAAAATGCTACAATGAATCCCGCGAAAATACCTAAACCTCCAAGAGTTGGTATAACAGTTTTGTGAACTTTACGTTCATCCGGTTCATCAAATAACTTTTTTTGTTTTGCAATCTGAATGATTACTGGTATTGAAAAAAAAGTTATAATGAACGCTAGGGCCGCACTTAGTAAAATATTGTCCATGCAAAAGGTTTAAAATAAAACCGGTAGTTTCACAAATGTATAAAATATGTTCAGTAGAAAGAATTTTTATGTTAAAATAAAGTTCATTTTCCTTTATTTATACTCAAAAATACCGCTTTTGGGTTAGTTCAATAACGCATTTTCTTACCCCTTAGTATTAAAATACAGGCACATTTTATTGAATTTGTTTTGTCTATGTTCTCTTTTAAAGTAGGTTTGCAACGACGAATAACATAGAATAATCCAAATTTAAACTTTATATGAGCAAACTTACTGAAACAGCAAGCCAGGTCAGAAGAGACATTGTGCGGATGGTACACGGCGTGCAAAGTGGACACCCGGGCGGCTCGCTGGGATGCACGGATTTCCTTACTGCATTATATTTTGATGTAATGAACCATGATCCTGATTTCAAAATGGATGGGAAGGGCGAAGACCTTTTTTTTCTAAGCAATGGTCATATTTCTCCCGTTTTTTACAGCGTTTTGGCAAGATCCGGCTATTTTCCGGTGGCAGAATTGGCTACTTTCAGAAAGCTGAACAGCCGTTTGCAAGGCCATCCCACTACCCACGAGCATCTTCCAGGCGTCAGAATCGCCAGCGGTTCTTTGGGTCAGGGTATGAGTGTAGCCATTGGTGCTGCTTTGGCTAAAAAAATGAACAACGACATCAGCATCGTTTACTCCCTTCATGGAGATGGCGAGTTGGATGAAGGCCAAAACTGGGAAGCCATCATGAGTGCGGCTCACTTTAAGGCAGATAACCTGATTGCAACCATCGATTTCAACGGGCAACAAATAGATGGACCTACCACTAAAGTAATGGATCTTGGTAATTTACATGCTAAGTTTGAGGCTTTTGGTTGGACGATCATAGAGATGGATGGGAATGACATGGACGCAGTAGTTGCCGGCTTACAACAAGCAAAAGCTGCTTGCGGAAAAGGTAAACCCGTGGTTATTCTGATGAAAACCGTCATGGGCAAAGGCATCGACTTTATGGAAGGTACCCACGAATGGCATGGCATCGCACCCAACGACGAACAATTGAAAATGGCCTTGGCTCAACAACCAGAAACCTTGGGTGATTATTAAATACAACCGATTTAACATAAAAGCATCTTCGATACCGTTCTGTGTTGAAGGTGCTCTTTTACCTTAGCCCGATAGGCTGGCGGGAAGCTTTGAGAGATGGGACCAACGAAGCCAGCACCGCAATAGCAATAGACGTTCCTGCCACCAACAAAAAGTCGGAAGCAATGAGCTTCACAGGAAAATAATCTATCAGAAAAGATCCCCCCTGTAATTTGATGAGCTTAAAGTTAATTTGTAGCCAACAGATCAACACGGCCAGCAAAATTCCTGCACCGCCGCCTATAGATCCCAAAAGCAATCCTTCGCTTAAAAATATTTTTTGAATGGTACTTTTTGTAGCGCCCATACTTTGTAAAATGCTGATGTCTTTCTTTTTTTCCAATACCAGCATCGTAAGGGCACTCACCATATTAAAAGCCGCAATAATGAGAATGAGCGTGAGAACTGCATAAATCGCCCATTTCTCTAGTCGCATGGTATTATACAAACTCATGTTTTGTTCGTACCTGCTTTGAACCTGGTAAGAATCACTCATCAGTTTTTGCAGTAGGATCTTACAAGCTTCAATATCCTGGCCTTCCTGCAGTTTGATTTCTGCTGCAGTAAATTCATTTGCTGCCAATCCCATTTGTTGTTTCAAAAAACCAATATTGGTGACGGCATAATTGTTATCAAAATCTTGCTGAATCGTAAACACACCAAGAGCTACAGCATTTCCTTCGCTGATAGAGGCCGTTGGATCTGAACTGCTGCTGTTTTTTTTAGGCAATATAAGGGTGAGCACCTCTGGCTGAAAGGCCTCATTCACCATAATGGAAGCAGCATTTTGAAGGCCAAATCCAACAATCAATCCGGGTTCGTCGGTGGTACCTGTATTGTATTTCCCAGCGGTAATTTTAGCTGCAACGCCACTTACTTTTACGAATTCCTCATCTACACCTTTTAAGTTGACCACTGTTTGAGCATCCCCGTTTTGCAACAAGGCTTTTTCTTGTACAATGAGCGAAACGTCTTTTACATAAGGTTGTCTCTTTATGTAGGCGAGTTGATCTGTAGAAAGTACAAAAGTTTTGCCGGAGGAAGGAATAATTTTTAAATCGGTATAGAAGGAAGAATACAATGATTTTACAAGATCTTCAAATCCATTGAAAACACTTAGCACCAGTACCTGACAGCAGGTGGCAAAAGCAATCACAGCCGTTGTGACCCATGCAATGATGTTAATCGCATTGGCAGATTTTTTTGCTTTAAAATATCTCCAGGCAAATGCTAAATACATGGTGGCTTATGAGAAATCCCTTTGAGAGGATCAGATTTCTGAATCTTTCTTTTTGATGTCTTTAAACAGTTGGTCCATTTTGTCTACGTATTCCAACGTATCGTCTATATAAAAACTGAGTTGAGGCATGCTGCGAAGTTGGTGCCTAACCCTGGCGGTTAATTCTTTTTTAATTTCCCAGGCACGTTCTTCTATATGTTTGAGTGCAGCCACGGGATCGTTGATCTTAAAAAAACTGAGGTAGATCCTGGCTTCAAACAGATCCGGAGTTATTTTTACTGAGGCAATAGATACCATTCCACCATTGATCATGGATAACCCCAACCTTTGAAATATCTCGTTCAGGTCTTTCTCTAACACTGCCGCCACTTGTTTTTGTCTTTTGCCTTCTAACATTTGTTTACACTTTTAATAGCTGTAAAATTACTTACTTTGTGCGTTTATTAGGTTAATATCTTTTACTACCACTCATGAAGAGTCTCAAAACGATTTTTAAATACATTAGCAAATATCCATCTCTGGTAACGGCATATTTCAGTTTCAACATTCTGGCGGCGGTATTTGGCGTTATTTCTTTAGGGATGCTCAGCCCTTTTTTGATGTTAATTTTTAAGCAGGGCGATTCATTCAAGATAGATGCTGGTAAGGGTTCGGTCATGAATCCTGTGAATATTCTAAAAGACAAATTGTCTGCCATGGTAGCTACCCCGGAGGGGGCTAAAAATGCGCTCCTCATTCTTTGTTCTATCATATTTGTAGCCATCGTTTTAAAAAATATTTTCGCTTATCTCAGCATGTATTTTCTGAATCCCATTCGAAACAGGATATTGAATGATATGCGCCGCAATATGTATCAAAAAATACTCCAATTGCCTGTTGGCTATTTCAGTGAGCAGCGTAAAGGGGATGTGATGAGCAAACTCTCCAACGATTTGGCCGATGTAGAAGGTTCTACCATCAGCGTGATGGAAAGTTTGTTCAGAGAACCCATCGTGGTCGTCTTGTCGCTTATTTACTTGATCGTGTTGAGCCCACAACTCACCATGTTTCTCTTGATTTTTCTTCCAATAGCTGGCTTTATTTTAGGTAGAATTGGGCGTACCCTTAAAAAGCAAAACGCGATGGTGTTGCAGCAGTTTGGCGCTATATTTTCCACCATCGAAGAAACCTTGGGCGGCATTCGCATCATCAAAGCCTTTAATGCAGAGCAAAAGATAGAAAGAAAATTCAATGCCGAAAACGATGGGCTGTTGCATCTTAAAAATAAGGCCAATCGCCGCCGCGATTTGGCTTCACCCATTTCGGAAGCGATGGGTGTTACTGCTGTACTCTGCATCTTATTTTATGGAGGGCGTTTGGTGCTGGAAAACAACAGTGCATTTGCACTTAATGCGGGCGATTTTATTGCATATATCGCCATTTTTTCTCAGTTGATACAGCCCTTAAAAGCTTTAAGCAATGCTTCTTATAATATTCAAAAAGGATCTGCGAGTATTGAACGCATCGAAACCCTGATCAATGAAAAAGTAGAGATACAAGAGAAAGCAAATGCGCGGGTGCTGGAATCTTTCAACGACTCCATTGAACTCAAAAATGTAAGTTTTGGTTACCAAGATCAAATGATTTTGAATAATATTAACCTGCGGATTAAAAAAGGACAAACCATCGCTTTGGTGGGTAGTAGTGGTGCCGGTAAAAGTACCCTTGCCGACCTGGTGCCAAGGTTTATTGATGCTACGTCAGGGGAAGTGCTGATAGATGGGGTAAACATCAAAGAATATACATTGCACAGCATCAGAAACCAAATGGGCATCGTAACGCAGGAAGCAATTTTATTTAATGACAGCATTGCCAATAATATCGCACTGGGTGTAGAAACCTCAGATGCAGCCGCAATAGAAAAGGCAGCTAAAATTGCCAATGCGCATAGTTTTATTGAAAAAAAGGAAGAAGGATACCAAACTAATGTGGGTGATAGGGGAATGAAACTCAGTGGTGGCGAACGTCAACGTTTAACGATCGCAAGAGCGGTATTAAAAAATCCTCCCATTTTAATTTTAGATGAAGCCACCTCGTCTTTGGATACAGAAAGCGAGCGATTGGTTCAGGATGCTATCAACAATCTCATGAGTAATCGTACTTCTATCGTAATTGCGCACAGACTAAGTACCATCCGCCATGCAGATGAGATTGTCGTACTGCAGAAAGGATCAATTGTAGAACGCGGTACCCATGATGAGTTGATTGGCCAGCAGGGATTCTATAAAAGACTAGTAGATATGCAGGAAGTGAAGTAGCTATGCTAGCTTTAATTCCAATACAAAAGGAGAACTGTTCATCACAATTCTCCTTTTGCTATTCATCATATTCAATTATTTAGCCTGGCCCATTTTAGCTTCGATGCTAAGGGTAGCATGCGGAACTGCTCTTAATCTGGCTTTATCTATCAGTTTACCCGTTACCCGGCAAATGCCGTAGGTTTTGTTTTCGATGCGCATCAATGCTTTTTCGAGGTGATCTGTGAAAGTAATCTGACGACTGGCCATTTGACTCAGTTGTTCTCTTTCCATACTCAAACTTCCATCTTCCATGGTCATGTAGCGGTTGTCGCCTTCATCTCCACCCATTTCGTCTTTGCGGGTGATCAATCCCTGCAAGTAGTTCAATTCTTTTTTGGCAGCAGCCAATTTACGCTGAATTAATTCTCTGAATTCAGTCAGGTCAGAATCACTGTATCTGATAATGGGGGCACCCGGATCATTTTTTAATTGATCCAACACAGATTTGGTAAAATCTGGCTGGTATTTACGAACCGTTTTTGTGGTAGTTTTTGGTATAGCAACTGGTTTTGACGGCGCTATTTTGATATCTTTTGGGTTCTTAGCTGTGGCTTTTGGCGTCGCAGGAGTTGCTTTAGCTGGTACTGCTTTCGCTACTACTTTCTTTTCTTCTGTTTTTTTAGTCATAGGTGATGTTACTGTTTTTATAGGTGCTACTTTTTTCGTGACAACTGGTTTAGAACTTTTTACGGGCGTAGTTGCCTTCTTAGGGGCAGGTGTAGCTACCGGTTTGGCACCAATTTTGGCACCAACTTTTGCTGCGGGTTTAGCTACAGGTTTTTTGGCAACTGGTTTAGCAACGGGCTTGGCGACCACCTTTTTGACTACCGGAGCAGGTTTCGCTGCCACTTTTTTGGGTGCGGGTTTTGAAACTGAAACAGCTTTTTTGGCTGGTAACGCTTTTTTCACCGGTTTAGAAGCTACTGCTTTTTTAGGTGCAGGTTTTTTTGCTGCCGGTTTGCTTGCTTTTTTTTGGGTCGCCATTGTATTACGCTTTTTTTACATGTACAATTAATGTTACGTCATTCACTTCTATGTTTATTCCGCCAGATTGTGGAATAAATTCAAGCGAATCAGCTAAAATTTCGCGGCAAATATAATCTTTAAATTCCATTAACGACTCTTGCAATACAGCATTTTCATTTACACTAACCGTTATGCGGTCTGTAAGTTCAAATCCGCTGTCTTTTCTGATGTTTTGTATTTTATTAACGAATTCGCGTGCGTTACCCTCTTTTTTCAAATCTTCACTGATGCTGATGTCTAAAGCAACGGTGAGAGCACCTTTGCCCGCAATTTCGAATCCAGGTATCTCATCCGTAATAATCTCCAGGTCGTCTGCATTGATTAAGATGGGTAGTTCCCCGTTTTTTACCTCGGCAGGGTTGAGTATATAGTCTCCTTTTTGAACGGCTTCGATACCAGCATTGTCGAGTTGCTCGATGAGCGCTGCGGCCCATTTCATTTTCGGGCCTAATTTTTTACCCAAGGTTTTGAAGTTGGCTTTTGCTTTTTTACGGATGAAATCATTATCGGCAGTTAATATTTCTATCTCTTTTATGTTGGTTTCAGCTTTGATGATATCTTCCACCAACTTAATATTGGCGACCATGGTTTCATCAATAGCAGGAATCATCGCTTTTTGAAGGGGTTGCCTTACTTTGATGTTCACTTTTTTGCGCAGCGATAAAATCAACGAACAAGTATCCTGTGCAAGCTCCATTCTTTTTTCAAGCGATTGGTTGATAACAGATTCCTGCACTTTTGGGAAGTAAGCGTGGTGTACCGAGGAGTGTTCAAACCTGCCCGTTACTTCATTCAAGTTGTTGTAGAGCCAATCTGCAAAAAACGGTGCAACCGGCGCTATCAATCTTGTGATGGTTTCCAGGCATTCGTACAAGGTTTGGTAAGCGGCTATTTTTTCTTGCTCATATTCACCCTTCCAAAAACGGCGACGGCATAATCTAACGTACCAATTGCTGAGCAGGGTATCGGTAAATTCTTCAATGGCCCTTCCCGCCTGGGTAGGTTCGTAATTGTCGAAACTTTCTTCTACGGTTTTGATGAGGCTGTTTAGACTCGATAAGATCCATTGGTCAATTTCCGGCCTGTCTTTTATAGGGATGTAACTTTCTGCAAACGTAAATCCATCCACATTGGCATACAATGCAAAAAACTGATAGGTGTTGTAAAGGGTACCGAAGAATTTGCGTTGCACTTCTTTGATGCCCTCTTCGTCAAATTTCAAGCTATCCCATGGCGATGCATTGGTGATGAGGTACCACCGGGTGGCATCGGCACCATAAGTTTCAATAGTAGCAAAAGGGTCTACCACATTGCCTAATCTTTTGCTCATTTTATTGCCCGACTTGTCTAAAACCAATCCATTGCTTACTACTGTTTTGTAGGCTACACTATCGAACAGTAAAACGCCTAATGCGTGCAATGTGTAAAACCAGCCCCGGGTTTGGTCAACACCTTCTGCAATAAAATCTGCCGGAAAATTTTGTTTGAAAGTTTCTTTATTTTCAAAAGGATAATGCCATTGCGCATAGGGCATGGCGCCGCTATCGAACCAAACATCTACCAAGTCTGGCACCCTCTTCATGGGTTGGCCCTTGCTGTCTATTAACAGAATCTCGTCCACATAAGGTTTGTGTAAATCTAAAATGCCTTCGTGCAGGTAATGTTGGTTGGTGTCTCCTCCCAACGTAGCAGCAGCTTCTTTAATGGCGTTGTTCAGTTCTTCGATAGACCCAATACAAACCTGTTCTCCACCTTCGTTTTCATCCAGAAATGCACCTTCACTGTTTACCGTTTTCCAAATAGGCAAGGGTGTACCCCAGAAGCGGCTCCTGCTCAGGTTCCAATCTACCATATTTTCTAACCAGTTACCAAATCTTCCAGCGCCGGTACTGGCTGGTTTCCAATTGATGGTTTTATTCAATTCCACCATTCTGTCTTTTACAGCAGTGGTTTTGATGAACCAGGCATCCAGTGGGTAATAAATAATGGGTTTATCGGTGCGCCAGCAATGCGGATAATTGTGTTCATATTTTTCTACTTTGAAGGCGCGGTTTTCGAGCTTGAGTTTTACGCTGATGTCTACATTCACATCTATATAACCAGGTTCATTTTTGTAATCTTTTACGTACCTGCCGCTAAATTCTCCCGTTCCTTCTACAAATTTTCCAGCCTTATCTACCAAGGTTAAAATGCCGAGGTTGTTCTTTTGTCCAATTTTATAATCGTCGGCGCCAAAAGCGGGCGAGGTATGCACGATACCTGTGCCATCTTCAGTAGTTACAAAATCGCCGGTAATAACCCTGAACGGAACTACGCCGGGGGTTGTTTCCTGAATTTTTTCCAGCGTGTTGGCGGCTGAGGGCAGCAGCTGTGTGTACACGCAGCCCTCTATTTGTGATCCTTTGAACTCCTTTACAATATTCCATGGGATCAGTTTACCATCATTTTGGTAAAATGCCGGGTCTTTGTTTTCGGCTTCTGGTTTAAAATATTTTCCCAATAGATTTTTAGCGAGTACCACCTGCACCTGCAAATGGGTGTAGGGGTTAAATGTGTTTACCAACACATAATCAATGTCTGCACCCACCGTAAGTCCTAAATTAGAGGGTAAGGTCCATGGCGTGGTGGTCCATGCCATAAAAAATACGTCGTCACTATCGGCAGCCTCAAATAAGAAGGCTGATTTGCTGTCACGTAATGCTTTGAACATGGCCACCACGGAAGTATCTTTTACATCCTTATAGGTTCCGGGTTGGTTAAGTTCGTGAGATGACAAGCCGGTGCCCGCTGCAGGCGAGTAAGGTTGGATGCTCACACTTTCGTAGAGGTAACCTTTTTTGTGCAATTCGCTCAAGCACCACCACAACGTCTCAATATAATCGTTTTCAAAAGTAACATAGGGATCTTTGAGATCCACCCAATAACCCATTCTTTTAGTGATATCATCCCATTTATCTTTGAACCGCATCACCACTTCGCGGCACTTTTTATTGTAATCTTCTACAGATATTTTTTTACCAATGTCTTCTTTGGTGATTCCCAATTCTTTCTCAACACCCAACTCTACGGGCAATCCATGGGTATCCCAGCCTCCTTTGCGTTTAACCTGAAAGCCTTGCATAGTTTTGTAACGGCAAACAAGGTCTTTTAAGGTACGAGAAATAACATGGTGAATACCAGGCATGCCATTGGCACTTGGGGGGCCTTCAAAAAATACAAAGGCAGGATTTCCTTCCCTGATCGAAACACTTTTTTCGAAGGTTTGATGTGCTTCCCATTTCTCTAAAATTTCGTGGCTGATGGCAGATAAATTCAACTGCTGGTATTCTTTGTATCTGGCTAACATATTTGATTCCGCTTACTTTCTGTTAAAATTGTGGGCAAAGGTAACGAAATATGTATTTGGGCTTAAGGCGGTATCGTTTTTGCAATTTTTTGAATGAATCATTTCATTTAACAAACTCAAATAAACTGGTCAATTCAAAACAGCACATTCACCAAATTTCTTTTCATTTATCCACAAAATAGGCCATTGGCACAGAATTGGCCCCTTAATGGGTGGCTAGCAACCTATATCAATTTAAAATGTTAACGTAATAAACACACTTTGTTTTATTTTTTCAGTTACCAAATAAAAGAAAGCGGAAGTGGCTTTTTAGAAAAGACAACACATTATCAAATTATAAATCAGTTGAGCCGTTGATACGGAAGTCTTAAAAATTTTTGCTGGTTTAGGGTTTTATTAGGGTAAAACGGGAGTAGTCTTGCTCCCGTTTCTTTTAAAAATTAAATGAAGCACTTTTTATACCTTATGATTTCTGAAAACCCCCGTTTTAAGATTCATTTGCGCATCCTCTGAAAAAGCAATTCAAGTACACAAAGGAAAAAAGCATCCCCGCAAGGATGTTTTTTTTGATTTTACTTATAAATTAGTGAATCAATAGCTCACATGGTTTGAGGCCAGTATGCTTTTTAAAGGCGGTGCTAAAGTGAGAGATGGATGAATAGCCCAGTAGCATCGATACCTCTGTTACGCTCAATCCCTTTTCGTAGAGCAGGTATTTGGCGTGTTCCATTCGCTGCCCCTGATAAAAATCGAAAATAGTGGTACCGAATATTTCTTTGAATCCTTTTTTTAGGTAACATTCATTGATAGCCACTTTTCTGCTAAGCGCCTTAATGGTGATGGGTTCTCCAATGTGCTGCAACAACACCTCCCTTGCTTTGATGATCTTTTCGCGGTCTGCTTCGTTGGCCAAAAATTTGCACTGGAAAACGGGTTCAATTTTTTCGCCTAGCATACAATCCATGCTATACAACAGCAGAATTTGTGTTTGAGCATTGATGAAAATATTCTCGAGTGTATCTGTATAATTGTGGTTGAGGAGGGCTTCGATGGCTACCCTTGTTTTATTGCAGAGGGGCAATATTTTCGAAAAGGAGGATTGGTGCGCAAATGCCAATACGTTATCTGAGAGACTTTCCGGATGTTTGTTTGCTTTTGCAAATTGAGTGAGATAAGTGGGCGAAAAACTGAAACTCACCACATCTACACTGTTAACTTTTTCTATACAACTTTTGGAGGCATTGAATTTACAAAAATCGCATTCCGATTGCTTTTGGCGACAGTACACATTCCCGGACACGCAAAACTTAAGTTCAAGATAGTTTTCTTCCGTATTGTTTTTTTCGTAATGGTAAACGAGTACACCCGTGTCTTCCAACGACCATAACGGGTGTTTTTTGTATCGGCTAATCGAATACTTCACAGAACCGGGCACTGTTCGGTCTACCTGTTGCAAAATATCCAGGTCACCCTGCATAAAAGGCTGCTTGTAAGCTAATGTAAGTATGTCGGCTGTTTGATTCATTGAAAAGTTTCGATGCAAATATACGACTCCCTTTTTGAAAGCAAGGTTAAAGTTTAAACATTGATGTAGTTATTACAAATCTATTACAATGAAAAAAACGTGCGGGGCATTTTTGGTTGAGCTGTCCACCAAAAATCAGCGCAGGATCCGGGGCTATTCCGGCTGAAAAAGTCAGGGCAGGGCTGTATTGACTGAGGTTCGATTTTGTTTTATTTCCCTTCGAAAAAAGTTTAAAACTTGTTTACAAAAACAGCGGAAATTAAACCGCATTTAAACTGGAATAACCCTTGCTTTTCGTTACATTTGCAGGAATGTGAATTTTCACAATAAACAAGCGTTTTTTAAGCATTTATGAGTACAGAAATAGTAGAAATTCCGACCCCGGCCAATACCGGTTATGGTGCAGACAGTATTCAGGTTTTAGAAGGATTGGAGGCTGTCCGAAAAAGGCCAGCGATGTATATCGGTGATATCAGCGTAAAAGGATTGCACCACCTGGTCTATGAGGTAGTAGATAACTCTATTGATGAAGCCCTTGCTGGTTATTGTAAAAACATCAGTGTCATTATCAATGAAGACAATTCCATCACCGTACAGGACGATGGAAGGGGTATTCCAACGGGTATGCACACCAAAGAAAACAGGAGCGCTCTGGAAGTGGTGATGACGGTTTTGCACGCAGGTGGTAAATTCGATAAAGGATCTTATAAAGTATCTGGTGGTTTGCACGGAGTGGGGGTGAGTTGCGTAAATGCGCTCAGCACTAAACTTCACGTTGCCGTTGAGCGGGAGGGAAAGTTATTCGAGCAGGAATACGCCATAGGTATTCCACAATATCCCGTAAGAGAAATAGGCGTAAGCGACAAAACCGGTACCAGGGTTCAATTCTGGCCCGATGATAGCATTTTTACTACCACAGAATATAATAAGGAAATACTAGAAGGCAGGTTAAGAGAACTGGCTTTTCTAAACCGTAAAATCAGCATCATCCTCACCGATATGCGCGAGAAAGATGATGCTGGAAACGTCTATGTAAAAACATTTTACAGCGAAGGCGGTATCGTTGAGTTTGTGGAAAGTATCGACAAAAATGCCAACAGGTCTCCACTCATTCCCGCTACAATATATTGCGACGGCTACGATGAAAAGAGCAACGTTGCCGTTGAAGTAGCCATGGTGTACAACGCCGGTTATCAGGAACATATTTTTAGTTATGTCAATAACATTAATACGATCGAGGGAGGAACCCATGTGGCTGGCTTCAGAAGAAGTATTACCCGCGTGTTCAAATCTTACGGGGAGAAACAAGGGATGTTCGAAAAAGCAAAAGTGGCCATCGAAGGAGATGATTTCAGAGAAGGCATCAGTGCCATCATTTCTGTGAAAGTTCCGGAGCCGCAATTTGAAGGTCAAACCAAAACAAAACTAGGCAATAGCGAAGTGATGGGGATTGTAGATACCACACTAAGCCGCGTATTGGAAGCTTATCTGGAAGAAAATCCGAAAGATGCTAAAACCATCATCCAAAAAGTAATCCTCGCCGCACAGGCCCGAGCAGCAGCCAAACGCGCCAGAGATATGGTGCAACGCAAAAGCGTGCTAACTGGTGGTGGATTACCCGGTAAACTAGCCGATTGTAGTGAAAAAGATCCGGGTATGTGCGAGCTGTTTTTAGTGGAAGGAGATTCAGCGGGTGGTACCGCCAAACAAGGCCGCGATCGTTCTTTTCAAGCCATTCTGCCATTGAGGGGTAAAATCCTTAACGTAGAAAAAGCCATGGAGCACAAGATCTACGACAACGAGGAAATTAGAAATATGTTTACCGCACTCGGGGTGAAAATTGGGACACCCGATGATCCTAAAGCCTTGGATATTTCAAAACTGCGTTACCACAAACTCATTATTATGACGGATGCCGACGTGGATGGTAGCCATATCGCCACTTTGATTATGACTTTTGTATTCAGGTATATGAAGGCACTCGTAGAACAAGGTTATGTGTTCATTGCACAACCACCCCTTTACCTGGTTAAAAAAGGGAAAGAGCAAGAATATGCCTGGAATGATGCAGAACGCAAATCTCTCATTAGCTTATTTGGACAAGGCAAAGACGAGAGCGTAACCACTCAGCGTTACAAAGGTTTAGGCGAAATGAATGCAGAACAATTGTGGGAAACCACCATGAACCCTGCCACCCGTACTTTAAAACAAGTCACCATTGAAAGTGCCGCCGAAGCCGATCGTATTTTTAGTATGCTGATGGGCGACGAAGTACCACCTCGAAGAGAGTTTATTGAAACCCATGCCAAGTATGCAAAAATCGACGTATAATCGGTTCGTTGGTGACAAATTAATTTATTAATTTAAATTATTATATATAAGTATTTTTTAAGTTATTTTGGCATAACCAAATAATTTAGTAGCTTGTATCATCGAACCCATATTTACTAACCATAAATTCTATTAAAATGAGTAACATGTTAACAGCCTATTGCATGAAAACAAAGGAAAAAAACGTTCCAATGCAAGATGCAGTGATCACTAAAACTTCACGCGGCGGCTATATGGCTCAAGGCCACGACGGTAAAGGAAACAAAATGACAACCATGCTTGGCGAAGCCAGAGCTTTGGAAGCTGTAAAAGATGGTGTTGCCAAAAAATCCTGGTAATATCTAAAAGAATATTGATAAATGCCATTCACTTATCCTGAATGGCATTTCTATTTTTATACCCATTTTTTTACAAAAATTAGTAGCTTTAAACCCTACATGAAAAATATTTATTTCAGCATTTGTTTTCTCTTGTTTAGTATTTTATCTCTTCAGGCTCAATACACGGTGAACGGCAATGCTTTTAGAGAAAACTGTAACTGCTATACGCTCACCAACAATCAAGTTACCCAAACCGGTTCTGTTTGGAACAACAGCCGCATCGACCTCAGTCAATCTTTCGATTTTACATTCGATGTATTTTTAGGATGCAACGACGGAGGGGCCGACGGGATAGCTTTTGTATTGCAACCCATTAGTACCAGTGTTGGCAGTTCGGGCGGTGGAATGGGCTTTCAGGGAATTACTCCATCTTTGGGCATCACTCTAGACACTCATCAAAACACTTCACCTGACAGTGACCCCGTTTACGATCACATTGCCATCCAGCTCAACGGAGATGTAGTTCACACTAGCCCCAATACCATCACTGCCTTGACACCCATTTCTGCCAGCAATAACAATGTGGAAGATTGCCAAACTCACCTCCTTAAAATTATATGGGATGCTCCTACAACTACCTTGACCGTTTTTTTTGATGGCGTACAAAGATTAACAGTGACCAGAGATATTGTGGCCACAGTATTTGGAGGAAATACCCAGGTGTTTTGGGGATTTACGGGAGCCACTGGAGGCCTGTCGAACCTACAAAGATTTTGTACCAGCTTGTTACCGAAATTTGTTTTTTTACCCGATCAAAAAAGATGCATCGGCGAACCCATTGTTTTCAACGACTCCACCGTGAGCTTTGGCGGTATTTTAAAACGATATTGGAATTTTGGCGATGGCAGTCCCATAGATTCAGTAAACAACCATCCCACCCATACTTACGCCACGGCCAACGATTATACTGTAACTTTAACTGTAATTGCCTTGGATGGTTGTGTAAATACCTTCACCCAAATAGTTCGCGTAGGCAGTAAACCCGTGGCTGGTTTTACGCTCAACAGCACGAACAATTGTATTGGCAGCAATATCGCTTTTACAGATACCTCTTCAGTATCTGTTGGGACTTTGGCCAATTGGTATTGGGAATTCGACAACAACGGCAACATTTCTACCCTACAAAATCCTCTCAGCACATACAGTACCGGCGGTGTAAAAAACATACGGTTTGCAGTAAAAACAATCGAAGGTTGTATTTCTGATACCTTGAACCAAACCATACAAATACACGACCGGCCGGCGGTAAATTTTAGTTTCGCAGATTCGGTTTGCGCAGGAAACCCCACTTTATTTTTTGGCAATAGCAGCAGTTCAATTTATCCGGTAACAGATTGGGTATGGAATGTTGGAGATACCAGTACTGGTCCCATTAGGAATCAAAACGCTGCTTATACTTTTTCTGCCGGAGGAAATTACAACGTTATTTTTGGTGCCACTTCAAATGGAAATGCGGGATGTTTGGGAACCGTGAGTAAAACTGTTTTTGTTGCAAGTAAGCCAATACCTGCCCTGCGACACCTGCGTGTTTGTCAAAATAGTAGTATTCGGTTATTGGATTCCTCTTACAGTACGGATGCTATTCCAGTTACCGGATGGTGGTGGGATTTGGGCAACGGACAATTTTCTACCGATCAGAATCCATTGGTAACTTACAGCAACGCCGGAGCCCTTACCATAAGGCTGGCAGTGAGCAATAGCAGAGGTTGTATTTCGGATACCATGAGTTTTACCATACAAGTTGGCGCTACGCCTGTTGCTTCCTTCAACATTGGTAATACCTTGTGCAACAACAATAGTTTGTCTTTTATGGACGCTTCTTCAGCGGCAGGAGCCGGCATTCAGCAGTGGCAATGGATTTACAACAGTGCTGTTTTCAGTAACCTGCAGAATCCTTCCGCCGGTTTTCCGGCGGGCAACAACCAGGTAGGGCTGGTGGTAACGAGTAGTGTAGGTTGTGTGTCGGATGCCATCTTCCAATCGTTCGTGGTTAAAACGAAGCCAGCCATACAAATGTTTTTTAAGGACACCTGCAGATATAGTCAGGTAAATGTGAGTGCCCTCGAAACCACATCGGTAGGTATCTCCCAATGGAATTGGAATTTTGGAGATGGGGGAACTGCCGCTGGCAATCCAGCATCACATGTGTACAACAATAACGGTAATTACAACATCCGTTTGTACGCGATCTCTACAGAAGGTTGTTTTTCAGATACGATAACGGGCACCATCAATATTTTCAGTGCCAGCGCATTTGCAGGCAACGATACCATCGCTGCACCCAATCAACCCATACAATTAAATGCTACTGGCGGATTGAGTTACCAATGGACACCGGGTACTGGCTTGAGCAATACCAGCGTACCTAATCCGATAGCCACCAACAGCAATGATCAAACTTATTTCCTCCGTGCTTTTACACCGGAAGGTTGTGAGAGTTTTGACACCATTCAGATCAAAATTTACAAAGGTCCTGAGATCTATGTGCCAGGTGCTTTTACCCCGAATGGAGATGGAAACAATGATGTACTAAGAACCCGCCCTGTAGGTATTCGTACGTTTGAATATTTTATGTTGTACAATCGATATGGTCAATTGATCTACCGCAGCAGCGATCCGCTCAGAGGCTGGGATGGAAGGGCGCAAGGCAAAGAACAAGACAGCGGTACTTATGTGTGGATGGCTTCCGGAGTAGATTTTTTGGGAAACAAAATATTTAGAAAAGGAACAGTGCTGTTGATACGATAATACCAGCATTCTAAGAAGATGTTTCCAAGCCCAAACTTTTGCGCATTTTAAAAATGAACTGATACAGTGCATTCATATCTTCTATGCCTTCTACAACCAGTATTCCATTTTTGCCCACTTGCTTTAATTTGCCTTTGTTGGTGCCTGTTTGCAAATATTGCAGGATGCCGGTAAATGTATTGCTTTGGAAATACGGGCTATCTGGATTGCTCACAAAAAAACATTTGAGCGTATCATTTTTTAAGAACATTTTTTCAAAGCCCAGAGCAACGGCAACTCTTCTACTTCTAACGGTGGTAAACAGGTCTTCCACCGGAGCAGGTATTGGCCCAAAACGATCTTCCATTTCTTTGTGAAATTCAATCAATGCATCTTCAGTTTCGCAGTTGTCGAGTCGGGCATACAAACTCAATCTTTCTGTGATGCTTTCTACATAACTATCCGGAATTAAAATTTCCAGATCAGTATCGATGCTGCAATCTTTTACAAAATCATCCTGCTGTTGTATTTCTTCTTTAAACAAATCGCGGAACTCTTTTCGTTTTAATTCTTTGATGGCTTCGTCTAATATTTTCTGGTACATTTCAAAACCGATCTCGGCAATGAATCCACTTTGTTCTCCGCCCAGCATATTGCCGGCTCCTCTAATATCTAAGTCTCTCATGGCAATTTGAAAGCCGCTTCCCAAATCACTGTATTGCTCCAAAGTGCTCAATCTTTTCCGGCTATCTGGTGGTAAAGTACTCATGGGAGGAGCGAGTAAATAACAGAATGCCTTTTTATTGCTTCTACCTACTCTGCCTCTCAATTGATGAAGGTCGCTTAAGCCAAACTGGTGGGCATTGTTAACGATGATGGTATTTACGTTAGGAATATCTACACCACTTTCTACGATGTTGGTACAAATGAGAACATCGTATTTTTTATCCATGAAGTCGAGAATGGTATCCTCTAATTGGTCGCCCTCCATTTGTCCGTGCGCAAAAGCAATGCTTAAATCCGGACAAAGCCCTTGAATCAACACTTTCATTTCTGCCAGTCCTTTGACGCGGTTGTGGATGAAGAAAACCTGGCCGCCTCTTTCCGTTTCGTAATAAATGGTATCTCTGATGGCGTCTTCATTAAATACCATTACTTCGGTTTGTATAGGTTGCCTGTTGGGAGGCGCAGTATTGATGATGCTCAGGTCTCTTGCGCCCATCAAACTAAACTGAAGTGTTCTTGGTATAGGCGTTGCCGTTAGTGTGAGCGAATCAACCGTGGTACGTAATTGCTTTAATTTTTCTTTGGCCGACACACCAAATTTTTGTTCCTCATCAATGATCATCACACCCAGGTCTTTGAACTTTACTGCATTGCCAAGTAGGGCGTGTGTTCCTATGATGATATCTACTTTCCCTTCTTCTAATTTTTTAAGTGTTTCTTTTTTCTCTTTGGCCGATTTAAATCGGTTTACAAAATCTACGGTTACCGGAAAGTCTTTTAGCCTGTCAGAAAATGTTTTGTAATGCTGGTAAGCTAAAATAGTCGTAGGAACAAGGATGGCTGCTTGTTTACCATCGCAAACCGATTTGAATGCAGCCCTCACAGCAATCTCTGTTTTTCCAAATCCTACATCACCACAAACGAGCCGGTCCATCGGAGACGGTTTTTCCATATCTCTTTTTACATCTTCAGTGGCTTTGGCCTGGTCGGGTGTATCTTCATAAATAAAACTCGCTTCGAGCTCCGTTTGCATGTAATTATCCGGGCTATGTGCAAAGCCTTCCAGACTTTTGCGTTGGGCATATAATTTAATGAGATCGGTGGCAATATCTTTAACCTGTTTTTTGGTTTTTTCTTTCAGCTTATTCCAAACATCACTGCCCAGCTTGTTCATTTTTGGAATACTGCCTTCCTTGCCGCTGTACTTACTTATCTTGTGTAGCGAAGAGATGTTGACGTATAACAAATCACCATCCTTGTATTGGATGCGAACTGCTTCCTGCAATTTTCCATTCGCTTCAATTTTTTGAAGACCGCTGTACACACCAACGCCATGATCAATGTGGGTTACATAATCACCTGGTTGTAATTCCCGCAACGTTTTTAGTGTGAGCGCTTTGTTTTTGCTAAAAGCCTGTTTTACTTTATATTTATGGTAACGCTGAAATACCTGGTGATCTGTGTAACAAACCAGCTTGTTGTCATCATCTACAAAACCTTCGTGTATCGATACTGGGATTGGTGTTACTTGGATGTCGGCTTTTAGGTCGGTAAAAATTACATGCAGTCTTTCCAATTGTTTTGGATTGTCTGCAAAAATGAAAATATTATATTTGGCTGCTTCGTATGCCTGCAGGTTTTGGATGAGCAGGTTAAACTGTCGGTTGAAGGCCGGTTGTTCTTTTATTTTAAATTGTAAGTGCCAGTTATTGCTGCTATGGTTAGTGTCTTTAAAAAATGTTTTTTTACCAAATTCGATGGTATGCCTTAAAAATATTTCTTTTTCCATTTGGGCCGCAGTAACAAAATCTTTTTCACTTACATCTGTTTTAACATGAATTTCTTCTCTTTCGTCGGAGGATGCCGTTCTTCCTCCGGTTTGTAAAACATGTTCCAGAAAAATGGCAACGTCTTCTTCCTGTTGTTCTATTTTTTCGCGAATAAATTCCCAGTCTTCACACCATACCACTGTATTTTCTGGTAAAAATTCCATCAGTGAAACCTTTTCGCCCGTATCAAATTGTGTTTCAACATTAGGGATAATGTTCACCTGAAGAAGCTTGCGTTCACTCAACTGGGTTTCCGGATCAAAAATTCGAATACTATCTACTTCATTTCCAAACAATTCAATCCGGTAAGGTTTTTCGTTACCAAATGAATAGATATCTAAAATACCCCCTCTAATAGCAAACTGCCCGGGTTCATACACAAAATCAGTACGAACAAAACCGTGTTGAACAAATCGTTCTATAGTACCATTTACGTCTAACTCCTCTGCTTGTTTAATGCTGATGATGTTGTCTGTAAGTGTTTTCGACAGCACCACTTTTTCGAACAGCGCTTCAGGGTGGGTTACAATTATTTTTTTATTTCCTCCACCCGCCAGTTTAGTGAGTGCTTCTGTACGCAACATCACATGACTACTGTTGAGGAGTTCATAGTTTTTTTTATTTTTAAAAGAAGAAGGGAAATAAAAAATATCCAAAGCGTTGGTAATGTTCTCCAATGTGTTTTGAAAGTAAGCAGCGGCTTCACTATCTCTAAGTACCACCAGATGGTTGGTTTGAGAGGCGGCTGGTTGTAAAAACACGGCAGACAATAAAAATTGAGAAGCACTCCCTTGGAGTCCTTCAACATGGCCATGTTGGGCTGAAGACATAGTAATCCTATTCGTTATTTGAAAACAACGGGGATCATTTTTGTAAAAATTCATCAGCACATCCAAGTTCATCGCGGGCGCAAATATACAACTGAATTCAACATTTTAACTAACAGATTAATCATTTAGCAGAAAGGGATGCTGGGCATTCTTATTTAATTCCTCATATGGATTTTTTTCTTATTTGCAGTTTTGGGTAATATTTGGTAGTTTACTTTAAAAATTACATTATGCCACTAGAACCATGGCGCACTGGAAAGTGTATCAAAATTGAGCAACAAACAGAAAGTACGCGTCGTTTTTTTATACAGGTCCCTGAATTGGAGCAGTTTGATTTTAAGCCAGGTCAGTTTGTTACACTCGATCTGCCTATTCATGAAAAACCCGGCAGACGACTCAGAAGTTATTCTATTGCCAGTTGGCCGGATGGCACCAATATCTTTGAGTTGTGTATTGTATTGCTTGAAGAAGGGGCGGGCACCAACTATTTGTTCAATGAAATAAAAGAGGGTTCAGAAATCACCCTTCGTGGGCCAGTAGGGGTATTTAGTTTGCCAGACCCCATTGAAAAAGATATTTTTCTAATTTGTACCGGAACAGGAATTGCACCTTTTAGATCGATGATTCACCATATCATCCGGCATAATATTCCGCACCAAAATATTCACTTGATTTTTGGTTGCCGAAAATTTGGGGATGCCCTTTATGCCAATGAATTAAAAGATCTCATGCGAAAAGACGCAGGTTTCTTTTTTCATACAGCTTATTCAAGAGAGGAGCCGGTAAACCTGGAACATCTTGTTAGAATCGGTTATGTGCACCAGGTGTATGAAAACATTTGCAACGAAAATAAAATAGTAAATCCTGAAAATAACGAAGAACTAATGGTGAAGCCGGCCCATTTTTATTTATGTGGCTGGAAAAATATGATCGATGAAGCCAAACAAAGAATATTGGCATTGGGCTATGATAAAAAAGCTATTCACCAAGAATTATATGGATAAAAAAATGTCGAAACGATTCGCTTCGACATTTTTTTAATATAAGCGTTTATCAAAAATTGTAACCCACACTTATGGCTGCAAACGGTTGAATGTATCCACTGGCAATGATGGGCGTAAAGCCTGCTCTCCACGAAAAACCACCATCTTTCGGCATTCTTCTGTACATAAACGATGCCGTTCCAAAAATGGCAGAACTATTCTCATCATAAAAATCAAATATTTCCAATTTACGCCCTGCAATAGTAACACCTGCGCCTACTTCGAACGCATTTACGGAATTGGGTTTTCCAAAAACATAGTTGAGTTGTAACGGAAAAGTTACCACCGATACAGGGTTGTCGTTAAACCCGTTGTTGTTATCTACAATGTAACCACTCACAAAACCCAAACCGATGCGTGCACCCAACCCGGTTCTGCTTTTATTGAAACGCGTATCATAATTGGCAGAAAATAAAATGCCAGGACCACCGAGTTCAGCATAAAAACTTTGTCTGCCAGGCTCAGCAACACTGCTGCTGTTATTCTGCGCAAAAGAAAGCAAAGAATATAACATGCAGGTGCATGTAAAGAATAGTTTCATATAAATGTGTTTTTGTTTTGAAGGTAATGACTACTTGTTTTGTTGCTATGCTGCTTTTCATATGTTAAATTAAAAACTATTTTTTTTTAACACAAAATAGCTTCTCTTTTTTAGAAAAGAAGCATCATAATTTTTAAGCAGTACTTTTAAGTATTTATTTTTTCGAGTACTAATTTTTTTACTTCGCTCAGCGCTATTCTTTCCTGGCGCATATCATCTCTGTAACGAATGGTAACCGTGTTGTCTTCTTTTGTTTGATGATCGATGGTGACGCAGAAGGGTGTACCAATGGCATCCATGCGGCGGTATCTTTTACCGATGGCATCTTTTTCTTCATAAAAACACATGAAGCTGCCTTTGCATTCATTCATTAATTCACGCGCAATTTCTGGTAGACCGTCTTTTTTGAGCAATGGCAAAATGGCCAACTTAGTAGGCGCAATTTTCGCTGGAATTTTTAGTACGACTCTGCTATCTGGCGCACCATCTTCTTTTGTCCAGCTTTCATTGGCATAAGCCAAACTCATCACCGTCAAAAACAAACGATCTAGCCCCACAGAGGTTTCTACCACAAAAGGAGTGTAATTGCCGTAGGGTTTGCCTTCTGGGTTGAGGTCATTATCGAAATACTGAATTTTTTTTCTGCTGAAGTTGGCATGTTGTTTTAAATCGAAATCGGTTCTACTATGAATACCTTCTAATTCTTTCCAACCAAAGGGGAATTCAAATTCAATATCCAAGGCTGCATCTGCGTAATGTGCCAGTTTTACGTGATCGTGAAAACGGAGTTTATTACCAGGAATGCCAATACTTTCGTGCCAAGCTTTGCGAGCGTCTCTCCAGTAATTGTACCATTCCATTTGAGTGCCAGGCCTTACAAAAAATTGCATTTCCATTTGTTCAAATTCTCGCATGCGGAAAATGAACTGACGGGCTACAATTTCGTTGCGGAATGCTTTACCAGTTTGAGCAATACCAAAAGGAATTTTCATCCTGCCGGTTTTTTGCACATTTAAAAAGTTTACAAAAATACCCTGAGCCGTTTCTGGTCTTAGGTACACAATGTTATCATCGGGGTTGTCGCTGGCCACCGCACCAAATTCCGTTTTGAACATCAGGTTAAACTGCCGAACGTCTGTCCAGTTGCAAGTTTTGCTGATGCTACATTTCATGTTGTTTTTTTCGATGAGGGCTTTTAAACCTGCGTAGTCATCTTTTGCCAAAAGCACATCCATCGTTTCCAACACTTCTTTGGCCAATGTTGCTTTCCCAGCTGCTTCCTGTTCTTCTGCAAAGGCTTCAATCAAATGATCTACCCGGTATCTCTTATTACTGTCTTTGTTATCAATCATCGGATCGCTGAAATTATCCACGTGGCCGCTGGCTTTCCAAACGGAGGGATGCATAAAAATAGCCGCGTCGATACCCACAATGTTTTCATGCAGTTGGGTCATGCTTTTCCACCATTCGTCTCGCAGGTTTTTTTTGAGTTGTGCACCCAATTGACCGTAATCATATACGGCTGCCAGGCCATCATATATTTCGCTGCTCTGAAAAATATAACCATACTCCTTGCAATGAGAGATGAGTTCCTGAAAAATGTGATGATCGTTTGCCATGGGCGCAAAGATAATAGATTCCATTTTTTGAATGTCAAAAACAACAAGAGTTGGCAGCTAGCATGTAGAAAGGCTGACCAATATCTAATTTATCACCTCAATTTATCAAAATCGTGTACCCCAAATACACCGCACTTCTATTGATAGAAAAATCTCTTTTAACTTCCGAGTTTGTATTGCTCAAAACGAAATCCATTTTACCATTTTCTACAATTTGATTCCAGCCAATTTGAAACTTAGATCTAGGAGATATTTTATAGTAAATTTCTCCATCCAAGACAAATGCGTTGTTAAACTTTATGACAAAATCATCTATTTTATAAAACAAAATACCAGGGAGCAAGCGTATACCTATGTTTGATTTCTCTTTTCGATTTAAATGAAAGTCAAACATACTTTGAATTGGTATTGCTACAAATGTTCTTAAAGTAACTAGGTAATGTGTTTCTTTATTAAATAAATAAAGTCCACTACCTAAGCCAATATCTATATGATTTGTTATTGGTAGAGATGCGATTCCTAGTATGTTGTAAAAAGGATTTTCCCATTTTTTGGTAGAAGGATAACTGACTCTTAGATTATTGTCAGAAGAATTTTCTGTTTTGAATTTATCAGATGAAACCGAAAAGTTTACTTTGGTAGTAATTTCGAATTTCAATTTTTTATTTTGGCCTTTTGACGACATTGCTACAAAAAGCAATATAAATGGTGTGATACATTTCATAAGGTTTATTTTTAAATCGTATATATACCTAATGTGTGACAGCCAAAATGAAAAAGAAGAATTTTTATTTTTTTTTAAAGTGTTTAACTAATCATTCAAGAAATGCACGGAGAGTTAATTTTTTTAAAAAGTAAATAGAATTTATGCCATTAAAATTTTATAAAAGATGAATTAAATATCACTTGTTATCTTTTTATAATTTAGTTACTGAACACAATTTATAATTTGTAGTACTTTGGTTAAACTGATTTTATTTCCTTATTATTCCTTAATTAATACTGGTTAATAAGAATTGCAAATTTTAAAACGTTAAAAAAAATGTCAAATCTATCTAGTTAAATCCTTATTAAATCAAAATCATAAGTAGTTAATATGTTGAGCTACCTTTTAACTACATCCCAAACTATTCCCACAATTCAAACACTTGTAGCAAGTACCGCTGCGTACGGTGATGTGTCCACAGGTGTTACAAGCGGGTGCATCGCCCTGCATGCTTTTTGCCGCGGCATTCACCGCATCATAACCACTTCTTAACTTGGCAGTGGCTTCATTTTCTGCTGCTGATTTTTGGGTGCCACCCATCACACGTAAATCGCTGAGTTCGTGTTTGCGATCACCAATAGTTGGTGTTTCTGCATCCCACTCGTTGGTGCCCAGATTGCCTACTTCTGGTTTGTCTAAAACATGAACTAAATCTGTTCTGCCCAGGTATTCATACGCCAGCGAGCGGAACATGAAATCGATGATAGAAGTAGTGGTTTTAATATTTGGATGTTCTACCATGCCGGCTGGTTCAAATCGGGTGAACACAAATTTTTCTACGTACTCTTCTAATGGAACACCGTATTGCAAGCCGATGGAAATAGCGATGGCAAAACAGTTGAGCATACTGCGCATGGTAGCGCCCTCTTTGGCCATGTCTATAAAGATTTCTCCTAAAGTACCATCATTATATTCGCCGGTTCGGAGGAACAAAGCTTGCCCGTTTATTTTTGCTTTTTGAGTAAAGCCTCTGCGTTTGGCAGGTAATGCTCTTCTTTCTACAATCATGGCGAGCTGGCGTTTCAAAGAAGTATCGGCACTACTTTGTACACGCTTATTCATCTCTTCTAACAAATCTTCAATTGTAAGGTTGGCCATATCCACAATGCCGCTGCTCACTTCTGCAACCGCACTACTTTCTGTGGCATCTTCTTTTTTCTTTTTATCAGATTTGTTGCTCAGTGGCTGACTTAGTTTGCTACCGTCGCGATAGAGTGCACACGATTTTAAACCCAACTCCCAGCTCATTCTGTAGGCGTCTGCAATTTCTTCCATCGAGGCTTCATTTGGCAGGTTAATGGTTTTACTGATGGCTCCACTTAAAAAAGGTTGTGCTGCTGCCATCATTTTGATGTGTCCGTGCGCATGAATATACCGCTGTCCGATCTGACCACATTTGTTGGCGCAATCAAATACAGACAAATGTTCGTCTCTTAAATACGGGGCACCTTCCACCGTCATGGTACCGCAGATATAAGTATTGGCGGCTTCTATTTGTTCCTCAGTAAAGCCCAACGCTTCTAACAAACTCCATTCAAAGTTGTGGTATTGGTCGGGTGTAAAACCAAGCCGTTGCAAACAAGCCTCTCCTAATGTATATACATTGAATACAAAACCAATTTCAAAAGCACTGGCCATGGCGGCATTCAATTTTTCTATTTCATTTGGCAACAACCCTTTTCCACTTAAGGTCATTTCATTGATGTAAGGAGCACCTTTTAAACTGGCATGTCCTTTTGCGTAATTTACGATAGCATCCACTTGTTGTTCACTGTATTTTAAATTTCGCAATGCCTGCGGTACGCTTTGGTTGATGATTTTAAAATAGCCACCACCGCTTAATTTTTTAAATTTCACTAATGCAAAATCTGGTTCAACGCCAGTGGTGTCACAATCCATCACCAGGCCAATGGTTCCGGTAGGTGCAATCACAGTGGTTTGCGCATTTCTGTAACCAAATTTTTCTCCTTGCTGCACCGCATTGTCCCAAGCTTTAGTAGCAGCTTTTAGTAAGTAGTCTGGACAATATTTTGCGTGGATACCATCTGGTTTTATTTCCAATCCTTCATAAGCACCAGAGGCGTCATAGGCGGCTGCGCGGTGATTGCGCATTACCTTTAGCATGTGCGACTTGTTCAATTTATATTTATCAAAAGTCCCCAGAAAAGAAGCCATCTCTGCAGAAGTTGCATATGCAACACCAGTCATGATGGCGGTGATAGCACCAGCAATGCCTCTAGCTTCTTCACTGTTGTATGCAATACCGCTTACCATGAGCATACTGCCGAGGTTGGCATATCCCAAACCGAGTGTTCGGTAATCATACGAAAGTTGCGCTACTTCTTTGGAAGGGAATTGTGCCATCAACACAGAAATTTCTAACACCACGGTCCACAATCTGCAAGTATGTTCAAAGCCAGTTACATCAAAACTGTTGTCACTTTCATTAAAGAATTTGCGAAGATTTACGCTCGCTAAATTGCAAGCGGTATTATCGAGGAACATATATTCACTGCAAGGGTTACTGGCTTTGATGCGGCCGCCTTCCGGACAAGTATGCCATTCATTGATGGTGGTGTCGTATTGTGTACCGGGATCTGCACAACGCCAGGCAGCATAATTAATTTGATTCCACAACTCTTTTGCTTTTACAGTTTTGATGGTTTGTCCGGTACTTCTGGCTTTCAATTCCCAGTTATCATCAGCGTCTAATGCTTTAAAAAAACTATTGGGAACCCGAACAGAGTTGTTGCTGTTTTGACCGCTCACCGTTCGGTAAGCTTCTCCTTCATAATCGCTTGGATAGCCTGCTGCAATGAGTGCCGCCACTTTTTTTTCTTCATCTACTTTCCAGTTTACAAATTCAACAATTTCGGGATGATCTAAATCCAAGCAAACCATTTTAGCTGCTCGTCTGGTGGTGCCGCCGCTTTTAATAGCTCCCGCCGCACGGTCACCAATTTTTAAAAAACTCATTAAACCACTGCTGGTTCCGCCGCCACTTAGTTTTTCGGTTTCTCCGCGTATGTTGCTGTAGTTGGTTCCGACACCACTTCCGTATTTAAATATTCTCGCTTCTCTCACCCAAAGATCCATGATGCCACCTTCGTTCACCAGATCATCATCCACACTTAAAATAAAACAAGCATGGGGTTGAGGGCGTTCGTATGCACTGGTAGATTTTTTTAGCATGCCATCCTTTTGATCCACATAGTAATGGCCTTGTGGTTTTCCGGTGATGCCATATACTTCGTGTAAGCCAGTGTTAAACCATTGCGGGCTATTGGGAACACAGGCCTGGTTTAAAATGGAAAATACCAATTCGTCATAAAAAATTTGTGCGTCTTTTTCACTTTGGAAGTAACCATATCTTTCGCCCCAAACCCGCCAGCAATGCGCCATACGATGTGCTACTTCTTTGCTGCTCTTTTCTCTACCCGTACTGCCATCAGGTTGGGGCACGCCCGCTTTCCTAAAATATTTCTGCGCTAATATATCTGTTGCTATCTGACTCCATTGTTGAGGTACTTCTACATTGTCCATTTGGAATACCACTTCTCCACTAGGATTTTTTATCACAGATGTTCGATAGTCATATTCAAACATGTCGAAGGCAGGAAAACCCTCTTTGGTAAACTGCCGGGTGAAGCTGAGCGCTTTGGAAGCTGACTTTTTTGTTGGCATACAGAAATTGATTTTAAAATGTTAACAGTGAAATGGTGGCTGGTTTTGAAAGGGTGGGAGAACGAATTTATCTTTTGTAGTTGGTCTAATCTATTCATAAATATCCACCTCCTGTGGACAACAATGGTGAATATTTGCTCAAGTGAGTGGCAGCACTATTTTGCAGCGTTTTTAAATCTTTGTGGAAATAATAAATTTTTTCAGCCACCAAAAAAGTTGTATTTACTCTTTGATGAAACTATTTTAAGTATGTGGCCTTTCTGCTTTAAAAACGGATCAATGCTCTAATGTAATCGCTGCTTATCTTTATCAACAAATTTGGAATGTATGCGCGTAGTCATTCAAAGAGTAATGGAAGCATCGGTCAGCATTGATGGGAAATGCACGGCATCTATTGAACAAGGTTTATTAGTGTTGGTGGGTATTGAAGATGCTGATGAAGCATTGGATGTAGAATGGCTTGGTAACAAAATTGTGCAGCTCAGAATTTTTGATGATGAGCACCATGTGCCGAATGTATCGCTTAAAGATGCGGGCGGGGATCTGTTGCTGGTGAGCCAGTTTACACTGCACGCTGCTACCAAAAAAGGAAATCGTCCGGGCTATAGCAAGGCAAGTAAACCTACCACTGCTATTCCATTGTATGCGTTACTCATTCAAGAGCTGCAACAAGCGTTGGGTAAAAATATAGCTACCGGAGTTTTTGGTGCAGACATGAAAGTGGCGCTGATAAACGATGGACCAGTTACCATCATCATTGATACCAAAAACAAAGAATAAATGTTGCTTACAAATCATTTAACAACTCACAAACTTTCAATCAATGTCTACACCAGCATCAATTACATTACAACAAGCCCAAGAACAAGTAGATCAATGGATACAAACAGTAGGGGTTCGATATTTTAATGAACTCACCAATCTCGGTATACTGATGGAGGAAGTGGGAGAGTTGTCGCGGTTAATGGTAAGAAAATATGGAGAGCAATCTTTCAAAAAATCAGACGAAGGCTCCGCTTTGTCTGATGAAATGGCAGACGTATTGTGGGTGTTGATTTGTTTGGCCAATCAAACGGGTGTAGATCTAACAGATGCGCTTCAAAAAAACTTCGAAAAAAAATCTATCAGAGATGCCAACAGGCATTTGGATAACGATAAATTAAAATAGGCATCTGAGTTGCTTATTCTTCAACCCGCCAGAAAGAAGTATTTTTGTAAAAAAAAGATGAGAAAGCTGGTAATCTTCTTCTTGATGGGATCTTTATTTTTGACGAATGCTGTTGCGCAGCAAACGCCGCTCGTAAGTGGTCCATGGGCAGGAAATGTAGAATTGCGTACCGCCATGATCTGGGCAGAAGTATCGCCTCTTGCAAAATCGGTAGCCGTTAAATTTGCGCCGGTAGCCAATCCTGGAGCAGCTAAAACAATTGCATACAAAGGATCATTGGGCAATGACTTCAATCCTGTAAAGTTTGAACTCAACGGGTTAGATTTTAATACAACTTACCAATACCAATTGCTGATCGATGGAAAAATTGCGACTACAGCTTTTACTACAAAATTTACTACGAAAGACCTGTGGCAATTTCGTAAGCCTGCACCAGACTTTGGTTTCTTGGCTGGAAGTTGTGCTTACTTTAATGAACCCGTTTTCGACAGGCCAGGGAAACCCTATGGCGGTGACTCTTCCATTTTTGAAACCATGGCGAAAACGCCCGCCAACTTTCATATTTGGATGGGCGATAATTGGTACACCCGTGAAGTAGATTTCACTTCTCCATGGGGATTGAACTACAGGGTTTCCAGAGACCGAAGTTTTAAAGTGTTGCAAGGCTTTATGGCTTCCATGCCCCAGTACGCTATTTGGGATGATCATGATTATGGGCCCAACGATGCTGGTAAGAGTTATATTTTTAAAGAAGAAACAAGGAACATTTTCAAAAACTACACGCTTAACCCAAGCTATGGAGAAGAAGGCAAGGGAATTTATACGCAGTTTTCTTACAGCGACGTAGATTTTTTTATGACAGACGACCGGTTTTTCAGGAGCGAACCTGCAATAGAAGATAGTATGGTTGGTAAACCCAATGCAGCTAAAACCTATTTTGGTCCCGAACAGATGGAATGGTTAAAAAATGCTTTGTTGGCCAGCAAAGGGACTTTCAAAATTATTGTAACGGGAAGCCAGGCGTTGAATCCACTCAATGGGTACGAGTGTTTTGCAAAATACTCATATGAATACCATGAACTGATGAATTTTTTGGCATTACACCAAATTACCGGGGTTGTTTTTTTTAGTGGTGATCGACATCACAGCGAAGTGATTAAAATTACCAGACCAGGCTTGTTTCCTTTATACGACGTTACCATTTCCCCTTACACAGCGGGCGTGAGCAAAGTAAGAGACGAAGAATTAACCAGTATCTATAGAATACCCAATACTTTGGTTGAAGCGCAAAATTTTGGAAAAATAGCGGTGAAGGGTAAACGCAACGAACGCGTTCTCACGGTACAGTTTTTGGGAATCAAAGGTGAACAATTGGGCGAATGGTCAGTCTCGGAAAAAGAGCTCAGAAATATAGTTCGTTAAACCAAACAAAACGATCATTTATATTTGCCGGATGGTATCATCTTATTTTACATACAACAAAGGAAAAGTAATTCAGGCATTGCGGTATCATTTCATCAGTAGGAGAGAAATAAAACTACTGATGATCTTGGTAAATGTATTCGCCATATTTTCCGCGGCCCTGTTTTATTTTAATAAAATAAGTCCACTTGCTTTTCTTACCAGCTCCGCACTTTGGTTTTTACTGATGTTATTATTTTGGTATTTGCTGCCCTTAAGTATTTACAGAAGGGCTGCTACTTTTAAAGACAGTTTCAGGGCGGTATTGTCTGCCGCAGACTTCACCATAGAAAATGACAGAGGTAGCCGTGGTTGGGAATGGAGTAGTTTTAGTTCCTGGATGGAAACACCTCATTTCTTTCATTTGTATTTCAATAGCCGGTCTTTTTTTATAGTACCCAAAGAAGCTTTTGAAGGGGATGATGTTCACGAGGCCCGCAAAATTTTAAATGCGAAAATCCCCAAATAACTAAATCTTTTTTTCCATCACATGATGTGGTAGGTTTACTTCTATAAATTGGTCGCCCTTTACTTTGTAGCCGAACTTCTCATAAAATCCGATGGCAGTATCGCGGGCATGCATGATGATACGTCGATAGCCTTTATCTCTGGAAATATTTTCAGCAAACGCCATGATACTGGCACCGATACCTTTGCGCTGTAAGTTGTCTTTAACCGCCATCTGTCTCAGCTGTAAAGTATGGTGGTCGATGCGGGTCAGCATGCAGCAGCCCAGTAATTCATCCTCTTCAAAGGAAGCAATGTGAATGTGTTCTTTTTCTTTGTCTAAATCTTCCTGACTAAAGTTGAGCCCCAATGGCGCCCTCAAAATGCTGAAGCGCAACTGAATTACCCTTTGGTAATCGCTCGAACCATGATCTATTTGCTTTAATCCCATATTGGCAGTTGTATTTTATGTAAGAAAATGGTTTGGATGACTTACAATATACAAAAAATTAGTTTCGATCATAAAGCTGCTTTGAAATTTTTTAAACGTAAACTATATGCTTACAATCATTAATATAAAATAAATGACTTTCGCATTCGATTGTATATCATATAAAAAAATGAATTTAGGAGGAACTGTAGTATTTCTTTGTATTTACATCAAAAAGTATATTTTTGCAGCTGTATAAACTAAATTTTACTATCATGTCAGACGTTGCAACAAGAGTTAAAAAGATCATTGTTGACAAATTAGGAGTGGATGAAGCAGAGGTTACCACTGAAGCTTCTTTTACTAATGATTTAGGTGCCGATAGCTTGGACACCGTTGAATTAATTATGGAATTTGAAAAAGAATTTAATATTTCTATTCCTGATGAACAAGCTGAAACCATTACCACTGTGGGCCAGGCTGTATCTTACTTGGAAGAAAACGCTAAGTAAACTAATTATCCGTTTTGCCGGCACTCTGTCGGAAAAAACATTTAACTATCACAGGCAAATTGTATGGCTTTAAAACGAGTAGTAGTTACCGGATTGGGCGCCCTTACACCTTTGGGCAAAAATGTTGATGAATATTGGCAGGGCCTTGAGAATGGTGTAAGTGGTTGCGATACTATCCGTCAATTCGACGTTTCTAAATTCAAAACGCAGTTTGCCTGTGAAGTTAAAAACTTTGATGCTACTGAATATCTCGACAGAAAAGAGGCCAGAAAAATGGACCGTTACTGTCAATTCGCTCTCATCGCCAGCGATGAAGCCGTTAAAGATGCAGGTATCAGCAAAGAAAATGTGAACCCAGACAGGGTCGGTGTTATTTTCGCCAGTGGTATTGGTGGATTGATCACGTTTCAGGAAGAAGTGATGAACTTTGCTGCCGGAGACGGAACGCCTAGGTTCAACCCCTTCTTTATTCCCAAAATGATTTTGGATATTGCGGCTGGTCAAATTTCGATGAGACACGGATTCCGCGGTCCCAACTTTGCCGTTGTAAGTGCTTGCGCCAGCAGCACCAACGCTATTATCGACGCCTTTGATAACATTCGTTTAAACAAAGCCGATATCATCATCACTGGTGGCAGCGAAGCCGTGATCAGCGCTGCCGGTGTGGGCGGATTTAATGCCATGAAGGCATTGAGCGAACGCAACGATGATCCCGCTACTGCAAGCAGACCATTCGACAAAGACAGAGATGGCTTTGTGATGGGCGAAGGTGCAGGCGTTTTGGTTCTCGAAAGTTTGGAACACGCGCTCGCAAGAGGCGCTAAAATTTATTGCGAAATCGCCGGTGGCGGCGCTACAGCCGATGCCTATCATATCACCGCTCCCCATCCTGAAGGTTTGGGTGCAAAAAATGTGATGACGGTTGCTTTGGCGGATGCCGGACTGAAACCAGAAGACATCGATTATATTAACGTTCACGGGACTTCGACACCACTGGGCGACATAGCAGAAACAAAAGCAATCGTAAAAGTATTTGGTGATCATGCCTACAACCTCAACATCAGCTCTACAAAAAGCATGACGGGGCATTGCCTGGGGGCTGCAGGTGCATTGGAAGCACTGGCTTGTATTCTGGCGGTTACCAAAAATATAGTACCACCTACCATCAACCATTTTACCGACGATCCGGATCTGGATTCCAAACTGAACTTTACCTTTAACAAAGCACAACAGAAAACAGTGAATGCAGCGTTGAGTAACACCTTCGGTTTTGGCGGTCACAATGCTTCCGTGATCATCAAAAAATATCTGGCATAATTCTCCTTTTCTTTATTAATCTGAAATGTACATCAGCTCAGCAACTGTTGGCTGATCTTCCTCTATTTTTATGTTCAACATCTTTCCTAGTGGTGTAACATTTTCTTATCCTTTAGTATGAAACAAAAACCCTAATTTCGGATAAATATTTTCATCTCATTTTGGAATTCTTAAAAACATTTTTTGGCAAAGAGCCACATCAGAAAGCATTTAAAACTCAGTTAAACAATGTGCTGGGTTTTACCCCCGGAGATGTTGGGTTGTACAAAACTGCGCTTAGCCACAGAAGCGTTCGCGAAGGGGCTGATGAAAACAATGAACGCCTCGAATTTTTAGGGGACGCTGTGTTGAGTTCCATCATTGCGCACTATCTTTTTCGAAAATATCCTTATAAAGGAGAAGGTTTTCTAACTGAGATGAGGAGCAAAATGGTGAACCGGCAAAAGCTCAACGAAATCGCTTTGAAGATGGGATTAAAGAAAATTACTTTTTACAATAAGTTTGACAATGCGCTGAAGATATCACAGATTTTTGGTAACACATTAGAAGCTTTGATTGGTGCCGTTTATTTAGACAAAGGCTATAAAAAAACACAAAGCTGGGTAGAGAAATACCTCATTCTTCCACACTTGTTTACCGACGATCTGGAAGGCATTGAAATCAATATCAAAAATAAACTTTACGGCTGGGCCAATAAAAATGGGAAAACCCTCGATTTCGAAACCCTCGATGAAAAAATGGAAAACGGTCGCCGGCTGTTTACCATCGGCGCCACGGTAGATGGAGAACTTATTTCACAAGCAAAAGGATACAATAAAAAAGATGCCAGTCAGATAGCGGCACAACTGGCGGTAGAAAAATTAGGACTTTGATCTGATCCTTTCTATTAAGCAAACAAATCACCCTTTGTTGATTGTGTTGAACCATATAAACCTTCCAAATCATGACATTCGGAATAATCGGTAGTGGAAGCTGGGGAACAGCTTTGGCAAAAATTTTAACAGATAACGGGCAAACCATTTCCTGGTGGAACAGAAGTGAAGCGGCCATTACACAATTCAGACAACGGTCCCACAATCCACAATACTTACCTTCTGCAAGGTTTGATATACATCAGCTAAAACTCACAACCAAAATCGAAGAAGTAATACTTCATTCAGACACCATCGTGATTGCGATACCGTCTGCTTATACTATAGAAGCACTGAGTATTTTACCCAAAAATATTTTTGAAGGTAAAAAAATCGTATCCGCCATCAAAGGTATTTTACCACAGGAAAACCTGTTACTCAACGACTATCTGAAACTGCATTTTGATGTTGAACTGGAAGATTATTTTGCGGTATTGGGCCCCTGTCATGCAGAAGAAGTAGCACAGGAAAAGTTGTCGTACCTCACATTCGCCGGACAAGATATCAACTGCACTGAAATCATAGCAGGCTATTTTAAAACATCCTATATCAATACCATTGTCAACAAAGACATTTACGGAGTACAATACGCCGCTGTTTTAAAAAATATTTATGCAATAGGAGCGGGCATGGCGCATGGATTAGATTACGGAGATAATTTTTTAAGTGTGCTGATTGCCAATAGTGCCGATGAAATGGCAGGCTTTCTTCGCAAAGCCGGTATCATTAATGCAGAAGTTGGTTACATTGAACACAAAAAGAATGGGAAGGCCAATCACCACAATAACTATGCTGCTTCTGTTTATTTGGGTGATCTGTTGGTGACCTGCTATTCCTTGCACAGCCGCAACCGCTCTTTCGGCAACATGATTGGCAAAGGGTATGCTGTAAAAGCCGCACAATTAGAAATGAGTATGGTGGCGGAAGGTTATTATGCTAGTAAATGTATGTATCACATCAATCAATCCATTATGGCGGATATGCCTATTGCAACTACTGTGTATGATGTTTTGTGGAATGGAATGCAGGCGTCTGTAGGGTTTCAACATATAGAAGGAGCATTGGTTTAATCTGCAAATAAATCTGATGCTATTCCATCAGCAAAAAACTTTCCTGCCTTGGTTAACAACAGGTAATCTCCTTCGATTGCCAATTGTTCTTTTTCAAGGTGAGGCTTTGCTTGTAACAACAGTTGGCGAAGCTGAACATTATTAAAATTTTCTTCGATTTTTTTCAGGTGGATACCTTCTATTGTTCGCAAAGAAATCATAATGGTTTCATTTAATTGCTGTGTACGTGTAAGAATTTCTTCTTCATACGGAATGATGTCCTTCTCCAATGATTGAATGTACAGTGCATTGTTAGCCACGTTCCATCGCCTGGTTCTAATGCCATCAAAGGAATGAGCAGAAGGGCCAAAACCCCAATATGGTATTCCTTTCCAATAGCTACTGTTGTGCTGGCTTCTACGTCCTGGTTTCGCAAAATTGCTGATCTCGTATTGCTCATAACCTGCTGCTTCTAAAAGAGCAACAAGGAGCTGAAACTGTTCTGATTGGCGGGTTTCATCCACTGGTAAACTTTTCTTTTTTTCGATCTCATGATGCAAAAGAGTTTTCTCTTCTACCGTAAGTGCATAACAGGCAATGTGTGGAATGTTTTTTTGTAAAATGTATTGGATGTTTTTTACCAGTTCATCATTCGAAAGTAGTGGCGAACCATAAATAAGGTCAACAGAAAAATTGATGAAACCTCCATCCAGGATTAGATCAATACTATTGACGGCATGACGAGCGTTGTGCGCCCTGTTCATCCATTGTAATTCCGCATCCTTGAACGACTGTATGCCCAAGCTCAAACGGTTGATGCCTATTTGCAACCAATCAGCAATTACAGCGGCATTTACGTCATCCGGATTGACCTCTAGCGTAATTTCTGCGGTTGCATTTACTTCGAAATTTTCTTGGATCGTCACTAAGATACTATTCAGCTCATTTATAGAAAGCAGGCTGGGTGTACCCCCACCAAAATAAATGGTGTCAATTTTTTTGTTGGTGGAAGCAGCATTGGCAGCCTGTTTGATCTCTTTTTGAAGAGCGCTCACCAAAGCATCTTTTTGTGCCAGCGAAGTAGAAAAATGAAAATTACAATAGCTACAAGCTTGTTTGCAAAATGGAATATGAATATAAATGCCCGCCAAAGATTGTAGATTTACGTTTTAAAAACTTCTTTTTATTAAATGAATCCACGGAGCACATCATTACTGCAACGCCTGATAGCCATCTTGCTTGCCGTATTTGTAACTCTTCCAACTGCCTTTTCTCAAAAATCAGCAGCAGCATCTCTTCCTTACCAGATCGTGTACCATCACGTGCACAAAGATAGTTTGTTTGCGCCAGCAGCTTATGGATTGAAAATGGGTTTTAACAGCCAGCCCGACCTGATGAACTACGTAGCAGCCATTCCTTCCCTGCTTGCATCCAAAGGTTACCCCGCGGCTTCTATCGACAGCAGTTGGCAGCAAAACGAGAGCACCCATTTGTTGTTATACACTGGTCAATTATTTCAATGGGTGCAGTTGAATACCAATGCAATCGATCAGCAGGTATTAGAAGCAGCTGGGTATCAGTCGAAAGTTTTTTCGAACAAGCCACTCAATATGGCACAACTGCAATCACTGCAAGATCGTTTGTTGAATCATTATGAAAAAAATGGGTATCCATTTGTGAAAATATATCTTGATAGTATTCGTTTAGAAGAGAACAAGATGTGGGCTACTTTACAGGCCGATAAAGGCGTGCTGTATCACATAGACAGCATACGGTTGTATGGAAAAATGAACCTGAGTAAAAAATTTTTACAACGATACCTACATATTCCCAATGGTAGTATTTATAACAAAGAAAAATTAGAACAGGTTGATAAACGCGTGCTGGAATTACCATTTTTAACCCCGGCACAACCTTCAGATCTTACCATGTTGGGAAGCGGCTCCGTTTTAAATATTTATGCGGATGCCAAAAAAAACAGCCAAGTGAATTTCCTTATCGGATTTTTACCGGCCTCTGCCGACAACGAAAAACTCCAGGTAACCGGTGATGTAAACCTGAACCTTAAAAATACGTTTGGGAATGCCGAAGAAATTTTGGTGAAATGGCAGCAGTTGCAAGTGAAATCACCGAGGCTTAATTTAGGCTACACTCATCCCTACATTTTGAATTCGCCTTTTGGTGTTAATTTTTCATTTGAGTTGTTCAAAAAAGATTCTAACTTTTTGCAGGTGTATGCTCAAACAGGTATACAATACGATTTGTCTGCCAATCAAACAGGCAAGTTATTTATGCAATGGCAAAACAACAGTTTACTTTCAGGAGCCATCGATACCAATGCCATCAAAGCAGAAAAAAAGCTGCCGGTGAACGTAGATGTAGGTTCTGTAAACACTGGTTTACAATATGATTATTTTGGCACCAACTATCGATTGAATCCACGTAGCGGAAATGAGATTGCACTTGCCGCTATCGTGGGCATAAAGAATATCAGGCAAAATGCCGATATCGTTAATATTAAGGATCCATCATTTAATTATGCATCCTTGTATGATTCTATCCCTTCTCGTAGTTACCAACTGCGGGCAAGGTTAACGGCTGCACATTATTTTCCTATTTCTAAAGCAGCCACTATTAAAGCGGGTTTTAATGGCGGTTACTTTAACAGCCCAACGATTTTTAGAAACGAATTGTTTCAGATTGGAGGGTATAAACTCTTGAGAGGATTTAATGAGGAAAGTATTTATGCCAGCAGCTTTGCCGTTTTTACTGCAGAATACCGTTACCTCCTGGGGTTAAATTCTTACTTGTTTGGTTTTGCAGATTTTGGATTGGTGCAAAATAAATTTCAGGATGTGAATACCAACAATCGTTTTACCGGCATAGGCCTAGGTATTCTTTTTGAAACAAAGGCTGGCTTACTCAACGTGAGCTATGCACTGGGAAAAAGAAACGATGTTAGCTTCAATATCAGAGAAGCGTCTAAACTTCATTTCGGGTATATCAATTACTTTTAAGTTTTTAATTTTTGCCAGTTATTTTTGCAACCGAAAATCTTTTCATCTTGAAGCAACTTTTTCTTTTTATGCTGATGCTGTTGGGCAGCGCTGGTTTGTATGCTCAGGCAGATTCGTCGGCACAGGTGAATGATAGCATGGGTGTTTTGCCAAAAGATAGCGTGGCAATAGTATCCTACGACAATTTATTGCCCGCTACAGACAGCAATGGACTGCCTTCCGTAGGATTGGTTCCAGCAAAAAAAAATCGATTAGAAGCTTTGCTGGATGAGCATTTGTACCTCAACACAAAGGGTAAACCCATTGCGGTGGTCATGAAACCGAGGAATGCAAAAGGGGTAGACGCCTTGTTTTATGTGGTTATTGGATTGCTGTTTTTATTCGCCATCATTCGTGCGGTATACAAAAGGTATTTTTCTACTTTGTTCACGGTTTTCTTCAACAGTTCACTGAGGCAAAGTCAGCTCACCGATCAATTAATACAAGCCAAATTACCTTCCTTGTTGTATAATCTTGTTTTTTTGTTAGCAGGTGGTTTATATGTTTACCTGTTGGTTCAGCATCCATCTAAAATAGGCAATCACATCAATTGGTGGTTGATGGGAACCTGCCTGTTAGCCATTGCTGCAGTGTACCTGATTAAATTTTTTACTTTAAAATTCGTTGGTTGGGCTACTGGTTACCAACAAGAAAGCAACATATACATATTTATCGTATTTCTGGTGAATAAGATAACCGGTATCTTTTTATTGCCGGTGTTGGTAGTGCTATCATTTTCTTCTCCTGCCATCGTTTCTATATTTACCATCGTCTCTTTTATAGTGGTGGGTCTTTTGTTTTTGCTTCGTTATTTCAGGGCTTATGGATTATTGCAACATCGGATCAAGGTGAGCAAGTTCCATTTTTTTTTGTACGTTTTTGCGATCGAATTGTTACCAATACTGCTTATCTACAAAGCAGTAAACGTATTTATACTTAAAAATCTTTAACTTTGTGCTTCATTCGGAAATAGGTATGACGAAAAACGAAGAAAAGGCAGTCACCACTGCTCACAAAAAAGTTAAAAAAATACTTATTGCTCAGCCCAAACCAGATGGCGACAAATCGCCTTACTTCGAACTGGCGCGAAAACACAATATTAGCGTAGACTTCTGTCCTTTTGTTGTGATTGAAGGCATCCCCGCAAAAGACTTCCGCAAACAAAAAATAGATATAGCCAGCTATTCGGCAGTCATCTTTACCAGTAGAAATACCATCGATCATTTCTTTCGCACCTGTGATGAAATGAAAGTGGCCGTTTCGCAGGAAACCAAATACTTCTGCATCACAGAGGCCGTTGCTTTATACCTGCAGAAATTTATTCTTTATAGAAAAAGAAAAGTTTTTTATGGTGCAGATGGCACCAATAAAAGCCTGTTTGATGTGATCAATAAACACAAAGACAATGAGCAATTTTTGTATCCCTGCTCTGAGTTATTTGATAGTGAAATTACCAACTGGCTCAAACAGCACAACTGCGAGTATGCTACACCGGTACTTTATAAAGTAGTGAGTAATGACATCAGGTCAATCATTGAAAAAAACTATGATGTCATCTGTTTGTTTACACCAGGTGGGGTAAAAAGTTTGATGGAGAATTTCCCGGAATACAAACAAAATGGCACCAAACTGGGTGCCTTTGGAGCCAACACTTTCAAAGCTGCTGAGGATGCAGGATTGGTGTTAGAGATCAAAGCCCCCCTGCCCCAATCGCCGAGTATGGTCAGTGCATTAGAGAAATTTCTGGCAGAAACAAAAAAGAAATAATTTAGTAAGCAACTGTTAAGTTGCTTTTTTTACGTCTAATAAGGAATTTTCACATGCAAACAGCTTTTACCAATTTACTCATTCATGAAACCAGTCCTTATCTGTTGCAGCATGCACACAACCCTGTAAACTGGCACCCTTGGGGCGATGCGGCTTTAAAAAAGGCCAAAGAAAATGACCTGCCTATTTTGGTGAGTATTGGTTATTCTGCCTGCCACTGGTGCCATGTGATGGAAAGAGAAAGTTTTGAGAATGAAACCGTTGCTGCGTATATGAATGCTCATTTTGTGAACATTAAAATTGACCGGGAAGAGCGGCCAGATTTAGATCATTTGTACATGGACGCTTTACAAGCGCTCACCGGAAGTGGTGGATGGCCGCTCAATGTTTTTTTAACCCCTGATGGAAGGCCTTTTTACGGGGGTACTTATTTCCCGCCACAAAAAGCATTTAACCGCGTTTCCTGGCAAGATGTGTTGTATGCCATGAATGACGTATGGACCCACAAAAGAGGGGAAGCAGAAGCGCAAGCAGATAAGCTGATCGCGCACATAAAAAGAGCCAACCAACTTGGTAACTTACAACAAGATTGGATAGCATCAGCCGAATTTTACCAGGATACCACCTGCGGCGCCATGTCAGCGGCAATGATGGCTACTGCCGATACTACAGAAGGCGGTTTTGGAAGAGCTCCGAAATTTCTACAAACCTATACGGTACAATATTTACTGCAGTACGATTTTTTCTACAGTAATAAGGAAGCCCGCGATCAAGCGGTGTTAACGCTACGTAAAATGTTACAAGGTGGTATTTACGACCAGCTGGGGGGTGGTATATCCAGGTACAGCACAGACAATGAATGGCTGGCGCCCCATTTCGAAAAAATGTTGTACGATAATGCACTGTTTGTAATGGTTTTAACGGAGGCCTATCAAGCTACCAGGCATGAAATATTTAGGGATGGCATCCGGCATACCCTGTCATTTGTGCTGAACGAATTAAAAGATAACAATGGGGGTTTTTATACAGCATTGGATGCAGACAGCGAAGGCGTAGAGGGTAAATACTATACTTGGTCGCGCAGCGAAATAGAAGAATTGCTTGGTGCTGATGCTCACCTATTTTGTGACTATTACAATATCACCGAAAAAGGTAACTGGGAACACACAAATATTTTGCATGTTCGAGCTGGTTTACAAGAACTGGCAGCAAAACATGCTGGCGACGAACAACAACTGAAAATACAAATAGCGGAAAATGCGCGTGTTCTATTGCAAACAAGGCAGGGCAGGGTTCGGCCTGGAACCGATGATAAAATAATACTGAGTTGTAACGCCTTGCTTATCAAGGCTTTTTGTAAAGCTTATGCCGCATTGGGCGATGAATTGTATCTACAGGAAGCCATTGATTTGTACCAATTTGTGCAGGACCATTTTAAAGACCCTTCAAACGAGTATTTGTTGTTGCATACTTATAAAAATAATACGGCTCGTTATCCTGCATTTTTGGACGACTATGCCTGCTTCATTCAAGCAGGTATTGCGATGCAGGAAGTGACTGGTCATCAGCAATACTTGCAGGATGCTCAACTTTATATGAACTATGTTTTGGAACATTTTGCAGACCCAGAAAGCCCTTACCTATTTTTTTCTCACGCATCACAACAAGATATTGTGATCCGCAAACTAGAATTATATGATGGTGCAACTCCCTCGGCCAATGGATTGATGGCAGAAAACCTTTTGTACCTGGGCGTTGTAATAGATAAGGAGGAATGGATGCAAAAAGGAGGGTCTATGTTGCAGGGAATGAGTACAGCCATGGCAAAACATCCGGGATCGTTTGCTGTTTGGGCAGGGATTTATCTTCGACAAACGGCTGGAATCAATGAAATAGTGGTGACGGGAAAAAATATTATCCCCACTTTAAAAACAATTTTAAGTTATTTTTTGCCCAATCGGATAATACAAAGCAGCGTTGCACTGGAAGCCTTTCCATTGTTATATAAAAAAAATTATGAAACTGAGGTTACATTGTATCTATGTAAAAATTACACGTGTAAATCACCTGTTTACACGGTAGATGAGTTGTGGAAAGAGATAGAAAAAAGCAAGCTTTAGAAGAACTGGTTCACAATATTTATGAGAACACTGCGTTTATAATAATCAGGTGAGCTAAAAATGTTTTAAAAATTAATTGAAACGAAATTCAGCCAAGTGATGTTAAATCAAAATAATCATTACATTTGCTACCATCCTCAAAGTTAAAAAAAATGAATAATCGGCTATTCTATTTACTAGCATTCGCTGCTATCGCGAGCACTTCTACGAGCTGTAAAATGCTCAAAGGAAAAAAGAACTCGGGCTCTTTGCCAAATGACGGGCAATTGCACGGCGTTGCTCCTGCAGCCAGATGGAACGTTACCAAGCCTTTTGGAATGGTTTACGTACCACCCGGAGTTTTTCACATGGGACCCAGCGACGAAGACATGAACTTCGCTTACACAGCTCGTAACAAAGCAGTTTCTATCAGCGGTTTTTGGATGGACGCCACCGAGGTAACCAATAACGAGTATCGTCAGTTTACCGACTGGGTTAGAGATTCTACGGCTGCAAAGCTGATGGGTTTTGTAAAGCAGGGCGTTGATGGCGTAGAGCAGGTGGATTGGAAAAAAGCCAAAACCATCAAATGGGGTGACAAAGCCACCATCGAAAAAATTGATGCAATGATTGTAACGCCCGATAATAGAATTTTTGGTAAAAAAGAATTAGACGCCAAAAAGATAGTTTATCAGTCTGAAATTTTTGATTACAAAGCCGCTGCTAATAATAGAGACGTAACCATACCAAGGTCAGCGTTCATCATCAAAGAGCCTATCGCAGTTTATCCAGATTCACTTTGCTGGGTTAGAGATTTCGCTTACTCTTACAATGAGCCAATGGCTAAAAAATATTACAGTCATCCCGCTTTCGGAAATTATCCTGTAGTTGGGATTACCTGGAAACAAGCTACTGCATTTTGTGAGTGGAGAACCAGTTTCCTGAACAGTTTCTTGGAAAGCAAAAAGAAATCATCTGAAACAGATTTTCGTTTGCCAACGGAAGCCCAGTGGGAATATGCTGCCCGTGGAGGACGCTCACAGTCTCCTTATCCATGGGGTGGTCCTTATTTGAGAAACAAAAAAGGATGTTTGTTGGCTAACTTCAAACCAGGCAGAGGCAATTATCCAGAAGACGGTGGTTTCTACACGGTCAGAGCAGATGCTTATTGGCCGAATGACTTTGGTTTGTATAATATGGCTGGAAATGTTGCAGAGTGGACTTCCTCCTTGTATTATGAAGGAGCCTACAACTTCCAACATGACATGAACCCGGATATCCGCTACAGAGCAACCGAATCTGATGCTCCAAGAATGAAGCGCAAGGTTTTACGTGGAGGCAGCTGGAAAGACGTAGGACATTACCTCCAAACAAGTACACGTAATTACGAGTACCAGGATACATCCAAATCTTATATTGGATTTAGGTGCGTGATCGATTTACCACCCGCTCCCGGACGTAAAAAATAATTTCAATAATTTCAACCGCCTAGAGAGAGATTTCTAATTTAACTTACTTAAAATACTTGATGCCCGTTTCACCCACATAAGGTGAAATGGGTACTCAAAGACTGATGTTAAATCATAAACAACCCCCATTCAAAACTTAAAAACTATTTCAATTATGGCTGCTGGTCAATCACGCCCCATCGATCGTATTCTCAACATTTTAGTTTCAGCTGCGGCTGTACCTGTACTGCTTGGTGCACTTTTCAAAATCACCCACGCTCCTGGTGCAGACACTTGGCTTAAAGTAGGTCTTTATACGGAGTCCGCTATCTTCTTAGGTTATGCATTGTTGTATTTAATAGCACCACCTCCAGAAGCGCCAATGGCTGTTGCCGTTGCAGACTCCGGAAATCCAGCGCTGAAAAGCATGGATAAAATGCTGGCTGAAGCAGACATTACCCCTACTAATTTGAAGAAATTAGGAGAAGGTTTCCAGAAGCTGGGTGTAACTGTATCAGGCATTACCGAAGTAGGTGACGTAGTGAAGTCAACCAGCGATTTTGGTGCTAAAACCAAAGAAGCTACTATTGCGATCACATCTATGAGTACTGCTTTCAACAACAGTGCTTCTACCATGTCTTCATTCAATAACGCATCTGAAAGTGCAAGAGGATTCCATGAGCAAGTACAAGTACTTACTAAAAATCTGGGCTCTTTGAATACCATTTATGAATTGGAATTGAATGAAAGCAACAACCACCTGAAAGCATTAAATGGTTTTTATGGTAAGATGGCCGAAGCTAGTCAGGTAATGATGAACAGTGTGGATGATGCCAACAAAGCAAAAGACCAAATTGGTATTTTGGCAAACAACCTGGGCAAATTGAACGCCGTGTATGGCAATATGCTAAGTGCTATGCAATCCAAGGCCTAATTTTAAGTACAACAATCCACTTAGAATAAAAGTCTGATCCAAACAACATTATAAAAACCATTAATACTATTGAATTATGGCAATGCCCAAAGAGCCCCGGCAGAAGATGATCAATTTGATGTATTTGGTGCTAACTGCACTACTTGCATTAAACGTTTCTGCTGAGGTAATCGATGCCTTTAAAACGGTTGACTCCAGTTTGATGAAGTCGAACGAAAATATTGAAGCTTCAAACGTTACACTTTTTAAATCATTTGCAGCTAAAAAAGCGGATGCCACCACCAAGGCAAATGCTGAGCTGTGGGGTGCGAAAGCAGACCAAGCCAAATCTTTATCGGGAGTAATGCTTTCCTACATCGAAAATCTGAAGAAGGAACTCAAAACGGCTTCAGGTTTAAGAATGGTAAAAGACGAAGAAACCGGCCTGGAAAAAGAGGAATACAAATTAGATGATCTGAACGCTTCTTCCCGCTTAATGGATACCGAGAAAAAAGGGAAAGAATTGGATGATAAATTAAGGGTTTTTCGTACAGCAATGCTGAACATCGATCCTGAAATTAAGAAGCAATTCGATGCTGTTTTTCCAGTGCAAGTTTCTGCAGATGGAAAAGACAATACCACCTATACGTTTAGGATGATGCCTACTGTGGCAGCCATTACTTTGTTGAGTAAATTTCAAAACAATGTAAAGAACGCTGAAAACCAAGTGGTAACTTTTGCTCACAATAAAATTGGCGAAGTAAAAGTGATCTACGATAAATTTGCGGCGATTGTTGGCCAAAGCTCAAACTATGTGATGCCCGGTGAAAAAGTAACGATTACTGCCGGTGTCGGTGCTTTTAGTACTGCTGCTCAACCCATTATTACCATTGGTGGTGCTAGTGCACTGGTTGATGCAGATGGTAAAGCTACCAGAGAGTTTACCGCAGATGGTGGCGGAGCAAAATCAGTTCCAGTTAATGTAACTTATACCAAGCCCGACGGTACTAAAGAAACAAAATCATATAATATTGAGTACACTGTCGGCACCCCAGGTGGCGCAGCAGTAATGCTGGATAGAATGAACGTGTTTTATATCGGAGTTGACAATCCCGTTACCATTGGTTCCCCAACAGGTTGGGACAAAACAAATGTTAGCATGACTGGTGGTTCCATTTCCGGATCTGGCTCTAAAAGAGTGGTTAAAGTATCTTCTTTAGGCAACGCTTCGATCACTGTAAGTGTAGAGGGTAAGCCAAGTACTTTTGCATTCCGGGTTAAAAAAATTCCAGATCCAGTATTTAAAGTTGGAGATGGTAAAATCAGAATGCAATCAGTTGTGTTCAAACAACAAAGTTTTTGCCGTGCAGAATTGGAGAATTTCGATTTTGATCTAAAGTTTAACGTTGTTAGTGCTACCGTTTACTTTTCTGGTGCTAACTTCCCAAGTGTAATTCAAAGACAACTTACCAGCAATAGTTTGGCAGGCCTAAGTGCAGAAATGGCAAAATGTGGTCCTGGTTCAGTCATTTCATTCGACAACATTAAAGTGTCTGGCCCTGACGGAACAAGATCTATTGATGGTAAATCAATCGCATTATATTAAAAATCTCAGCTATGAAAAAGTCTGTTATCAGATTACTGTTATTGTTGGTTCTTGTAGGAGGTTTCTCCGAATTGGCGTCCGCGCAAGCGAAAAAAACGCCTGCTAAAAAGCGGACGTCTGCCAAAAGAACAACCAAAACTACTACCAAGGCAAAAGTGAAGCCAGCTAAACCTACTGCAGATACAGTAGCTGCTGTTGCTATAGCTCCTGAACCCGCCGTAGATAGTTTACCAATAAAACGCATCGCAAAATCTCTTAGAAGAGATGGTGCTGTGGATGATGACGCCATACGCGACAGAACCCCGCTGCCCTACGAGCATTTGAGAGCAGACGATGCGGCGTACCGTCACAAAATCTGGAGAGAAATTGATACCAGAGAAAAGATCAACCTTCCTTTCAGGTATTCAGCTGACCAGGATAATGGTAACCAACGTTTTATTAGTATCTTACTGCAAGCCATTCAAGACAGTTTGGTAACAGTGTTTAGTAACGCCGATGATCGTTTTACTACCCCTATGACAAAATCGGAAATAGCCAAAGCGGTAGCGGGAGATCCGGTAGATGTTCCTTTGTACAATGAGAATGGAGAAATTTCTGGATACAAAAAGATGGTAAACGATATCAACTTCGACTCTTTCTACAAATTCAGGATCAAAGAAGAAGTGATTTTTGATAAAGAGAGCTCTCGTTTGTTTTGGCGTATCTTAGGTATAGCACCCGTTAAAAATGTGATTACTTCTCAAGGTGTTGTTCTAGGTGAAACGGAGCTGTTTTGGGTGTATTATCCCGATATGCGCGGCATTTTCGCAAAATACGAGGTGTACAATGGTAAAAACTTTGGTGCCCGTATGAGCTGGGAAGAACTATTCGAAAGTCGCATGTTCCACGGTAGAATTATTAAAAGTACCATCGACAACCCTTACGACCAGTTTATTGAAAACTACAGAGGATTATCAGACAACAAAATTCTGCAACTTCTCGAAGGGGAAACTATCAAAGAAAAGATATTTACTTACGAGCAAGATTTGTGGTCATATTAATACCAACACTGACTTATAGAAAAGCCCTCCATTTTGGAGGGCTTTTTCGTGTTGGTACTTCGATGTTTTATTTTTTTATAGCAAATGGAATTTTATTTTATAGCATGGCTGGCGGCAGAAATTTCCTATGGCTTTTTGTGAAGAAGGTTTTGGCAAATACTCACTTATAGCGGAGTATTTGCGTGTTGAAAAGTAGGACAATAATTTATTAATCAAATCGGCATCAAAGTAGTCTGTATATGACTATGGTTCATCATTTTCGTAAAATTTACCTGAATATACCCCTAAGAGGGTATTGTATGCGCAAATAGCAATTCTTACTTTTGTATCGGTTTTTCATAGGATATTGGATTTTAAACGGGGCTGTATTTTTATACCGGCCCTTTTTTATACCGATTTGTTAAGAATTTGTAATATTTGTGTAATAACGCAAATGAGGTATTGTTTGAACTGCAAGATACCCTTACTTTTGTATCGGTTTTTCATAGGATATTGGATTTTAAAGCGGGGCTGTATTTTTATACTGGCCCTTTTTTTATGCCTCCAAGCCAAGACCCTTCATTAATATTTTGGCCTTTTGCTCTCCAATTACTGCCGACAAATCATCCAGAGATTTTTCTTTGATCTTAGCTACAGAACGAAAACTTTTGAGTAAAGTATCAGCTGTTTGTTTGCCAATGCCCTTAATACCTTCTAACTCGTTGATAAAAGTTCCTTTGCTACGCTTGTTTCTGTGAAATGTGATGCCAAAACGATGCACTTCATCACGAATACGGCGAATGAGTTTCAACGACTCGCTTTCCCATGGCAATTGAAGTGAATGGGTATCTCCCGCAAAAAATAATTCTTCCTTGTTTTTCGCCAAACCTACGAACGTCATCTTTCCGGTCAGCCCCAATGCTTCAATGCTTTCTAATGCCGCCCCCAGTTGCCCCTTACCGCCATCAATGATCACCAACTGTGGTAGTGTGGCATTTTCTTGAATTAGTCGCTGGTATCGCCTTAAAACCACTTCACTCATGCTGGCAAAATCGTTAATGCCCGTCACCGTTTTAATATTGTAGTGACGGTAATCCTTTTTACTTGGTTCACCATTTTTAAAACATACCATCGCGGCTACCGGATAGCTGCCATGAAAATTAGAGTTATCAAAACATTCTATGTGTAGGGGAACTTCCCCTAATTGTAAATCTTTTTGCAATTGTTCCAATACCCGCATCTTTTCATCAGCCGTTTTGTCTTCCAGCCGTAGTATCTTTTTCTCTTGTAAATCTTTCAAAAAATAATCGGCATTTTTTTGAGAGAGATCCAATAATTTTTTCTTGTCGCCCGCTTTGGGAACAGTAATGCTGATAGCTGCTACGGGATAGTCGATCATAAAAGGAACGATGATCTCAGCTGCATCACTTTCAAAAGTTTGCCGAAGCGTTGCAATAGCAAATAACAATACTTCTCCGGCAGTCTCCTCCAGCTTTTTTACCAACGTGATGGTTTTGGTTTGAATGATACTTCCATTACTAACAGCGAGGTAGTTTACAAAAGCCTGGTCGCCTTCTTCAATGATGCTGAACACATCAATAGTGCCCGTGCTGGTGTTCACCACGGTTGATTTAGATTGATATTGTTGCAGGTGCTCAATTTTAGACTGATAGATAGCCGCTTTTTCAAATTCCATCTGTTGGGCATACCATTTTATTTGTTGTTTAAAGTATTGCAACACCGGACTGATATTGCCTTTTAGGATGTGTTTGAGTTGTAGAATTCCTTCTTCATAATCTTCGAGCGACTGCAGTCCTTCACATGGCCCTTTGCAATTACCCAGATGGTATTCGAGACAAACCTTGAATTTCTTTTTCTCGATGTTGCCGGGTGTTAGAGAAAGCTTGCAGGTTCTGAGCGGTATATTTTGTTTGATCACCTCCAGCAAATCACGGACTTTGCCCACGGAAGTATAAGGCCCAAAATACTGTGATCCGTCTTTGATCTTTTTTCGCGTAAAAAATACCCGAGGAAAATCTTCGTTTTTTACAACGATGTATGGATAGGTTTTGTCGTCTTTTAAGTTGATATTGAAAATGGGTTGGTATTCTTTGATCAGCGAATTTTCTAATAAAAAAGCATCTTGTTCACTGTTTACAATAGTGAACTCAATTTTTCGTATCCTGTTCACCAACTCCATCGTTTTGTAATTCTGCAAAGATTTACTGAAATAACTGCTTACCCTTTTTCGCAAATGTTTTGCCTTGCCCACATAAATCAGCCTGTCTTCCGCATCATAATATTTATAAATGCCCGGCGAGGTCGGAATGCTGGAAGCTATAATTGAAAATTCTTGCGTTGTCATGTTGTTACTCTTATTTCCACTTAATCAATTCTTCTTTTTCTACCACTGCTAAACCCTTGGCATCTTTTCCTATGGTTCGGATACTGCACCACTCATCGTGTTGCCACGTAAGCTGTATTTCTTTTGTACCCGATCTTTTTACAATAAACACGCGCTGTACATTATTGGTTTTGGTGTTAATGTAAACATCCCATCTTTTAAGTTCGAGGCTGGTATCTGATTCGTTTTTGGCTGAATACGTGAAAGTAAATGCGTCGATGGTTTGATCGGCAAACTTACTTTCCTCATATAAATCGATCAGATTGGTACTATCGATCACGGGATGTAAAAAAGGATTGAACACCGCATCGAATTGTTCGGCTTTTAGCCATACAGAATCTTTTTTGTCATTACTCAAATCAAATTTTAGAGGAGCTAAACCGTATGTGTCAATACCTGCTATTTGCCCTTTGATATAACTCGTAACTGGAAAAAATGAGATTGGTTCTTCCAGTTCAGGATGACTATTGTCTTTTTTTGTTGCTTGATGGCAAGCTTGCAAGCAAACCCCAAACAGTAGTAAACTCACCAATTGTTTCATGACTCGAATTTTCAATGTTATGCATGCAAAATTAGCGCATAATGCGCTTAAATGATTTTCAATGATGGGGATGCCAGCGTGCGGCTATAGATTCCGCTCTTTAAGCAGGGTAAACAGACAATTTAAAGCGAGATATGCTTGGAGAAGTGATCGTACTGATTCAATATTCTTATTAAAATAAAAGGCGCAATCTTTTTGGATTGTGCCTTTTATTTTGAAAAATCAATTGTTTATAATTTTTTAGTTATGCCAATCTTAAATCCGATGTTGTATAATTTTTCTGTGTACGTATATTGTTTGGTGTGAGTAGACATTAATTGGTACCTAAGCTGTGGACCAAGGTTGATCATGGTTCCGGAAGGAGCTTTGATACTTACAAATGTTTCGATGGCACTGTTCACATTAAAACTTCTTAGTAAACTATTGTCTTCTGCAAAATGTTTGTAATCTGCTGAAACCAAATAAGAACTTCCGTTTAAAACAAAACCGGGCTGGATGCTTGCACCGGCATACCAGGTAACTTTGTCGTTGCCCATCAACTTGTAATCCATCCCAAGGGGTATTGAAAGTTGAACAGATCTGTTGTTGAGCTGGCTGTTATTTTCTCCCAGTACATTCCCGTAATTGCTGCTGTAGGATACGGGCATTAGGCTACCTGTATTCAGATCGTTTAATAATACAGTGGTTTGCCCCGGGTGTTGCAATGGATGGGCATACGTGATATAGTTGCTGTAATTAAACTGTAATCCTGCTTTTAGCCGCAATCTTTTACTAAACTGGCTGATCAGCCCTGCCCCTGCTTCTATGTTCATGGCTGCTTGCTGTGTTACAGTTTCTAAACTACCAACTTGAGATGTACGTTGTAATAATCCCAAACTCGTTTCAAAATCGTTGTTTTTAAAACGGGTTCTGTAGCCAACCGAAGGAGTGATGTAAAATTGCATGGAAAGCTTGTTCTTCCATTTTGAGCTATTTTTTTTATTGTGGAAAGCAAAATCTTCGATCCAGGCTTTCTCCTCTATTGAAACAATATTTAAAGAGCGCTGCGTTATTTTGTTGTCTTCAATAGCTTTTGAGTTGGAACTGTTTTCAGTTGCTAATTCAAAAGTAGCATCCGTTAACATGTCTTCCCCTAAGTTGTGGGTACGAATGGCCACCTCCTTACCAGAGGACTTATTTATTTTACTATTTTTTGTAAGGGATAGGTGCTTTGATGAGGCCTCGTTGTTAATTCCTGATACAACAGGGTTGTTTTGATGGGTATTGTCTGCTGTTAGGTCTGTTGATACCTCCAGCATTTTTTGGTCAGCAACAACGGCAGCTACGTTGACTGCATTTGAGAACAATGGGAGTGTTTCGGTTGAAGCAATACTGCCTGTCTGCAGATTTTCATCCGGATAATTGTTTGGAGAAATCTCCATTACTGGCTCTGGGACGGGATAAGGGATTTTTGTATCTTGATTTCTACGGATAGCCGTTTTAGCTGGTTGATAAATCAATTGATTTTGTGCCAGCAACGATCTGCTGGAAATGCTGGAAGATAAGGTGGTTCTTACTTTATTGATAGAATTATTGTTGTTGATGCCAATAAATAAAATGGCGGCCAGCAGTACAAGTGAAACTGCAAAAGATGGCCACTTCCGGTCGGGATGAAAATTGTTGTAGAGGCTGTGCCATACCTTTCGGGGTGGTTGCATCCTAAACTCATCAGTAGTCTCCCTGAGCATATGTTCAAATTCGTCTCTGTAAAAATTTTGTTCCATCTCTTTCACAATAACTTTTAAATTTGGTAAGCATGGAGGTACGCGGGTTAGGATCCTGCCGCAGCTCCAAGGTCGTTTTTACGATTTTTGGGTATAATATTTTTTCTTGTGAGGATATCTTCGAGCATCACTTTTGCTCTTGTGTACTGACTGCGACTGGTACTTTCGCCAATCTCCAGCAGTCCGCCAATCTCCTTATGAGAAAATCCTTCAATTGCGTACAAATTCAATACAGTTCTGTAACCCAACGGTAGCAATCGAATACATTCTACTACCTGCTTGGCTTGCATAATGGAGGGTATCATGTCTTCTTTGATATGAATGCCATGTGCATGCATAATATCTACACTGTCGGCAAACTTTTTATTTTTCTTCAGAATGTTGATGCAGGTATGCACCACTATTCTTCTGATCCAGCCTTCCAGCGCACCCTCATTTCTGTACTGATGTAATTGGGTAAAAACTTTGATGAAACCTTCCTGAAGCATGTCTTCAGCGTCTTCCCTGCTTTTGGCAAAACGGTAACAAACTCCCAGCATTCTTGGGCTGAACCGATGGTACAGTTCTTCCTGCGCTCCGGCGTTGTTTTTGATACTCCCAGCAAGCATTTGCTCTTCGGTCATAAGCGTATACATTTTTACCCTCTCAATATAGACAAAATTCTGGCGAAATTTGCTGCTTTTCCCGGCATATTTTAAAAAGTTAACATGAATTAGAAAAAAGTAAAAGATCGAAGCGCTTCATTTTATAAGCCGGTCCTACAACTGATGATCAGATTGCTGCCGCCTGCCACGATGCCCGAAGAATAAGGTCTGTATCGTTGGTTACTGATATTTTCCCAGGAAATAGTGAGCACCGAATGGCTATTCCATTGATAAGCAGTTCTTAAGTTAACGGTGTACCAGTTGGGAGAAAATGGATTTCCGTTGGCGTCTTTGGCATAAATATCTGTTTTAGCTCTTTCGGAAGGTGCTAGGTTTTTGTAAGTAACCGCCGCATTGTATTCCGCAAAGGCGGTACCTGAAAATTTACCTTTTTCAAACTTAAGATGGGTACTACCGTAAAAAGGAGGGGCATGCCTCAAAGGAACCTGTTCGTTTTTGGCGTCGTCGGTCTCTTTACCAGTGATCCAGTTAGAATAGTTCAACAGCGTCCAGTTTTTTTGAAACCGGACAGAAAACATAGTTTGAAGTCCGTAAACGGTGGCATAAGCTACGTTTTGCAGCGCTTCAACTCGATTGTTGACACCGCCTATTTCGATACTGTCGGCACCATTGAAAGTAAATGGTCTTCTCACAATGGCATTATTCAATCTTGTATAAAATCCATTGACTTCTATATTCCAAATTTTATCCGGCTGGAAACGGAAACCCAAGTCGCCGTTCCATGCATATTCTGAACGAAGGTTCGGATTGGGGACAATGGCAAGCCCGGGTGCAGTCTCAAATAATTTACCGATGTCATCTACATTCGGCATCCTGTATCCGCTAGATAAGTTGGCATTTATTTGTAGCCCTGGTTGTACACGATATACCAAACCGATATTGCCCGTTAGAGCTGCATCGTGGATGCGGGTGGCCATAAAAGGGAAGGCAATAAATGTGGTGTCAAAATTTGCGGAGAGTTGATTGCTGCTGAATCGCAACCCTTGCAGCATCGTAATTTTTTTGGTGCTGTTTCTTTTGTGACTAATATAAATACCTGCGCTATTCCATCTGCTTCCATCAGGATAACGGCTCACAGCGGGTACAGCATTTGCTGTATTGACATTTTGTCGCAAACCCGAAGAGCCCACCTTATTGGCTAGCCACTCCACACCATAAAATACTTGTGATTTCCCAAAGTATTTGTACGCATCCCAGTTAAAGCTGCAGGCATCTACAACTTCAGATTGTATGTTCCTGTTATTATTTCTAAAGCCACGATCAATGCGGCTTTCGTTGTAATGCTGATATGCACCCGTAAAACGGGCTTCGTCATAAAATAGATTTTTCTTACTATGTACCATGTTTACATTGTGCATGCGCCAGATCATTGGGCCATAATTCCATTCCGCAAAACGAAGGCTGTTGTTTCTAACCTGCAACAACCGATCGTACCGGGGTGCCGTGCCTGTTTCTGAAAAATGGAAACTGTATTGCAAACTCAATTGTTCGGATAACTGAAATTTTAGTTTTTGTAACAAATGAAGTTGATCGTAACCACTGAATTTTTGAACACGTGGGTCAGCGTTGTTAATAATACTATCGATACCGCCTACACGCTGAATATAATTTTGGCGTAGGTAACTTTCTTTGCCCCCATATTTACCCATTTTCAGATCGTTAAAATCACTGTAAGTAACAGCACTCAAAAAAGCCCATTTTTTACCACCAACATTTAGATTTCCGTGGATGGTTTTTTCCTGGTTTACACTGGCATAGCGAGTCATGGCACCGGCATTCCAAACAATTTTTTTACTGGTTGCCATTACGGGTTCCACCGTATGAAAATCCATCACACCACCAATGGCATCGCTTCCATAAATGATAGAACCGGGTCCAAAAATTACTTCTGCTTTTTCTATAGTTTGAGGATCAATGCTGAGGATGTTTTGTAGATTTCCACTTCTATAAATGGCGTTGTTCATGCGAACGCCATCTACCACTATCAGTACCCTGTTGGTTGCAAAGCCGCGTATCATAGGGCTTCCGCCGCTAAGTTGACTTTTTTGCACGTAAACAGCCCCAGTTTGGGCCATCATGTCAGCACTGGTTTGAGGATTGTTCCGAATAATCGTGGTTTTATTGATATCGATGATCTTATTCGGAATTTCGTTTTTATTTTGTTCCCATTTACTCATAGATAAAACGAGTTCATCCAGATTCAATGTTTTAAGGATACTGTCTTTAATGCTTTCTTTTTTTTGAGAAAATACGGCGTTTTGAAAAAACAGTACAGCAAAAAATAAAATACTTTTTTTTATAGGATCAATCATTTCTTTTTTCTGATAAGACTGTCTGCCGGATATTTATTTTTCATAGTTTGACGGAGGTCGGCGGCCCACGATAACATAACTTGTTTTTGTTTCGCAGAAAGTTTGGCGTCATTGTGGATGATGGTATATGACTTCAGAGGCATTTCATTTGTTTCAATCATTTCGGTTACCTCTTCTAATTTGTGAAACTGACGGGCAAGCGTGTAATTGCCAAACTCAGAAAAGTTCAGTTCTTTTTTACCATCTTCTACATGCTCATTCAGCCACCAGGCAACCGGTTGAATATTGGCGTACCAGGGATACTTAGTGGTATTGCTGTGGCAATCATAACAGTCAGTACTTATTAGTTCCTTCACATTCGGAGGTACTGAATGCGACACGCTGATGTCGTTGCTGGCGATGCCGATATTTTTTTCTGGCCTCGGATAAAACTGAGCCAATGCAAAAATGACGAGTAGTGCAATTCCTATTTTTTTTAACACTTTTTTCATGTTTTATTTTTAAGGGGTTTAAATTAAAACGTTGCCGGTCATTACTTCAGGAATAGGCAGTTCCATCATGGTTAAAATGGTAGGGGCTATGTCGGCGAGTTTACCGGGTTGTACACTGCCGCTCCATTTCTGATCAATGATGAAAAAAGGCACGGGGTTTAATGAGTGTGCTGTGTTTGGGGTACCATCTTCGTTGATCTCATAATCTGCATTCCCATGATCGGCGGTAAGAAAAATGCAATAGTTTTTTTCAAGAGCTGCAGCCACTAATTTTTCTACACATCGATCTACCGTTTCTACCGCTTTGATTACCGCCTCCCAAACTCCTGTATGCCCCACCATATCTGCATTTGCAAAATTTAAACAGATAAAATCCGGCGTGTACGATTGAATGGCTTCGATGGCTTTATCGCACACTTCATAAGCGCTCATTGCTGGTTGTAAATCATAGGTGGCCACTTTAGGTGAGGGTACCATGATGCGGGTTTCACCTTCAAAAGGAATTTCCCTGCCACCACTAAAAAAGAAACTCACGTGCGGGTATTTTTCTGTTTCCGCTATACGTAGTTGTGTTTTACCGTACTTGCTGAGTACCTCGCCTAGTGTGTCGTTGAGGTTGTCTTTCTCGAACATCACCTGCACATTTTTAAAAGCATGATCGTAGAGCGTCATGGTAGTATAGTGTAACGAAAGAGGATTCATTTCAAACGCCGGAAAAGCTTGCTGGGTAAGAACCTCTGTGATCTCTCTGCAACGATCGGTTCTGAAATTAAAGCTGATCACCGCATCCCCCTCTTGTATCCTGGTTTCGTTTAAATGACTGTTGAGAATGGGTTGTAAAAACTCGTCTGTAATATTGCTGTCGTACGAAGCTTGAATGCTTGCTAACAGGTCGTTGCTTTTTTCGCCAACACCATGTACCATCGCATCGTAGGCAATTTTTATACGTTCCCATCTTTTATCGCGGTCCATCGCATAATACCTTCCGATTATGCTGGCGATGTTACCCGATGAGGTCTTTAAATGCGCTTGTAGTTCTTCTATAAAGCGATGTCCGCTTTTTGGATCGGTATCTCTTCCATCCGTAAATGCGTGTATCAACACGTTGGTAAACTGATGAGCAGCGCAGGTATCTGCCAAGGCTTTTATATGATTGATGTGAGAATGCACACCTCCGTTGCTTACCAAGCCAATGAGGTGAAGGGGTTTGTTTTCTCTTTTGCAATAGCTGATTGCTTCCAGCAGCTGGGCGTTTTCGGAAAAACTCTTATCTCTAATGGCTACATTGATGCGCTCCAACTCCTGGTATACCACTCTTCCGGCACCTAAATTGAGGTGTCCTACCTCGCTGTTTCCCATTTGCCCTTCGGGTAACCCCACTTCCAAACCACAGGTGAGCAAGGTAGTATTAGGGTATTTACTATACAAGGATTGTACAAAAGGAACCTCTGAATGCTGTATTGCATCGCTGCTTTTTACCTTGCCAAGGCCCCATCCATCCATAATAATCAGTAAAACTTTCTTATTTTCCATCCTGTAAAGCTACTTATTTGCGAATTATGCAAAAAGGATTAAAATGGAATCCTTAAATAAATGGGGTCAACGGCAATAATACCCTTAATTGGCACGTTTTTAGCCCGCGTTAACTCATACAAAATGCGTTCTTATGAAAAGAAATTTTACACTACTGTTTTTATCAGCTACCATGTTTTCTTTCGCTTCATTGGTGGGAATTGATGACGTTATTGCAGCATTAAAAACTGGCAACGCAACGCAGGTGGCTAAATATTTCGATAATACGGTGGACATCACACTGGCCGAAAAAAGCAACAGCTATAGCAAAAGTCAGGCTGAAGTTATTCTGCGCGATTTTTTTGCCAACAATCCTGTTAAAAGTTTCCAAATATTGCACAATGGCAACAACGGAGGTTCAGAATATTGTATCGGCAAATTGACCACTTCCAACGCCAGCTACCGTACCACCATTTTCATGAAACAGAAAGGGGAGAAGCAATTTCTCCAGGAGATCCGTTTCGAAAATCAATAATTTTTCGACCTCCTTATTTATTAGTTTGGGCGTTTTTTTGCCGCTAGCTTTGTGCGCAATAGCTGCTCCTTTTTATTTCCATCATTTTCCTCCTTAGCTTTGTTGCATGATGAACAAGGAAGAACAGATAACACACCTGATTAAAAATGCCTTACAAGAAGATATAGGCGATGGAGATCACTCCACCTTATCTACAATTGATGCAGAGGCCACAGGTAAAGCGGTGTTAAAAATTAAACAGGAAGGTTTTCTTGCAGGGATGGATATTGCTGAAAAAATATTTCGTTTCATACAACCAGATATTGAGTTTAGCGCATTTAAAAAAGATGGGGACGCCATGATCTTTGGAGAAACGGCATTTGAAGTAAAAGCGAGGGTACACACTATCTTACAATGCGAACGTTTGGTACTGAATTGTATGCAACGTATGAGTGGCATCGCTACCCTCACACAACTCTACGTTCACAAACTAGAGGGCTTTCATACACGCTTGCTGGATACCCGAAAAACAACCCCCAATTTTAGGGTGCTCGAAAAAGAAGCGGTTCGCATTGGGGGTGGAGTGAACCACCGCATTGGTTTGTATGACATGATCATGCTTAAAGACAATCACATCGATTATTGTGGTGGTATTCAACAAGCTATCAAAAAAGCCAACGAATATGTACGTACCCAACAGCCCCATCTTAAAATTGAAGTTGAAACTCGGAGCATCGAAGACGTCCAACTGGTGATGGAAGTGGGAAATGTGCACAGAATAATGCTCGATAATTTTATGCCAGAACAAATTGCAGAAGCATTGGCATTGATTGCCGGCAAACACGAAACGGAGGCCAGCGGAGGCATCAATTACGAAAACCTTGCATCTTATGCGGCTACAGGAGTTGACTACATCAGCAGTGGCGCCATCATACACCAGGCACGTAGTGTTGACCTTAGTTTAAAGGCAATCATTGTATAAATAAAGGCAAATGGCAAAAAACAAAACAACCGGCTTCGGAATTGTTTACTCAACAGACCCCGACTTTAAACTACCCGAAGATGATGCAGTGGTTGAAACGCTGTCACCCGCGCTTCAAAAAATAAAAGTTAGGCTCGAAACCAAACATCGGGGCGGCAAAGCTGTTACGCTAGTTGACGGATATATTGGTACCGATGCAGATGGACAGGAATTGGGCAAAAAACTCAAAACCATTTGCGGAACAGGGGGAAGCGTAAAAGATGGGGAGATATTGGTGCAAGGCGATCACAGAGATAAAGTGCTGGTCTGGCTGTTAAAAATGGGATATAAATTATCGAAAAAAACCTAACAATTGGATTGGTAGGAATGGCCAGGCGAGGAATAATAAAATTCTAACATTCAATAGTAAACGATACGGATGCCTATCAACTGACACTCGCTTTTAACATCCTTTTGCATCATTTACACGTATGTATTTAATAACTACCACCAGCTTAAAAATCGAAATATTAACCTAACTTCATTTTATGACAAGCAAAATTTCATCAGGTATAAAAATAACGGTAGAATCTTTTTACCAGCCGGAGTTTAGCAACCCCGTCAACGGTGAGTTTATGTTTGCCTATCACATCAACATAGAAAACAACAACGTATTCGCTGTTAAATTACACAGTCGCCACTGGCACATCTTCGACAGCAATGGAAGCATGAGAGAGGTGCAGGGCGAAGGTGTGGTAGGGATTCAACCCATCATTGAGCCAGGACAATTTTACGAATACATGAGTGGCTGTAACCTCAAAAGTGAGATGGGCAAAATGCACGGGACTTATCAAATGGAAAACCTACTCAGCAAACAGATGTTCACCGTTTCTATCCCTGGTTTTGAGATGGAGGTGCCTTTTAAATTGAATTAGGGGTATTTTCCGAAAATCCCGACGATTGCAGCTCTGGTGAAAGAAAACGATAAAACCCCGTTAAATACCTAAGCATTGCTTGAAATAAAGAGCTAATTATTAAACTATTGTGTTTTTTTTCTCGATATAAACCTATATTAGCGGCATATTAAAAGCCAAGCATTTTTTAAAACCAGCAATACCAATTTTCCGATGTCAAAACTTATTTTCAACAATCGCAACAATGAATTTTTTTTAAGCCTGAAATCAGGTGTTGATTCCTACTTTTCGCAGAACAATATTAAAAAAACGGGCGACTGGCGATTGTACTCCAAATCAATTATTTTAATCAGCATTCATTTGGGAATTTACGCCATTTTAATGCTGGCAGATATAGGGGCAGTTCCCGCTATAATTTTAGCCGGTATCATGGGTTTTGCCGGTGCTTCCATTGGTTTTAGCGTGATGCATGATGCCAACCACGGCAGTTACAGCACCAATAGTAAATTGAACGACGCCTTGGGTATGACAGCTAATTTTCTTGGAATCAGTTCTTATTTTTGGAAGCAAAAACACAATATCATTCACCACACTTACACTAATGTTGATGGTATTGATGATGACATCGCTAAAAGTCCGGTGATTCGCCAGTGCGATACACAAAAATGGGTGCCTGCTCACAAAGTGCAGCATGTTTACTTAACATTCATTTATGGCTTATCTACTATTTTTTGGATATTTCTGATGGACCCAACTAAATATTTCAGCAGAAAAATTTATACCACCGAAGCCTGGAAAATGACCCTCAAAAATCACCTCATATTTTGGGGCACTAAGGTTTTCTACATTGGTTACTACATTGTAATCCCTACCATCGTTTGGGGTTGGCAGGGTTGGTTGGTTGGCTGGTTGGTGATGAATATGGTACAGGGTATTGTGCTTTCATTTGTGTTTCAATTGGCGCACGTGGTTGAAAACACGGAGTTCGAACACATTGCATTAGATACGACTAAACATGTGGAGTCTGCCTTTGCAGAACATCAGTTAAAAACGACTTCGAATTTTGCAATGAAAAATAAATTCATCTCTTGGGTAGTTGGCGGTCTTAATTATCAGGTAGAACATCACCTGTTTCCAAAAGTTAGTCATGTTCACTATCCTGCCATTAGCAAAATTGTTCAAGAGAAGTGCAAGGAGTTTAACGTTCCTTACAATTATTATACAACTATGAGCGAAGCATTGGTTTCCCACTTCAGGATGATGAAGCGATTGGGGGAAAGACCATCAGAAGCTTTTTTAGCGACACAATCACGTCAATCTAAAAGGCAAAATGAAATGGCAAAAGCAGCGGCCTAAAACCGTTGTATTTATCAGGGCTTGTATTTTGTTTTTTCAAAAATTATTTCTGCATCAGTATTCATCAGGCTATCCAACGAAATACCTGGAAACTTTTGCATGTACTTTTTAACGATTTGCCAACCACAGAACGAACCGATATTGCCCGGCGAAGCCTCCCCCAACTCCTGTGTTTTAGGGCCTTCTCCAACGTAGTTTTTGATGACGTTATTATCGATCGACTGTAGAAAACCATTTTGTACAAATAGATCCCAGATCAAGGCTTCCCGCTCCAAACTTTCATCGTATTGTTTTTGCGTATAACCGATTAGCTGGTGTTCTTTGGCGGAAGGAACCAGTTGTTGGAGCAGGTACAATCGTTTGCCTTTTTCAACCATTTGTACAACTAAACTCTTGTCTTCCGATTGTTCGGGGAACATATCCAGCACTATGTTTTTCATCGCATTCACTACGATGTATTCCGGCGTAAAACGATTGCTGATGTAATCAGGATAGGTCTGTCGTACCCAATCTTCTTTGTACATTGAAAAATTTTCGCCAATGTGCTGGTGCAATCCTACAATAAAAGTACCCTCGTCTAAAATATCGCCATAACCATCCATCGGCCCCACATAAGTAATGATGCGTTTAGGAGCAGGGTAGCTGGGGAAGTAATGCCGGAGGTATTTTACAGACTGCTCTAATTGTTTTTTGAAAGGCTCAAAATCGGCAAATACTTTTTGCGCAGAATCATTAACCGCCCGATATGTCCTTAAAAATCCCCTGAAATAATCAACTGCCGTATCATTGCTCCACCTGGGGTCAATGTTTAAAATAATGCTATTGAATTTTCTGCCAAAGTCGGGGTACTTCGAAATGATTTCTGCCATGCCCTTAGCCAATTGATTGGTATCTGTTGCAAACAAATCTTTTTCAAAACGGCGAACCGTAAGGTCTGCTTTGATGTTAGAAATATCGGGTTGTTTGTTCTGTTCATTACATCCTACTAAAAGAATTCCTGCAAAAAAGAGTACTGATAAAATTCTCATACCTGTTATGCTTTTGAAATATTTAACTTTACAATGTTTAATAATCATTAAAGTTAAGTGCATTCAGGGCTTTACTCACAAAAGGTTTTGTAAAATTTTGAACTATTGCTGCGGGTTAATTTGTTTACCATTAAATTGTAAAAGTGAAAATATATTTAGCGCAACAAAATTATCATATCGGAAATTTTGAATTCAACAGTAACAAGATCATAGAAGCCATACATACTGCCAAAGTCCAAGGCGCCGATTTGATTGTATTCAGCGAACTATGTGTTTGCGGCTATCCAGCACAGGATTTTTTATATTTCAAAGATTTTGTAGACAAGTGTTATGACGCCATCGAGCTTATTAAAAATCATGCAGACGGCATCGCTGTCTTGATCGGAGCCCCTCAGCGAAATGCAGTGCCCGAAGGAAAAGACTTGTTCAATGCGGCTTGGTTTTTAGCCGAAAAAGATGTTCAGCAAGTTGTACAAAAAACCTGTTTGCCTACTTACAATGTTTTTGATGAAGACCGCTACTTTGAACCGGCCATGCAATGGGATGTGATTCATTTTATGGGGAAAAAACTGGCAGTTACTGTTTGTGAAGATATCTGGAATATGGGCAGCAACCCGCTTTACAGGTATTGCCCCATGGATATTTTGATGACGCAACAACCCGATGTAATGATCAATTTATCGGCTTCGCCTTTCGATTACACCCATGATGCCGATCGCCAAGCCGTTGTGAAAGCCAATGTGCTCAAATACGAGGTGCCGATGTTTTATTGCAACAGCGTGGGTAGTCAAACAGAAATTGTGTTTGATGGTACCTCATTGGTGTTCGATAAACAAGCCAACTTATGTGGTAAGTTGGCCAGCTTTGAAGAAGATGGCCAATTGTTTGAATGGAACGACGACGGTAGTATCAGCGGAAATATACTGGAGCCAGCCAATCAATTGCCTGATGAAGAGTTGAATCCTCACTTACTCGATCCCCAACTCAATATTAAAGAAGTATATGATGCCATTGTCATGGGTGTAAAAGATTATTTTACCAAAATGGGTTTCACAAAAGCCATACTCGGCAGCAGTGGTGGTATTGATAGTGCGGTAACCCTCGCATTGGCCTGCGAAGCATTAGGTAGCGGCAATGTAAAAGCATTGTTGATGCCTTCTGAATTTTCCTCCGATCATTCGGTGGACGATGCGATTCAACTGAGCAAAAATCTTCAAAATTCTTACGACATCATCCCCATCAATAACATTTATGAAAGCTTTTTAACCGAACTACATCCATTTTTTGCCAACCTGCCTTTTGGTTTGGCAGAAGAAAATATTCAAAGCAGAACCAGGGGAAACCTGCTGATGTCTATCGCAAATAAATTCGGTTACATCCTGCTCAATACCTCCAACAAAAGTGAGCTGGCAACCGGCTATGGAACCCTCTACGGCGACATGGCCGGCGGTTTAGGGGTTCTAGGCGATTGTTACAAACTTCAGGTATATGAACTGGCTAAATACATCAACCGCAACGGAACGATTATTCCTACCAACATAATCACCAAGCCACCCAGCGCGGAGTTAAGGCCGGGGCAAAAAGACAGTGACAGCCTGCCAGATTATGAAGTTTTAGACAAGTTGTTGTACCAATACATAGAGCAGTGGAAAGGCCCAGACGAGATCAAGGCCATGGGCTTTGATGCAGCATTGGTAGATAGGGTGCTCAAAATGGTGAACAGCAACGAATACAAACGAAAACAGTTTTGCCCCATCATTCGCATTTCACCCAAAGCTTTTGGTGTTGGAAGAAGAGTGCCCATTGTAGGGAAGTACCTAAGCTGAGCGATGGAACGGGTGAAAAACGACTGCGCACACAATAGTTAAATTAACATTCTTTTACTGCCGCCCCCATAGTGGCAGCATTTTTGTTTAGTTTCACTTCGTATTTTGCAACCAACTTAAATTATCCGATAAAATATGCTACAAACAGCAGAAGACATTCGCTTATTGAATGAAAAAATTAGTTATGCCGCCGAATTTGTAACCCGCATCAACGATGAATTGAGCAAAGTAATTGTAGGCCAGCAAACCATGATCGAACGTTTGATGATCGGTTTGCTCAGCAATGGACATGTTTTGCTGGAGGGGGTACCCGGACTGGCAAAAACATTGTCTATTAAATCGCTCGCACAGGCCATTCATGCAGATTTTAGCCGCATTCAATTTACTCCCGATTTGCTGCCTGCAGATGTGGTAGGTACGATGATATACAACCAATCTAAAAACGAATTTTTTGTAAGGAAAGGTCCCATCTTTGCCAATTTTATTTTGGCTGATGAAATTAACCGTGCACCGGCAAAAGTGCAAAGTGCCTTATTAGAAGCGATGCAGGAGCGGCAGGTCACCATCGGCGACACCAGTTATAAATTACCTGAACCTTTTCTGGTACTGGCAACACAAAACCCCATCGAACAAGAAGGTACTTATCCCTTGCCAGAAGCGCAGGTAGACCGCTTCATGCTCAAAGTAGTAGTGGGTTATCCAACAAAGTCGGAAGAACAAATGATCATTCGTCAAAATACCCTGGGTCTCGTTTTTGAAACCATTCATGCAGTGGCTTCTACCACAGAAATCATTACGGCCAAAGAATTGGTGCGGCAGGTTTATATCGACGAAAAAATTGAAAACTATATTCTCGATATTGTATTTGCTACCCGTTATCCAGATAAATACCAGCTGAGCAAACTAAAACCACTGATCAGCTTTGGAGGATCTCCAAGGGCAAGCATCAACTTGGCTCTGGCTGCCAAAGCATACGCCTTCCTCAACAAACGTGGATACGTAGTACCAGAAGATGTAAGAAATATTGCCAAAGATGTGCTGAGGCATAGAATCGGGCTCACTTATGAAGCAGAAGCAGAAAATGTGAGCGTGTTAGATATCATAGATGAAATTTTAAAAACTGTCAGCGTTCCATAAAATCCATGCTCACAACAGCAGACATATTAAAAAAAGTAAGAGAGCTCGAGATCAAGAGCAAAAAAATCACCACCCAGTTGTTTACCGGCGAGTACCACTCTGCTTTTAAAGGAAAGGGAATGAGTTTCAGAGAAGTGCGGGAATACAGCGCTGGTGATGACGTACGTTTCATTGACTGGAATGTGAGTGCCCGATACGCACATCCGTTTTCGAAAATATTTGAGGAGGAAAGAGAACTGGTGATGATGTTACTCATCGATACCAGTACCAGTAATTTATTTGGGACCGTGGGTAAAAGAAAAAAAGACCTTATTACCGAAATGGCTGCCACACTGGCTTTCAGCGCCATCAACAACAATGACAAAGTCGGAGTGATTTTTTTTAGTAATAAAATCGAAAAATATATTCCCCCTAAAAAAGGAAGACAGCACGCATTGTACATCGTTCGTGAATTACTCACCGTAGAACCAAAAACTTCCGGCACTAATTTGGATGAAGCCATCCGGTATTTCAATAATACAACCAGGCAAAAAAGCATCGCTTTTTTACTGAGCGACTTTTTAGACAGTGGCTACCAAAACGACCTGAAAGTGATTGGAAAAAGACACGATGTGATTGGCATAAAAGTGTACGATAAAATGGACATGAATCGACCCGATCTTGGTTTGCTGCAAATGAAAGATGCAGAAACGGGTAACACCAAATGGGTAGATACATCAGATGCTATGGTACGCCATAATTACCAGCAACATTTTTTAAAAGAAAGTGATGCCTGCAAAAGTAATTTTAGAAAAGCAGGCGCTGAACTATTGCATGTGCGAACCGATGAAGATTATATAAAAATTCTGCAACAGTTTTTCCTGAGGCGAAATTAAAACAGGGATGTATTTCTAATGAAGAAAAAACGACTCACATATTTTTCTATTCTGTTGTTATTGTTGTTGCAGGTTACTGCTCAAACCTTGCAGGCACAGGCTGTTAAAACCAGTATCAGTACCAACAACATTCTGATTGGCGAACAAATCCGCTACGAAATCATCATTCAACTGGCTAGCGCCGAATACAAGGTAGATATTGCCATACCCGATTCTATTCCTCATTTTGATGTCATTGATCAGCAGCAATACGATACGACCGATGGCAATGGTGGATACTCGCTTAGGCAACACATACAACTGACTAGTTTCGATTCTGGCGTATGGAAATTTCCAGCGTTTCCCATCAGCATATCTGCGCCTAACAAGGCGTCGCTGCAATTGCTGAGCGATTCATTTCTAGTGCAGGTTGGGTATTCACCCACTGATAGTACCGGCCAATTGCGCGACATCAAACCAGTGATGGAAGTGTTTGTGGTTGACAGGACTTGGCTCTACATTGGCATAGCTGCCATTGTAACGCTTCTCTTGAGTATAGTAATATATAGGTACTTGAAAAAGCGATTGTCGAAACCAACACCGGTGTTTAAAAATTCTGTTTCGGCTTACGCAGAAGCCATGCAATCACTCAGGGAGTTACAAATGCCGAACGCAAGAGACGCGGCTTCTGTGAAGGCTTTATACAGTAGCTTAACCGACATCTTTAAAAAATATTACAGCAGAAAAAACAATCGAAACCTTTTAAGTAAAACCACAGGCGACGTTTTGTTGCAATTGCAAACCCAGGTGAGTTCATCCAATTTGATTGCGCAGGCTGCCCAGGTGCTGCGTAGTTCAGATGCAGTGAAGTTTGCAAAATATTTACCCGACGCTACAGAAAATGAACAGATGCTGGAGTTAACGAAATCACTGATCAGTGAGCTCGAAAAAAAGATACTAATTTAAAAACCATTTCTTTTGTTAACAACCTATTTCCAAGATATTGAATTTACACAGCCCTGGTGGTTTCTGCTGCTATTGCTATTGCCCTTCCTCATCTGGTGGTATGCACGCAACAATAGCAAACAATCGGTATCACTCATGGTATCGTCTACCGCTGCTCATGGTTTACAAAGCTGGCGGGCATCATTACGTCACCTGCCTTTTTTATGCAGATTACTCTGTGTAGCTCTTGTAATCACGGCCATGGCCAGGCCACAAATTAAAAATGAGAGCCAGCGTGCGGAAGGAGAGGGCGTAGATATTATTCTCTGCATCGATGTAAGTGGAAGCATGACGGCGCAGGATTTTCAGCCAAACAGATTAGAAGCTGCCAAAGCCGTAGCCATCGATTTTGTAAACAAAAGATTAACGGATAGAATTGGTGTGGTGATCTTCTCTGGCGAAAGTTTTACACAATGCCCGCTCACCACCGATCATACCGTATTGGTAGCAGCCATTGGCAATATTCGCAATGGTTTGTTGGAAGATGGAACAGCTATTGGCTCAGGTTTGGGTACCAGCGTAGATCGTTTACGGAATAGTCAATCTAAATCAAAAATTGTGGTGCTGCTCACCGATGGTGAAAATAATGGCGGATTGATAGACCCCAAAACAGCGAAAGAGATTGCTAAAACTTTCGGCATCCGCGTATATACCATCGGGGTAGGTTCGGAAGGTTTTGCCAAGCAACCCGTCAACACGCCGATGGGCATCGTGATGCAAAACGAAAAAGTATCCATCGATGAAAAACTGCTTACTGAAATTGCAACAGAAACTGGTGGAAGATACTTTCGTGCCAAAGACAACAATTCGCTCGCGGGTATTTACACAGAAATTGACGGGTTAGAAAAAACCAAAATTCAGGTGATTAATACCATACGATATAGCGATCGGTTTTTGCCCTTTGTGGCGGCAGCCATGCTGATGTTGTTATTGGAAGTGTTGTTTCGTTACGCTATTCTCAGAAAATTCCCCTAAACCATATCAGGCTGAATCTTATTATCTTGCAGGCCTATGCGGGCATTAGTGTATAAATCAACCGGAAGCTGGTACCAGGTAAAAAGTGAACAGGGCGAACCCCACAATGCCCGTTTAGTGGGCAAACTCAAAATACAAGGTATCACATCTACCAATCCCGTCGCCGTGGGCGATTGGGTAGAAATTGAGGCGGAAACAGAATTGGAAAATACCGTTATCACCACCATACACCCGCGAAAAAATTACATCAATCGTATTTCGCCCCACAATAAAAATATGCATCATATTGTGGCGGCCAATCTCAACCAGAGTTTGTTATTTGCTACTTTAAAAGATCCCAAAACATCCCTTGGTTTTATCGATCGGTTTCTGATCATCTCAGAAGCGTATCACGTACCAGCCATCATCGTTTTCAATAAGGCAGATTTATTTAGAAAAAAAGAAAATGAAAAATTTGAGCTCGTCAAAAGTATTTATGAACCCATTGGTTATACCATCATGCTGATGAGCATTGAAAAAAATCAGGGATTGGATGCCATTGAAGATGTTTTAAAAGATAAGATCACATTACTCAGTGGCCATTCCGGTGTGGGAAAATCTTCTTTCATCAACCATCTCTTTCCGGCTTTGCAGTTGCGCACAAAAGAAGTGAGTGGCTGGAGTGGAAAGGGTATGCACACTACTACTTTCGCAGAAATGTTCGATCTGCCCTTTGGCGGAAAAGTGATCGATACACCGGGTATTAGAGAAATGGGTTTGGTAGATATCAACAAACAGGAGCTATCACATTACTTTCCGGAAATGCGCAGGTTGATTGGGCAATGCCAGTTCAACAACTGCATACATTTAGATGAACCTGGCTGTGCGGTAAAGGATGCCGTAAACGATGGCCGCATTCACGAAGAACGTTACCTCAGCTACCTCAACATCAGAGATACCATCGAAGAAAAGAGTTACTAAGTAAGGGCAAAACAGCCGGCAGATAAAATAGTTCAACTGCGTTTATACTACACCGTTACTACAATTTAAAAAAAGACGTATATAAAATAAAGACTTAATTCGTGCTATAAATGCAATGATTTAATAAGCATGTTTTTCTAAAAACGAAGCCACTTCCATTACTGCGTTGTTTTCTTTTTTCAAAGATTTTTGTTGCTGTGGATAAATGCTAACCCCGTTAAAAATGTTGTAATGTAATGTAAGGAATTGGTCTTTGTATTTGAAGTCCCAATCTAGTGTATCAGCATCATCAATCTGATTTAAAAATTGAACCTGAAGGTCATCTGCCAGGGTGTTGGCAATGGCGTAGAATTTTGAGATACCGCAATTGTCGTCAATCACCGCTTCAGTACCACCGTACCGGGTTTTTAAAGAGTAACACATAAGATGTTGGTTTTATAAAGGTAAAAGAAATCGAAAAGAATGTTGATCTTATTTGCCGCGAAACTTTGCTTTTTTGTTGGCCTTCATCGCTTTTGGATCGTCAGCAGCCAATTTTTCAGCACCCATGCTTCTGCCATTAGTTGGACAACCGTATTTCTCTTTTTTCTTAAAGATGAAACAGCTGCTCAACACCGACAACACCAATAAGGATAATATTATTTTTTTCATAATTTCAAGATAAGAAAGGACCATTGTTCGCTCACCGCAAAGCGGAATCATTTTTTTTCGCCATCCAGATACTCGCTTTCGTTACCGGAAGCCGGTTGTTGAAACCAACTGCTGTATTTTATATAGTTGTCGGCAATGCGGTTTATTTCACCGCTGATCTTTTCCTTGCTAATATCTTTTACCTTTTTGGCGGGCACTCCTGCGTAAATGCTGCCGGGTTCTACAATTGTATTTTCCAACACTACTGCGCCTGCGGCAATGATGCTGTTGCTCCCAATTCGGGCATTGTCCATCACAATAGAACCCATGCCTATCAGTACGTCGTCTTCTATAACGCAGCCATGTACAATTGCATTGTGCCCGATGCTAACATTATTTCCAATCAGGGTTTTTGTTTTCTCAAAAGTGCAATGAATCACGGCACCATCTTGCACATTTACCTTGTTACCCATGCGGATGCTGTTCACATCGCCCCTCAGCACTGCATTAAACCACACGCTGCACTGGTTGCCCATTTCCACGTCGCCCACAATGGTGGCATTGGGCGCAATAAAACAATCGGTTCCCATTTTTGGGAAAATGCCATTTACAGGAAGTATTACACTCATCTTGTTTGGGCAACTACCGGCCAATAGGGAAAGCAGTCGTCTTTTTTAGGGTTTAAAATCTTAGGTTACCAGCAGTTGGTTCATTGCTCAGCTTTACTTGCGTCGCACTCTTGTGCGTTTGTACTTATTTCAACGCGTTTTGCTGCCAGCATCCTACACAAACGCAAATGTTCTGCTACAAATATCAAACATTTGTAACGAAATTTGTGGCAATATGCAAAATGAATCAACACCCATCACCCATTCTTCGTTGGCAATTGCGGCTACTGCCCGACAGTTGTTTTTGAACCACGTTGGACAAACCTCTGAAGCACCGCTATGCCTCAACATTGTAAAAGCCAGCGGCAGTTGTATGTGGGATGCCGATGGCAAAGTGTACATCGATCTCATCGGTGGCATTAGCGTTTGCCATGTGGGGCATTGCCATCCCAAAGTGGTGGAAGCCATCAAAAACCAGGCAGACCAATACCTGCACATTATGGTGTACGGGGAGCTCATCGAACAACCGCAAGTGGCGTATGCCAAAAAACTCACCGATTATTTGCCTGCCAGTCTGAACTCGGTATTTTATACCGCCAGTGGCAGCGAGGCCACCGAAGGCGCCATGAAACTCAGTAAACGTTTTACGCGCCGTACGCAAATGGTTTCTTTTAAAAATTCTTACCACGGCAGCACACAAGGAGCGCTCAGCATCATGGGTAGCGAATATTGGCAACAGGCGTATCGGCCTTTGCTACCTGATGTGTTGCAACTGCGCTATAATAATTTCGACGACCTGGAGCAAATCAGTTGTCGCACGGCTTGTGTGGTAGCAGAAACCATCCAGGCCGAAGCAGGTGTGTTGCCACCCGGCAATGGTTGGCTCAAAGCCTTGCGGGAGAGGTGTACTTACGTTGGCGCTTTGTTGGTATTGGATGAAATACAATGTGCGTTTGGCAGAAACGGTAGTCTTTGGGCATTTGAGCAATTTGATGTGGTGCCCGATATTTTATTGTTGGGCAAAGCGCTGGGAGGGGGGATGCCGCTGGGAGCTTTTGTAGCTGACAAAAAAATGATGGACACGCTGAGTTACAATCCGGTGTTGGGGCATATCAATACTTTTGGTGGTCATCCCGTGAGTTGTGCCGCAGGCTTAGCTGCGTTTACAGCGCTGATAGAAGAAAACATGATTGCAACCGTAAAAGAAAAAGAAGCCCTCTTTCATCAAAGGTTGCAACATCCATCTATACAACGGATCAACAGTGTAGGGTTAATGATGGCCATTCATTTCGACAGCTACGAAACAAATAAAAAAATCATCGATGCCTGTATAGCAAAAGGTATATTTACCGATTGGTTTTTGTTTGCTGCTAATGCACTTCGTATTGTACCCCCGCTCAATATTTCGGAACAGGAAATTGAGGAAGCGTGTGCGATTATTTTGGAGGTGTTGGAGGAGGATTCTAAACGGTAAAAGTATTAGTTGGCAAGGGAGTAAGTTTAGCGCGCAATTTGTCCAAACTTTAACTCAAGGTCTTAAACACCAACTCTTCTAAAAAAAGCTCAATATCTCTTGGCTTTTTCTTTTTAGCAAAGTCGCTGAGGCGAGGTAAATGGTGCATGAAATAGTATTGGAGGTGTGATAAATCAATGACGGAACTGGCCAGGCTGTTTGGATATTTGTAGGAAGGATTGTACTCCAAAAAAATTTTTGCAATTCTTGCCGAAAGGTCCTTGAATGGCTTGTAGAGCAGATCTTTGTTGTTCTCATCCACATCCTTTGACAAATAAGTTTTATTGCCTTCCGCTATTACAATAAAGTAAAGCGCCTGGTGATCAAACAATCCAAAGTTGATTTCTTGGTTGTCTTCCCACACCAGAATGTCAATGATCTTTTTAATCTTGTCTTCGGGCTTTGTAACATTATTTAACTGAATAATGATTTGAAACTCAATATAAGACCAATACCAACTCACCAAATAAATGAGCAGCTTATGCTTGTTTAAAAAATACCGGTATATACTGGCTTCCGTGGTTTCAATTTCCAGGGCCAATTTTTTAAACGTAAAATGTTCGTACCCCACATGCGAAATCAGACTTATAGCCTCTGTAATTATTTTCTTACCTAAGGCGGTGCTCTGAGGATTTTTCAAAAACAACTTATCATTCAGTGATGGGTTAAACTCAATATTCATTTATTAAAATTTTCACAAAAGTAAAGAGTTTTTTTAAAAAAAGTAAATTACTATTGTTTGTAATAGCAATACTATTATCTTTGATTAAAATACTATCACTATAAATATTTAACCATGAAACCTCTTCAAAAAGTTATCGAGCAAGTTTTAATTTCCCGGCGCAGTGTCTCCTTGTTTATGCAACAGCAGGGTCAACCGCTCTACAGTAAAATCAATAAACTACATTTTTTCGCAGTACTCTTGTTGGTCATCTCCACCAGCAGTTGTGCGGTTATACGCCCTGGAGAAGTAGGAATCAAACAAAACTTGGGAAAGCTTTCCGATGATGTCACTACTCAAGGTACAATGGCCTTCAATCCCTTTACGAGTAAAGTGGTAAAAACTTCCATCCAAACCAATAATCTGGAATTGTCATTAAGCCTGCCAAGCAAAGAGGGATTAAGTATTACCTCTCAAATTTCTATTTTATACAGGCTTGATAAAGATAAAGTAGCATCCGTAATCAGAACACTTGGTTTAAATTATCAACCCATCATTGCAAGTGTTTTCAGGTCGGCTTCTGCTGATGTTTGTGCCAGGTATTTTGCAAAAGACATGCACTCCGGTATGCGTGCAAATATTGAAAAAGCAATCAGCGAAAAAATGGGTGAAACCCTCACCCCGCAAGGCATATTAATAGAATCTGTTTTGATGAAAAGTATTCAGTTGCCGGAGGGGTTAGCAGGCTCCATTGAAAGAAAATTACAGGCAGAACAAGATGCCATGCGAATGGAATTTGTTTTACAACAGCAAAAATTAGAAGCAGAAAGAATACTGATTGAAGCAAAAGGAACAAGGGATGCTCAAAAAATTATTGCTGAAGGGTTAACACCCGAAATTATTAAAATCAGAAGTATAGAAGCATTTATTCAATTGTCTAAATCACCTAACACTAAAATTATTGTTACCGACGGGAAAACACCTTTTCTGGTGAACGGCGATGGTATCCGCTAACAATCTAGTTGAATGTGATCACTTATGTAGGCTGGTTAAATTC
>JBBSDF010000008.1:0-93405 GCA_038249665.1 Chitinophagales bacterium
ACCGCCGTCAAACGAGGTGTTATCGTTTGGCGGGCTCCTTTTTTGTTTCTTTTTTGGAGAAGCAAAAAAGAAAAGAAGCCCGCGGCAGGCGTTGGGAAGTTGCGAAGCAAAAAGCTTTTACGGTAAAATAAATCTATTCAAGTTCGTAAAAAACAACTTTGAAAACCTGGTATTTATAAAGAGTTACTCCAGAGGGAAAGTAAAAAGCCAGCAGACAATAGGAAGAAATGAACTGGAAATATTTTACAGAAAAAATAAAAAAATCTAAGAAGGATTCTCAGTGTTTCGTGTGCCGAAGCAAGGCCGCTAAATAAATTACAGCCATCGGCTGAAAGCCAAACATGGGCAACCACTTTTTGGACAAAACAACCCCTACAAATTAACCGGAATTACATTACTTACTGCCCTTGCCTCCTTCTTTTTCACATGTTTACGTTTAACCCAGTCAGCCAACAAAGCACTTCCCGCACCAATGGCCGCACCCGCCAACACATCGCTCGGGTAATGTACCCCTTGGTACATCCGTGCCCAACCCACACTTCCCGCATAAACAAATGCTGGCACCATCACATACCATTTTTTATATTGTAAACTCATCGCTGTAGCAGTGTAAAATGCAGAAGCCGTATGTCCACTCGGAAAAGACCTTCCCCCACCCTCATCATCCCGCTTCACAATAAAAGCATATTTTTCAAATGGTCTGGGCCGGTCAATTATATGTTTTAAAGTATAGGTAACCGCACCAGTAAATACCAAACCACCCGCCATATACCAACCGTCTCTTTGCAGCCGCTTATTTTTTTTCACAAAACCCAACAACAAGGTAGATGCAGGTGCTGCAAGGCTCAATAAAGATACTGAAGAAGCAGCGCCCTCGAGATACCTGTTTTTAAAATGGGTCTCATTCTTGTTAATCGGCTTCAACAAATTGATATCCCAATTTTGTGCAGAACCAGCAACACTAAAAAATAAAATACAACTAACGGTAAAGTATAAACGCATTTTAATCATCCTACAATTTATCTTGCAAAAATAGCATTTAAAAGCCGGTAAGCTGTTACCCAACTTCCAACAGTTGTTAGGTACTACTTACCGGCTCCATGTTCATTTTATCATCAATTGATATTTTCTATGATCCCTGCAATGCCCTGTCCGCCGCCCACACAGGCAGTCACAATACCATATTTTTTATTCAATCGCTTCATGTCATTCACTAATTGTATGGTGAGTTTACAACCCGTACAACCCAATGGGTGACCCAATGCAATGGCACCACCATTGATGTTAACGATAGCAGGATTCAATTCCAATCCCCTGATCACCGCCAGCGCCTGCGATGCAAATGCTTCATTTAGTTCTATCAAATCAATGTCGGCCAAACTCATTCCCGCTTGCTTCAACACTTTCGGTACTGCTTCTATTGGGCCTATACCCATTATGCGTGGATGCACACCTGCACTGGCTGCATTTACCAATCGTGCAATGGGTTTCAATCCCAATTCGTTTACCATACGTTCGCTCATCACTATCACAAAAGCAGCGCCATCACTGGTTTGCGACGAGTTGCCTGCCGTTACAGAACCACCCGCTGCAAACGCAGGTTTTAATTTCGCCAGGCCTTCGGGCGTAGTATCCCTTCTAACTCCTTCATCCGTATCTACCACATAATTTTTTATTTTTCTTTTTCCATTTTCATCCACATACACCTGCTCTACGTTGATGGGCAATATGCCCGATTTAAAATAGCCTTCTTCAATCGCCTTCGCCGCTTTTAAATGACTGTTGTAGCTAAACATATCCTGGTCTTCTCTACTCACCGCGTATTCATTGGCAACAGCTTCCGCGGTTAGGCCCATACCTAAATAATAATCCGGATCATCTTTCGCAATGGAGTAAGCAGGCACCGTTTTCCACCCGGCAGTGGGCACCAAACTCATGCTTTCTGTACCGCCCGCAATAATACATTCGGCCATGCCCGTTCTAATTTTTGCCGTAGCCATAGCAATGCTTTCCAACCCGCTGGCACAATAGCGGTTTATGGTAATCCCAGGTGCAGTTATGCCAATAGCTTTTGCCGCAATGATGCGACCAAATTGCAACCCCTGCTCCGCTTCTGGCACTGCATTGCCCACAATCACATCATCAATCCGTACAGGATCTAATTGTGGCACTATGGCCATCAATCCTCTGATTACTTCTACCGCCAAATCATCTGGCCGTGTAAAACGAAATCCACCTTTTTTACTTTTTGTAATCGCTGTTCTGTAACCCGCTACAATGTATGCTTCCTGCATAAAAATATATTTAAATGGTCCAAATCTTATGGGAGACAAGCTCCGTTTACTATTCAATCATTGATTGCTTCTTCCATGCTGCTTCTTTTTTGGCTGTGAACTCTGGCAACCTTACTCATCTTTTGTTCGGGCTATCCGCTTCAAGTCCTCGGCCATAGGCCTGCGGGCTTTCCGCTCCTATCCCGCAGCTCTTCCCCTATTTTCTAAATCCCAGCCAAGAAATCAATTTAGTTGTTTATGCAACTTTCTGTACCAAAGTTATAATTTCCCGCTCAAAGCAAAAAACTAAATTACTGCATTACTTTTGCACCCATGATCTACCAAATTGTCCGCAGTATTTTATTCAATTACGACCCTGAAAAAGTACATTATTTCTCCATGAACTGGATGCAACGACTTTGCAAAATAGGTCTGCTCAAAAATGCCATCAAGAACATGTACCAACCCGCCAGGCAGGCACCCATTCCATTGTTGGGACTTTCTTTCCCCAACGCTGTGGGACTAGGCGCAGGTTTCGATAAAAATGCTTCTTACCTCAACGAATTGGAAGCGCTGGGATTTGGTTTTATTGAAATTGGAACAGTCACACCTAAACCACAGGAAGGAAATGACAAGCCACGTTTGTTCCGGTTGCCCAACGATCAGGCACTGATCAACCGGATGGGTTTCAACAACAAGGGAGTAGAAGTGGTGGCGGCACGGTTGCAAAGCTGGAGAAAAAACAACAAAGGCCATTCCAAAGTCATCATCGGCGGCAATATTGGTAAAAATAAAGCCACCCCCAACGAAGACGCCTGGAAGGATTATGAAATTTGTTTCAAAGCCCTGTTTCCTTACGTCGATTATTTTGTAGTGAATGTGAGCAGCCCAAATACGCCCGGCCTCCGCGAATTACAAGAAAAAGAATCGCTCAGAAAAATACTCACCAGCTTGCAAAAAACGGGTCAGCAATTGGCCATCCTCCAAAAACCCATCCTGCTCAAAATTGCACCTGATCTAACGACCGAGCAAATAGATGATGTAATAGCATTGGCCAAAGAAATCAAACTCGACGGTTTGGTGGTTAGCAATACCACCCTCGATCGTTCAGGTTTAACGCCCGCTTCCTCAGCACTTGCCGCCGAAATAGGCGCCGGTGGACTCAGCGGATTACCCGCCAAAAAACGTAGTACGGAAATGGTACAATACATTAGTCAACAAACCCGGAAAAGCTTGCCCATCATCGCCAGCGGCGGTATTTTTACAGCGGCGGACGCCAAAGAGAAACTGGAGGCAGGCGCTTCTTTAGTGCAGGTTTGGACCGGCTTTGTGTATGAAGGGCCGGCCATTGTTAAGAAAATATGTGCTGGATTGTAACTCAATAATATTGTTTATATTTGAAAGGCAAAAAATATACACCACACTTTAAACTACACTACAATGAGCGAAGAAAAACAAGAACAAAGTTTCCTAGATAAAATGAAAGACAAACTAGAAGATCTGAAAGATTCAGCAGAAGAAACCTGGGATAAAATAGAAGACAAAGCAGAAGAAATCTGGGACAAGGTGGAAGATAAGGCAGAAGATGCCTGGGACGCCACGAAAGAAAAAGTTGCTGACCTAAAAGAAAGTTTCAGCGAAAAGTTCGGAGACGCCAAGGAGACGGCCGAAAACAAAGTGGAGGACATCCAGTCAGATGTCGAAACTGCCAAAGAAGAAATTAAAAAAGAATTGTAACCACCAGCCGGAATTTGATTCCGGCTTTTTTGTGCGCTATTCTTCTTGTTCTCTTAACGCAAAGCTAATTTTCTCCCTACATTTGCCCCTATGGAACATTTATTTACCTCAGAAAGCATCATCAGCTTTCTTGTTTTAGTAGTTTTAGAAGTTGTATTGGGAATTGACAATGTGATCTTCGTGAGCATTATCATGAACAGGCTCAAGGATGCCAGAGACCACAAGAAGGCCCGTATCATCTGGATGATCACAGGTATTCTATCCAGGTGTATTTTGTTGATGGGTTTGAGTTGGTTGTTGTCTCAAAAAGGAAAATCTATTTTTACCCTATTCGGCAAAGGTTTCGATTTGGCGAGTATAGTGATGTTGTTAGGTGGATTGTTCCTCATTTACAAATCGGTAAAAGAAATTCACGCAAAATTAGAAGGAGAAGATCCCAACGAAGCGGGTAAAAATAAGCCTGGCCTTTCACTGGCAAAAGCTATCGGACAAATTATGCTGATAGATGCGGTGTTCTCTTTCGATAGCATCATCACAGCGGGGGGTACGGCCAAACACTTAGAAATTATGGTGGCAGCCGTTGTGATTGCCATGACCATCATGTTTTTGTTCAGTCCAAAAATTGCAGGCTTTATTCACAAACATCCTACACTCAAAATGTTGGCACTCTCCTTCCTTGTAATGATTGGACTCAGCCTCATCATGGAAGGTTGGAATGCAGAGGCCGCACACGAATTAAAGATGAAGAATTACATCTACTTTGGTATGGCATTCTCTTTCATTGTAGAATTGCTGAACATGACGATGACGAGTAGGGCTAAAAAGAAAATTGTTGTAAAGCTAAACCAGCCGCTGTTGGATGAAGAACTAGAGAAGTGAAAACATTCAATGCTTTTGGTTGAAAAGCAGGCGGCGAAAGCGTGTATAAATTTGTATCTATAACCGTTCAGATAATAAAACATTTACGCCCTATTCACCAACAAAGTAGCCGCCACTATCCCCGCAGTTTCAGTACGCAAACGCGTTTCGCCCAAACTCACAGGTATAAATTGATTCGCCAAGGCCAGTTCAATTTCAGTAGATGAAAAATCTCCCTCAGGACCAATGAGCATCATGATAGCTTCGTTTGGTTGGAGTACAAGCTGAGCAATCGTTTTTTTATTTTCTTCCGTCATACAATGTGCTATCAGTTTTTGAGAAATAGTATTGTTGCTTACACATGTAGCAAACTTTTGTGGCTCCTGCAACACAGGCAACCATGCTTGTTGCGATTGCAACATCGCACTTATAAGAATGGCGTTCATCCGCTCCCATTTAAAATGTTGTTTTTCTGTTCGCTCACAAATCAACGGGATGATTTTTCGCACACCAATTTCCGTAGCTTTCTCTAAAAACCATTCGTAGCGACTGTTGTTCTTCACCGGCGAAATTGCTATACATACATTGCTTACTGGCAATGGAATGCTTGTTTTTTCAATAACATTCACTACACATTTTTTCCGATGATTGTCTGTAATTTCACAAGTAAAAATAGTACCAACACCATCTGTGAGCCGAATCAATTCTTCATTTTGCATACGCAATACCTGCACCACATGTTTAGAAGTATCTTCATCTAAAAACACAACGGTATCAGTTTGTGTTATATCTTTTTTATAAAAAAATGGAATAGACATGGGTTGCAAAATAAACAAAAGCAGGGGATTTGGCATAACCTATACCAGCACTTTGATTATTGATTCGAAATTTAAGTATAAAAAATTATGGATACCGTTTATCTAGCTCCCGAAATATCATACCAGCACACTTTGCATCTAGTAATTTTTGCCATAATGTATCTGACACATACAATCCTATCCCGCCATAAAGAACAACAAACACAGAACATATTCCGAAAGGTGAATCTTTTTTAAAGACTATCTTCGAAATACTAAGATATTTATACATTTGATTGTCTTCATTATTGTTATTTTCCGCATTCAACAATTCAAATTCTGGCATTTGACCATTCTGGGTGTTCCGCTTTTATATTTATACATTCTATTGCAAAGTAAACTCCCCACATTGGATTATAAAGAATTTGATTTTGAGGACTTGGCAAATTAGGAACTAAAATATCAAATTCATCAGTTTCAAGTTTTGTTAATGCATTACCTGATATCGCAATCTGTATGAAGCTTCTTGCAGCTACAATTGCTTTTGGATTAGCTAAGGGATAATAGGGTAAGTTAGTAATAGGGTTTACTGTTGATTTCGAATTCGACAAAAAGTTTGAAATTTCTACTGCTGAAACTTGATTGTTTAACAACCAACTAATTTCTGATGAGTGAAGGTTTAAGGTTGTTGCTATCAAGTCAAACATTGTAGGTGGTTATTCTAATGGAACGGTAGTTACAGGGGTCCAACCTGTTCCACCACATGGGTTCATAAAGTTAGATTGATTAGTAGTTTGTCCTTTCATTAATGGTACTAGTATTTGATCACATGGGGGGAGTAGAACCACCCCCAGTTCCTTCACTTCCAGTACCTCCACCAGAAGAACCACCACCCTCGTCAATAAATGCCCAGTAGGTGTAGTTCTCACGTCTAATTGCTGATATCAAATTAGGGCAACTCGGCCCGGGATGACATCCAAGGACTTGACCTTGATAGCTATCATACCAATACTCATAACAAAATGTAATTGTTACGGATACCATTAAGTTACTCGCCGAAGTATTATTATCGCTTAATTTAATGTATTTGAGAAATTTTTGTTCTTCATTTTGGCCAAAAGCAAATGTGTCCAAAATTTTATATAGACGATCATCAAAAACATTTCTGTCTAGATTCATTAATAAAATTGAATGCTCCCTACTGCTTATTCAGGTAGTTAAAGTATCATTATATTGCCAATCACATAAATAATTGATTAAAGTGTCGGTATTGGAGGTACTAATGATCCTTACAGCATTAACAACACTAGCAGAGTCTCTTACAAAGGGTACATACTATATATTGCCATCTTCCATATTGTTGCCTTGAAAATGAGTAATGCTTTGAGATGGAGTTGTCATTATCATATTCCATCTAGGGAATCCAATTTGCTTAACAGTTAGCTCAACAAAACTATTTTTTTGATTCTCTCTTTCAAGGAACCTAATAAGTAATAATTCAGTACTTGTATTGGCACGATGATCAGAAAAAAATCTTTCTTCTAATAGACTGAAATTATTTTTTTCGGGAGTAATATAGTAATCAGCTTTACTACACAAAACATGAATAATTAAAAAAGAGATTATAAACAACCACAAAATAGATTGAAGGAATGTTTTCGTAAAAGAGAGTTTTGGGCTAATAATAGTTTAGTTTTTAGGGTAGTTGATTTTAAACGCCCTGCATTAACGTCTGAATGACATATATATATGTTTGTCAAGAAAAGAAAAATATTTAATGTCCAAAAATAAAACCGGACAACGTTTACACATTGTCCGGCTATAAAAATTTATTCCATCATTTTAAAATGGCGCATCGTCATCAAAATTACCTTCGTTCATTTTACTACCTTTCTGTATGTACATGCTCGCATCGTCGCCGGCTCCACCTTTTACAGGTTTCCAGTTTCCACCACCGCTGCCACCAGAGCTGTTGGCACCTCCACCCACATCACTGTTATCATCTTCAATGAATTTCTGAATGTGCAAGAGTGCTCTTAATTTGATGGTTTCCAAACTACCGTTTCTATGCTTTGCAATCTTCACGTGTGTTTCTCCTTTGTTGCTTTCGCCAAACTCGTCTGTAGTTACTTCGTAGTATTCGGGACGATAGAGAAACATTACCATATCCGCGTCCTGCTCAATGGCACCAGACTCTCTTAAATCGCTCAACTGAGGCATTTTATTTCCATCTTTTCTTTTTTCTACTTCCCTGCTCAACTGACTCAAGGCAATAATGGGTACTTGTAATTCTTTCGCCAGTCCTTTTAAGTCGCGAGAAATTTTGCTGATCTCTTGTTCCCGGTTGCTGTTTCTATCAGCACTGCCGCTCATCAGCTGCAGGTAATCGATGATGATCAATCCTAGGTTGTGTTTGTTTTTGAGCCTACGGCATTTAGCCCTTAGTTCAAAAATATTGAGCGCTGCGGAATCATCAATAAAGATGGGCGCTTTACTCAAACGCTCAAATCCGCGTTTGTACAGTTGTTTCATTTCATGTTCTTCCAGTTTACCCCGCGAAATTTTTTCGAGCCAAATTTCACTCTCTGCACTCAGGATACGTTGCACCAACTGGCTGCTACTCATTTCTAAACTGAAGAAGGCCACGGCCGTGCGTTTATCGCCATCTTTATTGCCCAAAGCTGCCGTGCGGGCAAGGTTAAGGGCAAAGGCTGTTTTACCTACTGATGGTCTGGCCGCCAGAATAATCAAATCGGTGGGTTGCCAACCGTAAGTAATTCTATCCAACGTGGGGAAACCGGTTGGAACACCCGTGATGTCGTCCTTACGGTTACGCATGTCCTCAATACGGCTGAAGGTTTTCACCAACACCGTATCTATGTCATCAAAATTTTTACGAAGGTGATTGTTGGTGATCTCAAATAATTTCGTTTCCGCACTGTCTAACAAATCAAATACATCTGTACTGTCTTCATAAGCATCTCCAATAATTTCGCCACTGATTCGGATCAATTCGCGTTGGATGAACTTTTGCAGTACAATCCTGCTGTGGGTGTCAATATTGGCAGACGATACCACAGCATTGGTGAGTTTCGTTACAAAATAGGGGCCTCCCACCAATTCCAATTCCTCTCTAACCCTTAGCTCTTCTACCACCGTGAGCATATCAATCGGTAAACTTTTAATGGCCAGCCCTTGCATGGCTTTAAAAATTTTCTGATGGGCATCCACATAAAAACATTCTGGTTTCAGAATTTCAATCACGGTGTCAAATGCACTTTTTTCTAGCATAATGGCTCCCAGAATGGCTTCTTCTAATTCTTTTGCCTGCGGAGGTACTTTTCCAAATACCATACTACCCATGTCGATGGGCTTTCTTCTAGCTTTTCTGTCTTTGTTGAGGTTTGTAAATTCCATGTATTGTTGCCGCTTTGAACTTATGAATTTTTATGTGATATAACGCCTACCTGTAAACGAAAATGGTTGGAGCTACATCGTGCTTCCCGATTAAGCCAGCCTCAGACCGAATATTTGTTAGGGCGGCTAAGGTAATAGCAATTGGGTAATGTTAAATTAACATTCGACTGTTATCAACTTTTTTTACCAGTTTTTCAACCGCATATCCACAGGTAAAGCTAGTTTATTAACGGGTTATAAACAGTATTGTGCACATCTCTCTTTCAATAGATGGTAATTATTGTGGAAGTTATCAACAAAAAATGGGAGGGTCGTTTTCTTTTTGTTCACCACACACATTATTTTGGACCTTGTTTTTATCGTGCGGAAATTGTAGTTTCTGGAAACTCCTTTGGCTACTTTGAATGGGTGCACCAGATAGGGTTTAAAAAACTATCTTTGCAGCCCAAATTAAGTGTATCAATGACAATTTCTTACAACTGGCTGAGTGAATACCTGCCCATCAAAATTGAACCGGAAAGATTGAGCAAAATCCTCACCGCAATTGGCCTGGAGGTAGAAAGTCTGCACCCGTATGAGAGCATCAAAGGCAGTTTGGCTGGTTTGATCATTGCAGAAGTACTAACCTGCGAACCACATCCCGATGCCGACAAATTAAAAGTCACCACCGTGAACACAGGCAAGCAAACGCTGCAAGTGGTTTGCGGTGCTGCTAACATTGCAGCCGGACAAAAAGTAATACTGGCCACCGCTGGCACTACCATATATCCCAGTAATGGAGATCCAGTCACTTTAAAAAAAGTGAAGATCCGCGGTGTGGAAAGCAACGGAATGATCTGTGCAGAAGATGAGATCGGCGTAGGCAATAACCACGAAGGCATCATAGTAGCGCCGCCCCACACAGCCGTGGGCTTACCAGCAGCATGGCTGTATGAAACATACGAAGATCAAATTTTTGAAATAGGCCTTACCCCAAACAGAATGGATGCCATGAGCCACCTGGGAGTAGCCAAAGACGTGTGCGCCTATTTAACCCATCACGACAAAGTAGATATGCCCGTAAAGTATCCATTCAAAAATGGATTCAAGGTAGATACCCCTGGCAAACCCATCGAGGTTATAATAGAAAACAGCGATGCTTGCAGGCGTTACGCAGGCATCAGCATCAGCAATATCACCGTGCAGCACAGTCCGGCCTGGTTGCAAACCAGGTTAAAAACCATTGGACTACATCCCATCAACAACATCGTTGACATCACCAATTTCATTTTACACGAAACCGGACAGCCCTTGCATGCCTTTGATGCAGATAAAATTTTAGGCAATCAAGTGATCGTAAAAAATGTAGCTGCAGGTACCCTATTCACCACATTGGATGGAAAAGAAAAAAAATTAATAGCCGACGATTTGCTGATCTGCAATGCAGAAGCGCCTATGTGCATGGCAGGTATTTACGGCGGACAAAATAGTAGTGTAACCGCCAGTACCAAAAATATTTTTTTAGAGAGCGCATGGTTCAACAACGTCGTTACCCGCAAATCCTCTGTTCATCATGGTTTGAGAACCGATGCTGCTACCCGTTTCGAAAAAGGGGTCGACATCAGCAATACCGTTAACGTGCTTAAAAGAGCGGCGGAACTTATAAAAGAAATTTGCGGAGGAGAGATTAGCAGTGATTTGATCGACGTATTTCCGAACCCTATTCAGCAAGTTTCGATCGGATTAAAATATCATTACCTCAAAAAACTCAGCGGTAAGAATTACCACGGCGATTCTATCAAAAATATTCTCAAAGCACTGGGTTTTGAAATCATGAAAGAAGGGATCGACGAAATCTGGGTAAATGTACCGCACAGCAAACCCGATATTACATTGCCAGCTGACCTGGTAGAAGAGATCATGCGGATTGATGGATTAGACAACATCGATATTCCCGCAACCATTCAGATTTCTCCTAGCCATGATACAGGTTCTTACAGCAATGCGGCCCGAGAAAAAGTTGCCAACATGTTGACTGGCATTGGCTTTTACGAGATCTTCACCAATAGCATTACCAACAGTGCTTATTTTGATGAAGCTACTTTGCAAACCTCCGTAAAAATGATCAATAATCTGAGTGCAGATTTGGATATCCTTCGCCCAACCATGTTACCTACCGGCATGGAAGTGATCGCACACAACATTAACAGAAAAAATACCGATCTATGCCTGTATGAGTTTGGCAATACTTACCACAAAGAAGAAGAGGGTAAATACAACGAAGTAAAACATTTGAGTTTGTATATAACTGGCAACAGTACGCCTACTGCCTGGAACCAGAAAACTGCCAAAGCAGATTTCTATTTTTTAAAAGCGGCTTGTGAAAAAATATTTGCCGCTACGGGTGTAACAGGCGTGGTATTTGAAGCCAATTCCGACACTCCGTTTGAAATAGGCGCCGTCCTGCGCATCAAAAATAAAGAGATCGGCAGATTGGGCATGACCAATGAAAAAACAAACAAACAATTTGGCATCAAACAACCGGTGTTGTATGCAGATTTGTTGTGGGAAGTGATGTTGAACAGCAAAAAAAGCAACCGCTTCAGTTACAAAGAAATCAGTAAATTCCCCTCTGTACAACGTGATCTGGCATTGGTGGTAGACAAAGCCATTACCTATGCACAGGTAGAAAAAATGGCAGCAGGTTTGCAGTTGACTAATTTGCAAAAAACCAGGTTGTTCGATATATTTGAGAGTGATAAGTTAGGCGGCAACAAAAAATCGATGGCTGTTAATTTTACATTTGAAGATAGTACCAAAACTTTGACGGATGTGGAAATTGATGAAATGATGAATAAAATTATTGCTGCCTGTGAACAACAGCTGCAGGCAGAAATCAGAAAATAAAAAGCAATTAGCAATATAGGAAAGCTGTTGTTCACCATATAATGAACGAATAATTGTCGGCACTTACAGACCATATCAACCTTATTCAACAGAAGCTGCACCAGTTGCTGAAACAGCATGAATTATTGCAACAGGACAACGAAAAAAAATCGGCTGCCATTCAGGAATTGCAGGCCAAACTAGCGGAGCAGCAAAGTAGCATGGAGGAATTGAAACAAACGAATTTGATTTTGAAGGCCTCTACTACTGATATGGATCCAGTGGCCAAAAAAGAGTTAGACCTGAAATTGCTGCAATACATTAAAAACATCGATCACTGTATTTCCTTACTCAGTAAATAAGCACATGGCAGAACTGATTCCCATCAATATCGTGATTGCCGACCGCACTTACCGTATCAAAACCCTGGCGCAAGATGAGGAAATCATCCGCAGCACCGTGAAAGTGATCAATGATAAGATCATCGAATTCAAAACACAGTTTTCTGGCAAAGACATGCAAGATTATATTGCCATGGTGATTATTTGGTATGCTACCCAACCCGTTTCCAACGATGGCAATGCCCATGAAAAAGCGGAGTTGATGGAAGGGCTACAAAAATTGGAAGCCGAGTTGAATAGGGTGTTGTAACACATTTTTACACTAGCTGCGGTACACAAATTTTATATAGCTTAAAGTAGCAATAAACCCGCGGAATAAAGAGAATTCATATTTGACTTGCAATACCCAAATAAGTTTGCCAGTATTCTTCTTTGTTGGCTTAAACTAGCATGAAAGGCAATATCTTTCTCAACATAAAAGTTACTAAAATGAAATTTATAATTGTTACAATTTTTTTATTCTTTAACCAACTAGTCTATTCACAAGAAAATTTAAAGGCCTATTATAACAATACGAATAATGCTAAAAATATATTTTAAATAACCGGTTGGATGGTGCTTAAATATATTTTTGCAATGCATTTAGTTGCGTAGCCAAGCCATTTGCCAGCTTTTTACAGGAGAATCAGCAATTGCAAGCCAACCAGGTGGTTTGTTTTGTAAATCCCGACAATGCTCAATTCCATGCAGAAGTTTTTATCCCTCAATCAAACTTTGGTAAAATAAGGCAAGGTTAAACTGTTTTACTAAAGTTTCCCTCCTATCCTTTTCAGGAATATGGAAGCGTAAAAGGGAAATTGGATTTTATTTCAAACATAAGTACAGACAGTGGCTATTTAGCCAAAGTTGTGTTTAACGATGGATTGGTTAGCAGTTATAAAAAGACTGTTCAATTTAGAGAAGGCCTTACCGCACAAGCAGAAATTATTACCCAGGATATGCGCCTTTTGCAACGACTGTATTATAATATCAGGAAGCAAGTTCAAAATTGAAACTTGTCCAATGTACACGGTCATTAATACATTTTGAAAATTGGTATTTATCAAGGCGATGTCCTGAACATGCTTTTTCAAACTTTATCCGCTAAGTCAAAGGGTAAAAAAATTCCGCTGTAGATACCCGCCGGCCTCTGGGCATGACCAACACCACTGCTTAATTGCCCAAATAATCTCCCTTACAAAAATATCGATATCAAATAAAATAGATGCCGCAGGTCGAAGCCAGCTACTGGCATTAAAACCACCATGAATTTGCCCCGTTGTTGGTATTGTTTGCAAAATCTTGTGTCCGGATAATTCTACACTCAAAATTTGTATCTTCGCCAACAAAACTTATCGCTCGCAAATGAGTACAGATAGGACATACAATATTGTGAATCAGTTAAAACCATCAATTTCAAATGGATATACTTTCCATCATCATAGGTGCTGCCGCATTAATAGTCGGCATCATCCTGGGCAAAATCATTTTTGCCAAAAACACCTCACAGAAGATTCAGGAAGCTGAAATTCAGGTACAAAAGATTATTGCGGAAGGCCAGTTAAAAGCCGAAACCTTTAAAAAAGAAAAAGAACTAGAAGCCAAAGAGAAGTTCGTGCAACTGAAAGCAGACCACGAAAGGGATGTAATGGTACGGTCTCAAAAAATAAATGAAGGCGAAAACCGGATCAAACAAAGGGAACAAGGCTTAAATGCCAAAGAAGGCAACCTCGAAAAACAATTAAAAGAAAACGAGGCCATCAAAGAAACCCTGAACAGGCAAATAGAAGTGGTGAACATCAAACGCACCGAACTGGAGAAACACCAGGAAGAGCATATTCGCCGCTTGGAAAAAGTAGCCGGATTGTCGGCAGAGGATGCGAAAGCACAACTGATCGAGAGTTTGAAACAGGAAGCCCATAGCAAGGCGCTCACTTTGCAACAGGAAATTATTGAAGAAGCCAAAGTAAAGGCGAATAAAGAAGCCCGTAAAATTGTGATTCAAACCATTCAGCGGACCGCTGCTGAAACTGCTATTGAGAATTCCATCACCGTATTTAACCTAGAGAGCGATGAAATAAAAGGTTCAATTATCGGAAGAGAAGGTAGAAATATCCGCGCCATTGAAGCTGCCACAGGGGTTGATTTAATTGTAGATGACACGCCGGAAGCGATCGTATTGTCCTCATTTGATCCATTGCGCAGAGAGGTAGCCCGTTTGTCGCTACAAAGGTTGGTGGCAGATGGCCGTATTCACCCTGCCCGTATTGAAGAAGTGGTAGAAAAAACCAAACGCCAGCTCGATGACCAGGTAATGGACATCGGTGAAAGAACCGTGATTGAATTAGGCATACATGGATTACACAAAGAATTGATTAGAATGGTGGGAAGGATGCGTTTCCGTTCCTCCTACGGACAAAACCTTTTGATGCACAGCAGGGAAACCGCCAATTTGTGTGGCATCATGGCGGCAGAATTAGGGATGAATCCTAAGCTGGCCAAAAGAGCCGGTTTGTTGCACGATATTGGTAAAGTACCGGATGAAGAAACTGAATTGAGTCACGCTTTGCTGGGTGCAAAACTGGCTGAAAAATATGGTGAAAACCCAGCGGTGGTGAATGCCATTGGAGCGCATCACGACGAGATGGAAATGCAATATGTGATCTCCCCGATTATCCAGGCTTGTGATGCCATCAGTGGTGCACGTCCGGGAGCCAGAAGAGAAATCATGCAGCAATATATCCAACGGATCAAAGACCTCGAAAATATGGCGTTGGCTTACAATGGTGTAGAAAAAGCCTACGCCATCCAGGCAGGTAGAGAATTGAGGGTAATTGTAGAGGCAGACAAAGTATCAGATGCTGACAGCGATAAATTGAGTTTTGAAATTGCGCAAAAAATACAGACTGAAATGACTTTTCCCGGCCAGATTAAAGTAACTGTGATCAGAGAAAAAAGAGCAATCAATATTGCCCGTTAACGGGCCAGAATAATTAGTGTTTGAACGGCGGAACTTTGGTTTCGCCGTTTTTAATTAGGACAAAAAGCCTTCCCTTTCAGGCAGTTTGGGTGTAAAATACAGGTCGGTTTTTCCATTTTATACGTCAATTAGAAAAACGCAGAAAATCTTTAACCATTAAACTTGGAATTGTAATCTTTTTCCCTACCTTTGCCCTCCGAAAAATAAAAAGATATGAACGCAATAGCATTTGTTCATGAGCAGTTGACAACCATACCAACAGTTCCGACATTTAAAGCAGGTGACAACGTCACCGTTAACTATAAAATTGTAGAGGGTACCAAAGAGCGTATCCAGAGTTTTAAAGGAGACGTTATTAAGCGTCAGGGCACTGGTGCTACCGCTTCCTTCACTGTTCGCAAAATAAGCGATGGTGTTGGCGTAGAGCGTTTGTTCCCAGTTTTCTCTCCAAACATTGAGAGCATCACTGTAAACAAAGTAGGTCGTGTTCGTCGTGCTAAATTGTTTTACCAGCGTGAAAGAAGTGGTAAGAGTGCACGTATCAAAGAAAAAAGAATGGCAGTGGCTAAAAAAAGATAATTACAACTTTTGTGTACGAGCGGAAAACAATGTTTTCCGCTTTTTTTATGCCTTTCAGGGCCGCAGCCTTGCTTTCAGCGAGCGGCGAATCATTCACCCTCTCCTTTTTGTATCCACTTTCCAGTAACAGCATTGCCGCTCTTACCCGGCTTCGTATCACTACCAACCATTTTGGTTCAATCCCCTCAAAGAAGTAAAAGGCTACCGCCGCCTCGCTCAGCGAACGGCAACACCATCTTTTCAAACTAAACATTCGAATGTTCTCTAAAGTACTTCTTTGTAGAGATTTGATTTTAAATGCTGTTTTTGGGAATCAAACAGGTTGATTTCCCCACAAACGATTTTGCTTCTCAGCTTTCTATCGCCTGCCGCCGGCTTCTTTTCGTTTTTGTCGCAGATCCCGACATTTGCCGGGGCTCTCCAAAAAAGAAAGAAAAAAGGAGTCCTACAAACGATAACACCCCGTTTGTCGGTGGTACCCTTGTGTAGCTTTTGTACTGCTGCATACTTAGTAAAAAACATAGCTCCCAATTTCGTACCTAACCTCTCACTCCTTAGATTTCCTGTCTTCAAGAACCAACGATGCCCGATGCCATGAAACCAGGCGTTGCTCATTACCAGTGAGCTATGTACTTAAGCGTAACCGTTGCTGTAAAACAATTTTCAGCTATCCTTCATTACGGTAAATTGCAACCCTAAACTAATAAAGATGGATCTCACCATATACCAAGCAGATGCATTTGCCAGCCGCTTGTTTACTGGCAACCCGGCGGCGGTTATACCATTGGAACAATGGTTGGAGGATGATTTAATGCAGCAGATCGCCATGGAAAACAATCTGGCGGAAACAGCATTTTTTGTTCCGATTCAACAACAAACCAGGGATGGCGGAGAAGCCGCCGCAGACTTCCATATCAGGTGGTTTACTCCAACCTTGGAAATCAACCTATGTGGGCACGCTACTTTGGCCAGCGCTTTTATTCTGTACAGCCAACTGGGTTTTACAAAACCCATTGTTCGTTTTCAATCAAAAAGTGGGGTGTTGAAAGTCACCAAAAACGGCGCGGCATATGAAATGGATTTCCCCTCCTGGAAACCAGAGAAAACATCAGATTATCCTGAAAACCTTGAAACTATCTTGGGTATCAAAGAAATATTGGGGGTATATAAATACCGCGATTTGCTGGTAGAAGTAGCTACAGAAGCAGAACTGCTCCGTGCAAAACCGGATTTCACTGCCCTCAAAAAAATTCCAGAAATGGTCATCCTGACGGCTCCTGGAACCCATGTTGATTTCGTATCCCGGTTTTTTGCCCCCGGCGCTGGGGTAGATGAAGATCCGGTTACTGGATCGGCCCATTCGCAGTTGATCCCATTTTGGAGCGATAAATTGAATAAACAGCAGCTCTCTGCCAAACAACTCAGCAAACGGGGTGGCGACCTTATTTGCCAACAATTGAACGAAGAAAGAGTGATGATGGCGGGCGAATGTGTATTTTATATGAAAGGAACGATTAGGGTGTAAAGTGTCTTAAACGTGACAGTTACGAAAGGATATGGCCATTTTGATGCTTTTTCTACACTCTTTCGCCGAGGGAATTTCTTCTCGCAAAACGCCCAATAGAAAGGCCAAATATGGAAAAACACTCCTGCAAAAAACCCATTTTTACACATCGCCATTATTTTGTGAAATTAAAAGGAAGGGCATCATCTTAAACCATAGTTGGTTTAAATGGTCTATCTTTGTGCATTAAAATTTAAGCTATGTTTTCAAATATGTTAAACCCCGTTTTATTGTTTAATCTGCCTGGTGGCGGCGAAATGATTTTGATCGTCTTGGTTGTTTTATTATTATTTGGTGGAAGAAAAATTCCTGAACTGATGAGAGGTGTTGGTAGAGGTATTCGTGAATTCAATGATGCAAAATCTTCCGTAAAAAGTGAGATTGAAGAAGGGATGAAAGACAAGCCTGCAGCTCCTACTGCTAGTCAGGAAGCTAAATAAAACAACCGCAATATAAAATATTTCAGGGCCGAAGTGTGTTACAACATCACTGTTTCCAAAAACAGCGTGTAACTTACTTCGGCTTGTTTATAAAAAATCAGTGAACCCATCATCATTACCTATGTATTTATTTGAAGGTATTACTACTTATCATCAACAACTGGCAGAACAGAAAACTTCTTGCGAAGAAGTGGTGCAGTTTTACCTCGATCAAATAGCACAACAACAAGCACTGAATGCATTTGTAGAAGTGTATGCTTCGGAGGCTTTGGAAAAAGCCAAGCAACTCGACAATAGCAGGAATTCAGGTGCACCCCTCAAAAAACTACATGGCGTGGTGATCGCCATCAAAGATGTGATCTGTTACAGAGACCATAAAGTAACGGCTGCCTCCAAAATTCTAGAAAACTTTACTTCGATTTATACCGCTACCGCCTTACAGCATTTATTAGATGAAGATGCCATCATCATTGGTAATTGCAACTGCGACGAGTTTGCCATGGGTAGTACCAACGAAAACTCTGTGTATGGCAAAGTTCACAACGCAGAAGATCCTTCCAAAGTGCCAGGTGGCTCTTCGGGTGGAAGTGCAGTGGCGGTGCAAGCCAACCTGTGCATGCTGAGCCTCGGAAGCGATACTGGTGGATCTGTAAGACAGCCAGCTGATTTTTGCGGCATCATTGGTATTAAACCTTCCTACGGACAAATTTCAAGGTATGGATTGTTGGCCTATGCTTCTTCTTTTGACCAAATTGGCATATTTGGTAAGCATTTGCCCGACGTAGCGTTGTTACTCTCCATCATGAGCAAACAGGATCCGATGGACAGCACCATGCATCCATCGCCTTCAACCAGACTAGCTCCTATTCCAACGATGGGAAATAAAAAGTTCAAATTCTGTTATTTTATACAAGCTTTAAAACATCCTTCTCTCGATAAAGAAATACAGGAAAAAATCATGCAACTGATAGCTTCTTTGCAAAAAGCAGGACATACCGTGGATGAAATAGAATTTGACCTATTGGATTTTATCGTGCCAGCCTATTATGTACTCACCACCGCTGAAGCTAGCAGCAACCTCAGCAGGTACGATGGTGTACGGTATGGCTATCAAAGTAAATTACCTCCAGAAGACCTGGATGATTTTTACAAAAACAACCGCAGCGAAGGTTTTGGATTAGAAGTAAAACGCAGGATCATGTTGGGAACTTTTGTACTGAGTACTGGCTATTATGATGCTTATTACAGCAAAGCCCAAAAAATCAGGACAATGTTGGTCGCAAAAATGGAACAACTTTTTGCCGAATATGATGCTGTTTTGATGCCCAATAGTCCTGAAACAGCTTTTGATTTGGGAAGAAGTGAGCAAGACCCCATCGCTATGTATCTAGCTGATATCTATACTGTTCTGGCAAACCTGACCGGAACTGCAGGCATTTCATTACCCTTATTTTCTCACAGCAATAACATGCCTTTTGGTTTACAGGTGATGACAAACAGGGGAGATGAGTTAACTTTACTACAAATTTCATCCATGCTATTGGAGCAATACACAGCTTCCAGGAAACCGAATTTTTCATGAAACAACAAGCACTCACATTATTGATGACGTTGCTATTGCAATCCAGTTTGCAAGCACAGCAGGTACCTGCTGGTGAAATTGTATTGCCCGCCGATAGCAGCATTTCCAACAAAGACACGGCCATGCAAAGTGCTATTATCGATGAGATCGTTCGTACCAAAAAAATTCCGCAGAAAGACAAGGTCCAATACTTTAGTCAGCTCACCCGATACGGGTTCAAAAACCTTTTTTCAAAATATGCTTACAATTCAAAGCTTCCATACAGCAGCCAGGTAAATCCTTACGCAGAAAGTTACATGCAGGATTATTTACGGGTGCACGGCAAAAGCCTGATTAAAATGAAAGATTGGGGTACACCCTACTTTAACCTCATCGATAATATATTTTCCCAGTATGGTTTGCCCAAAGAGTTGAAATACCTCGCAGTCATTGAAAGTAATCTGAGTACGGCTGCCACGAGCTGGGTAGGCGCCGGCGGACCCTGGCAGTTTATGCCTTACACTGCCCGAGAATATGGGTTGGTCGTAAATGCTCAATTTGATGAACGACGCGATTATTACAAAAGTACCCACGCAGCAGCACGGTACCTGCTCACCTTGTACAAACAATTAAACGATTGGTTGCTGGTGATTGCCGCGTACAACGGTGGACCAGGCAGGGTAAACAGTGCTATCAAAAGAAGTGGCAGTCGCAATTTCTGGACCCTACAATATCAGTTACCGGAAGAAAGCCGCAACCACGTAAAAAAATTCATCGCCACACATTTTGTAATGGAAGGGGTTACCAGCAATGGCAGCAGCGATGCTTTTAACGGTGGCATGACCACTTATTATGGCAATGGCAATAAGGGTGGCACCAGCAGTGTAGAAAGCAAACCCAGCCTTACTACAGCAGAAATGGAGGGAGCAGAAACGTTGCAATTGTCTGGCAAATACAACTCCGTAGTGATTGCAAAAAATCTGAGTATGGATATTAGTATGTTCAACAGGTATAATCCACAGTTCGATCAGCAATTGGCCGCTAAGGGGCTATACGAATTGACACTTCCTGCAGATAAAATGCAATTGTTTCAGGTAAACAAATACCAGATTTTAAATGAGTCTGTGCAGTTAATGCTGGGCGATGCGGACATCCCAGCTCAAAAAACGAATTACCCACCAAGGTACAGTCCGAAAGGAAAGAAAAAAGGGTCTTAATTATTTTTGAAAAAAGCGTTTCTTTTTTTGCTTTATTTTCTCACGTCGGGTTACAAATAAACCAGTCAACCCTCCCTCAACACTTTTATAATCGCTTGCGCTTTTAATAAACTCTCCTCGTACTCCTGTTCGGGATCGCTGTAAAAAGTAATGCCTCCGCCTGCCGCAAAAGTGACCAGCTGTTGGGATGCGTCGTAAAAAATACTTCTAATCACCACATTAAAATCGAAATCTTCATTTGGCGTTATATAACCGATCGACCCTGAGAACAAGCCTCTGGCGTGGGTTTCGTATTGGTCGATCAATTCCATTACCCGTTTTTTGGGAGCCCCTGTCATCGATCCCATGGGGAAGGTAGCTTTAAGTGCGTCTGTGAAATGCAGGTTACCCCGAAGGGTTCCTTTTACGGAGCTGATCATTTGGTGAACCTGCGGAAAACTATAAATGCCAAACAACTCGTCTACATACACTGAACCTTCTTCACAAACCCGGCTAAGGTCGTTGCGAACAAGATCGACCACCATCACATTTTCACTTTTTTCTTTTTGGCTGTTGAGCAGTTGTTGTTTATTGGCCTCGTCTTCTATTGCGTCGTTTGTATTTCTTTTAATGGTTCCTTTGATCGGTTGCGACAAAAGGGTTTGACCTGTTTTTTGTAAGAACCGTTCCGGGCTGGCGCAAATGCAATAGTGATCATTTAGTTTATACAGCCCGTTAAAAGGATTGGGTGATAAGCTACTGAGTTTTTGAAATAAATAAGAAGGATCAACAATTGTATGTTGGGCTAGAAAATATTGACAAAAATTAAGTTCGTAACAGTCGCCTCTTTTGATGTGCTGTTTTAATGTTGTGACTGCTTTGATGTATGCTTCCTTACTCATCAATGCAGTAGCATTTACCGGGGCATAACGTTGAGCAGGCATTTCGTCGGAACAAGCTTCTATTTGATCGAAAATCAAAGCAGGTTCAAGTGTATCAGATTCTATACGCAATTGATGATCTTCTAATCGAATTAATATTTCTGGTTCAAAGAAAAAGGCTTTGCCAAAATCGATGAGTGTTGACTTTGAAGTAAACACCGATTCAGTTTCGTCTTTGAGTCCGTAACCGAGGTGACCAAAAAGCCAAGAAGGTTGTTGTTGATGAAATTGTTGGAGCTGGTCGAATGTTGCACCATTGTTGGGGGTAAAACTTCTTTTACAACCCGCTGCCAGCATGCATTCGAAAGCTGAGTGTCCTTGGTTGTATTGGTTGTTATCGAGAAAACAAAAAATGTTGAATTGGTTGGCCCAATTCAACATTTTGGTTTTGTAAATATCAGGAAAAGATATAGTAAAAGATTGCGTAGTTGTTTTCACTTTACAAATTAAAAATCATCGTCATCATCAAAACCGCCGCCGGAGTCCATATCATCAAATAAACCAAACTCTTTAAAGTCTTCATCTATTTTAAGATCGTCCTCGTCGGAAGATTTTTTACTAGTTGTTTTTTTTGCGCTTGATTTGGGTAAATCAAACTCTTCGAAATCCGGATCCCAGGAATCCTCTTCTTGAGACTTCTCCCACTCATCGTCTACTTCTACTTCGTCCTCTTCTTCGTCGTCGTCATCATCCGTTTTTTTCTTTTTAGACGATCCCTTTGTAGGTTTCGCTGCAGCCTTTGGCTCCAGATCATCGTCTTCCAAATCATCCTCCTCATCTTCTGCAGCAGGTTTTGAGGAAGCCTTTTTGGGTGCTTCTTCTTTTGGAGTTACTGATTTCTTAGCAACTGTCTTTTTTTCATTATTGAGTTTCGTAGCCATACTAAAAAGAATTAATACTGTAAAAGTTCTTCGAGATTTTCAATTAGCCAAATATTTTGCCTTTTATTTCTATTATTTTTTTACACCATTACCAATTGATCTCTCCCCGGGCCGTTGCTGATGTACTTAATGGGGGCTTTGATGAAATCATTCAGGTAATTGATGTAACTGTTCATTTCGGGTGGCATATCGCTATACGTCTTCACGCCAGAGATATCTTTTTTCCAACCGTCGAACGATTTATATACGGGCACAATGTTTAAGCGGTTCATTTGGAATGGAATGTAGTTCTTTTCTTCACCATTCACGAGGTATCCATTGCACACTTTGAGTATATCCAAATCGTCGAGGATATCCGCCTTGGTCATTACCATTTGTGTTACGCCATTGATCATGCAGGCAAACTGCAAAGCCACTAAATCAATCCAACCACATCTTCTGGGGCGTCCGGTAGTGCTGCCAAATTCATTGCCGGCATTTCTTAAAAAGTCGCCTGTTTCATCCAGCAACTCAGTAGGGAAGGGTCCGCTCCCAACTCTGGTGCAATAAGCTTTGGTGATACCAATTACTTCCTTTATTTTTTGTGGTGCAATTCCTAACCCGGAACAAACCCCAGCGCTGATGGTACTGCTACTGGTTACAAATGGGAAAGTACCAAAATCTACGTCCAGCATACTTCCTTGTGCCCCTTCTGCCAATACTCTTTTGCCTGCCGATATTTTGTCGTTGATGAAATATTCACCGTTAACTATTTTGAACTCGCGTAAAAATTCGAGCGCTTCAAAAAACTCTTCTTCCCAAGCCGTAATATCTTCCTGAAAATTAAAATTATCCAGTAAACGTTGGTGCTTAAGACGTAATTTGATGTATTGACTGGTAAAATTTTTATCGAGTAAATCACCCACGCGCAAACCGTTCCTTCCGGTTTTATCCATGTAGGTAGGACCAATTCCTTTGAGCGTGCTACCAATTTTTTCAACTCCTTTAGATGTTTCACTGGCTTTGTCCAAGGCGCGATGTGTAGGCAATATTAAGTGGGTACGTTCGCTGATAAAAAGATTTTTTTTATAGTCGACCCCGAAGGAAGCCACTGCCGCACATTCTTTTCTGAGTGTAACAGCATCCAACACTACCCCACTTCCAATTAAGTTGGTTTTTTCATCGTGAAAGATCCCACTCGGAATTTGGTGCAGAACAACTTTTTTATCCTCCACATAAAGGGTATGTCCGGCATTTGGGCCACCCTGAAACCTTGCAATGACATCATAATCTTTGGCGAAAAAATCCACAATTTTTCCTTTCCCTTCGTCGCCCCATTGCAAACCTAAAATAACATCTACCATTGTTGTGTTTGTTTAAAGTGATTTCACTTTTTGTTATTGAAAAGCGAAAATAAACTGAAATATTTCAACCACCTAACAGAACCTTATTTAATTCCACAAAAACTTGACGAAGCATTTTAAGACACAACAACAGGTTAAAAATCTTTTGTAGGTGTCATTTTATATCTTTGAATTCACAAAAAAGTTAAGGATGAAGAAAATACTCCTATTTACCCAACTATTGTTGTGTACGTACCTGCTGTTTGCACAAGAACTGGTTTCACCCAATGGCCAAGTTACCATGAAGTTTAGTCTTGCCGAAAAAGGTACACCCACTTACCAATTGATATACAAAGGAAAAGATGTGATCAAACCAAGTAAACTAGGTTTGTTGCTAAAAAAAGACAGCTTATCGCTGTTTGATCGGTTTGTAATTACAAATGCTAACAAATCTTCTTTTGATGAAACCTGGCAGCCTGTTTTAGGTGAAGTAAAAAATATCCGCAACCACTACAACGAACTCGCCGTAACCTTGTTACAGCCTACTTCTAACAGAGAAATGATCATTCGCTTTCGTTTGTTCAATGATGGTTTGGGTTTTAGGTACGAATTTCCAGAGCAAAAAAACCTGAGCTATTTTGTGATCAAAGAAGAAAGAACACAATTTGCTATGGCAGGTGATCATACTGCCTATTGGATACCCGGCGATTACGATACACAGGAGTACGATTTCACCACTTCCAAACTCTCTCAAATCAGGGGATTGATGAAATCTGCTATCACTGGCAATTTATCGCAAACCAGTTTTTCACCTACTGGTGTACAAACCTCTTTGATGATGAAAACAGCAGAAGGCTTATACATCAACTTACACGAAGCAGCGCTGATCAATTATGCCTGTATGCACTTGAACTTAGATGATAAAAATCTGGTGTTTGAATCCTGGCTCACGCCAGATGTGCTGGGCGACAAAGGTTATATGCAGGCGCCTTGCAGCAGTCCATGGAGAACCGTGATAGTGAGCGATGATGCGAGAGATATTTTAGGATCTAAAATTACCCTCAATTTGAATGAACCCAATAAAATTGAAAATACTTCCTGGATCAAACCCGTTAAATATGTGGGAGTTTGGTGGGAGATGATTACCGGAAAAAGCTCCTGGGCCTACACCAATGATATCCCTGCGGTGCAAATTGGCAAAACAGATTTTACCAAATTAAACCCCAATGGAAAACATGCTGCCAATACTGCTCATGTAAAAGAGTACATCGACTTTGCCGCGCTTCATGGCTTTGATGCGGTGTTGGTAGAAGGTTGGAACGTGGGGTGGGAAGATTGGTTTGGTAACAGCAAAGATTTTGTATTTGATTTTGTAACACCCTATCCCGATTTTGATGTGGTGGCTATTCGCGATTATGCCAAAAGCAAGGGCGTGAAAATGATCATGCACCATGAAACCTCGTCCTCAGTTCGAAATTATGAGAGGCACATGGACACTGCTTACCAATTCATGAAAGCCAATGGATACGATGCGGTTAAAAGTGGATACGTAGGCAACATCTTACCTCGTGGCGAAAATCATTACAGCCAGTGGATCATCAATCATTACCAATACGCCATCGAAAAAGCAGCAAAATACCAGATTATGGTAAACGCACATGAAGCGGTGCGACCAACTGGTATTTGGAGAACCTATCCCAACCTCATTGGTAATGAAGCAGCCCGTGGCACAGAGTACCAAGCTTTTGGTGGCAGCAAGCCCAACCACACTACCCTACTGCCTTTCACGAGGTTATTGGGTGGACCGATGGATTACACACCGGGTATTTTTGAAATGGATGTAAGCAAATACAACCCAGATAATAACAGTCATGTAAACACTACCATTGCCAACCAATTGGCTTTGTATGTTACCATGTACAGTCCACTACAAATGGCGGCAGATTTACCAGAAACGTACAATAAGTTTTTAGACGCTTTTCAATTTATAAAAGATGTGGCGCTCGATTGGGATGAAACCAAATATTTAGAAGCAGAACCTGGCAATCATATCACCATTGCACGCAAAGCCAAGGGTACCAACAATTGGTTTGTGGGAAATGTATGTGGCGAAAATGGTTTTAATTCTTCTATCCCTTTCGATTTTTTAGATCCCAATAAAGTGTACATCGGCACCATTTACAGCGATCAAAAAAATGCACACTACAAAACCAATCCACAGTCATATTCCATTAGAAAAGTGATGATCACCAGCAAATCGAAATTGAAGCAAAACAGTGCGCCGGGTGGTGGTTATGCCATTAGTATTTTTGAAGCAGATAAGACTGCGGTGAAGGGTTTGAAGAGATTGTAGGAATTATACATATTCAGTTTTGAAACCAACAAATGTTATAATGTTGCCGCCGCCTCGCTTTCAGCGAGCAGGTTGTAAAAGATTTTCGAATTAAGCGAATAAAAAGGAGGAAGTCTCATAAATAAAAATCTGGTCTGGGAATCGCATAAATTAGTACTCGACTCCATCAAGTATCCGAATAAAAAGAGGCTGTATCCTACTTATGATACAGCCTCCTTTTAAAATACCTAATAAAGTGTAAACTGAGGTTCGCATAAAATTAGCGTAAAAAATATTCTTCAAAAGAGGTGGTGAAGAAAAATTCAATTTTACCTTATGAATTCTATCAATTTAGAACCCCCTAAATTACTCTTTCAAATATCTCTCATATTTTTTAACTATCGCTCCTCCTATCTCGTCTAAATAAGTAATTTCCATCTTAGAACTGTTAATTGTTGCAACATTTATTGTTATCCAATATGGGTAAAAACAACCTGTTTCATAGTTTGGAAATGTAACCTGAATAAGGCTACTGCTTGTTTCGTTTAATGTATACTTTCTATCACAAGCGTTATTAAATATTTTGGTATTTACTAAAGAATCATTTTTAAAGTTATAGAATGTACCCATAGTATCCCTCCATTGTTGATTCTCTTCTTTGTATTCTATGAGTTTCCACTTTCCAATAAGAAGCTCACTTACTTTGGGTTCGGCTTTGTCTTTGCAACTAAAGAAGATAAATGATAGTGATAAAATAATTGCTAGAGTTTTCATTTTGATTTTTTTAATTTGAAATTAATTGAGTATTGAAATTTTCGATGAATGCCATTTATTCCCATCAAAAACTCTTAAGGTATATATACCATTCATTTGATTGTAAAGACTAATTTCCTGTACTACTTTTTTGTTTTTAAAACTTTGTTCATAAATAGGTAAACCCATATTATTTAAAACGACAACATTTTCTATAAAAACGTTGCTTTTTTCGGTCTCTAAAATGATTTGTATTTTCCCGTTTGAAGGATTTGGGAATACAGAAACTTCATTTAAAGTGAATGGCTGCTTTAACTCAATTGCACATCCAGGATCATTCGGAAAAACTGCACAGTGGGATGTTGGCGCCAAACATGAGTTATTGCCTGCATAAAATCTATAGTTATGTGAAAAGCTCCCACATGCATTGGTTCTAGTACATTTCAGTATTATCCATTCGTTTGGATAATTTACATTTATTCCGACACTAAACTGATTTCCATTAAAGTTATAATAACCATGAAAAGTACCTGGACTTGTTTGTTCAACACTCCATGTTATTGATGTTGCAGTTGCATCAGTTACATAACCTGTAGCGCAGTAGTTATTGGGAGAAATTTTGTTAGATAAAGTTAATAAAGAGTCTTTTATAAAACCCTTGTTTGAAGTACTGCAAATATAGGTCAATTTATTGCAATAATTACTCATGTAATTAGTATTAGTGCCATTTGTTATAAATGGAACAAAAGAATATTGATTTGGGGTAGTAGTTAATGAAATATCTTTTGAAACAGTTAGGTTTCCGAATGAAGTAGTTATAGTACAAGTAAGAGTGGTAGTTCCATCACAATTTCCCCTGTTTAGAGTAGCTTGTGGGCCATTAGCTGAAATAGTGGGGCAATTATTAGATAAAGACCATGTATAAATAGAATTAGGTGGCGCATTTTGAATTGTATAGGTTTCTGTTGCACCTATTGAACATAGACTTTTACTTCCCTGCATTGTGATACAAACTGTTGTAACAAATTGTTGAAGTAATGGATCGTTTAAAAGTGAGACTCTCATTCTTGTGCCTTGACCAACAGAAAATCTATCACGACATGGTGGAAATCGGCATGAATATGACATATAATTACGGGTATCTGGATTAAACCCACCTCCCCCTGTGTAAGTACAAGTACTTGGGTCAACATTAGAGCCGCAAATAAGAACAGGGTCTACAGGTGTGTCACACACATAATCTCCACATGAGTTACAATTTATTCCATTGTCATTGCATCCTCCTGCCTCGACTTGATGGTGTGTGTGAAATAAGTTCAAACAATGTCCCAATTCATGAGGCGAAGTACTTGAGTTTATAAAATCAAATCCGACTACTAAAGAGTTACCTGGAATTGCAGATGCTCTACCCGCATATCCAGAAGGATTAATTGGAAGTAAGTAAAAATTAATTGCATTTGGAACATTATTAATACTTGTTAAAGCACCAAATTCTGTATCATTGAATTCTAACCCATAAACATCATTATTAATAAAATCTGAGCCAGCATTTACTATAAATATATTTCTGGGGATAAATGCTTGATTCAGGATATTGACCAATGCAGGGATATTATTCACATTAAATCCGTTTGTTCCCGCCGTGTTTCTTACAATGTGAAAGTAAACTCTTACACAAATAGGTACTTCATCAAAAGTTCCTTGTTCCGAATTGTAATTTGGAAATGTATTAGGAAAATTAGTTGGGGTACCACATTGAGTTTGTGAAAAAGAAGTTGTCGCTAAGAAAGCAAAAAAAAGTACGAATAGCGTTTTCATTTTTTGATTTTTTTATTTGATAAATATGTTCCTGATATATAAGAAATTGCTTGAATTTAATTGTAATTCAAATATAATTTTTAGCAACATAATAAGCCTATATGAGAAATAAATCATTCGATATAAAAAACAGGAAAAACCCCTTTTTTTTAGTTTCCGGTTATTAATTCTTAAGATTCTCAACAAAAATGACTAAGTGCAAGTAAAATGAAAAAGTTTCTTTTTAACAGCTCTAAAAATTGTTGATTTATAAGAGCGTTATTCGAAATGACTAAATTTTATTTTTTTTGTACTATTCTTTGTTGCACAATATTAAATGTATAATAATTTCAAATATAAAATTCCATGTATATTGTCAGGATCAAATTAAAATGAATCTTGACTACGCGCATTAAAAAAGCTCCTCGAAAGGAGCTTTTTTAATAAGGTCTATAAAATTGATTAAGCTACTTTAAGCATACTTAATTTACTCATGCTGAATTTGCGTTGTGCATATTCTAATGTTACTTCAAATTCTTTTACTTTTTGTCCGGGAAGATCAAACATGGCATCCGTTAAAATGCTTTCGCAGATGCTACGCAAACCGCGGGCACCTAGTTTGTATTCCAGCGCTTTTTCTACCATGAAGTCGAACACAGCGGGTTCGAAGCTGAGTTTGATTCCTTCAATCTCAAACAGCTTTGTAAATTGCTTGATGATCGCATTTTTAGGTTCATTGAGGATGCTGCGTAGTGTGGTAGCATCGAGTGGATTGAGGAAAGTGACCACTGGTAACCGTCCCAGTAATTCTGGAATTAATCCGAAATGTTTCAAGTCTACCGCATTTACAAATTGCAACAAATTATTGTGCTGATAATCTTGTAATTCTTTGTTTACGTTGAAGCCGATGGCGTTGGTGTTTACCCTGCGGGCAATGATGCGATCAATACCATCGAAAGCACCTCCACAAATGAAGAGGATGTTTTGTGTATTTACTTTGATCAGTTTTTGTTCGGGGTGTTTGCGACCTCCCTGAGGTGGCACAAGTACTTCGCTTCCTTCCAATAATTTAAGCAAGCCTTGTTGAACGCCTTCACCGCTTACATCGCGGGTGATGGATGGGTTGTCGCTTTTGCGGGCAATTTTATCGATCTCATCAATAAATACAATTCCTTTTTCTGCAGCCTGCACGTCATAGTTACATGCCTGCAGCAATCTGGTGAGCATGCTCTCCACGTCTTCCCCCACATAACCTGCTTCGGTAAAAACGGTGGCATCTACAATGGCAAAGGGTACATTGAGCATGCGGGCAATTGATTTTGCCAGAAGGGTTTTACCAGTGCCGGTTTCGCCCACCATGATGATATTACTCTTTTCAATTTCTACATCATTATCTGATTTGTAATTGAGCCTTTTGTAATGATTGTACACCGCTACTGCCAATGTTTTTTTGGCGTCATCTTGTCCGATCACATACTCTTCCAAAAACTTTTTGATTTCCGCAGGTTTGCGAATGGTGAGTTTATTGTTTCCGGAGGCTGGATGTTTTGATTCGATGTGTGCGCTCAATTCCTGTGAAATAATTTCCTGTGCGTGTTCTACGCAGTTTTCACAGATATGCCCATCCTGGCCCGCAATGAGAATCTTTACTTCATCTCTACTGCGACCACAAAAGGAGCAATGTAATACTTGTTGTTTTGCCATTTGTTGTTTTTGAATATAGACCTTGCGGCTTATACGGGGCTGCAAAGGTACACGCCTTTTTTAATAATCTAATACCAAGACAAGGGCGATGAACAAAATGATGCATTTGCCTTTACATAAAAAGGCTGCAAACGCTTAAAACGTGGTTTGCAGCCTTTATTATATAGGAATGCTGTTAAATTTTTTCCATTACCCCATCTACTATTCCATAAGTGATTGATTCTGTTGCATCCATCCAATAATCTCGGTCGAAATCTTTCATCACTTTTTCATAGGTTTGTCCGCAATTTTCTGCCAATATTCTAGCGCCCATTTCCTTTGTTTTTTTAATCTGCACCGCCATGATCTCCAGGTCTGCGCTGGTGCCACGCCCGCCACCACTCGGCTGGTGAATCATCACTTCTCCGTGTTTGTAAATAAATCTTCTGCCTTTTGTTCCACCGCTCAGTAAGATGCTGCCCATACTGGCGGCCATACCCATACACACGGTACTAACGGGCGAAGAAATCATTTGCATGGTATCATAAACCACCATGCCACTGGTGACCATTCCGCCGGGACTGTTGATGTAAAAAGTAATTTCTTTTCCAGGATCCAATGCTTCGAGGTACATTAGTCTATCGGTAATGTCTTTCGAAGATTTGTCATCAACTACACCCCACAAAAATACTTTGCGTTGTTGAATGAATTTTTTGTCGAACATCCATCCGCTCATCATTTTCTCCATCGGATTGTCGGGCATTGCCGGCATTTCCTCTTCGTCGTCCATTCTAATTTTTTTATTCAGCGTATTCATATTTGTATAAATAATTGTGTTGATTAATAGTATAAAATGATGGTTGAATTACTTTGTTTTTGCTTTTCTTGGATTCACAAGAAGCACCTCATCTACCAATCCATATTCTTTGGCTTCGGGTGCCGTCATCCATTTATCACGGTCACAATCTTCGGCAATTTTTTCAATGGGTTGCCCGGTATGATGTGAAATGATATCGTACAATTCTCTTTTAAGTTTGCGCACTTCGTTTACAGTAATCTCAATGTCAGTTGCCTGACCTACTGCGCCTGCACTGGGTTGGTGCATCATGATGCGACTGTGTTTCAGTGCGGTTCTTTTACCTGGTGCTCCGGCACACATCAACACCTGCGCCATGCTGGCGGCGATGCCTGTACAAATGGTAGCAATGTCAGGTGTGATGAACTGCATGGTATCATACATACCTAACCCTGCGTACACAGAGCCACCCGGACTGTTAATATACATTTGGATATCTCTGGTGCGATCGGTACTTTCTAAAAACAATAACTGTGCTGTTACGATGTTTGCTACTTCGTCGCTGATGGGGTAACCCAGAAAAATGATTCTGTCCATCATTAAGCGACTGTACACATCCATCACCGCTACGTTCATAGGTCGCTCTTCAATAATATTGGGGGTGAGGTTGGTTACGTTGTGCTTGATGTATCCATCCAAGGTATTACTGCTAATTCCTTTATGCTTCACTGCATATTTTTCAAATTCTTTTCCAAAATTCATCTTGTAGTTGTTTTATAATTTATATTTTTCTTTTCCGATTATAAAGGTAATTGAAAGGTTATTAGCATCTGATATAATCATCTCGCTCCTGACGGGGCTGGAGGATGTTGGTTTTTATATTAAGATCGATTTCCCTTTGGTAGTGTTGGATGTTACTACTTTGAGTTTTTTTAAACAGATAAACAGAGACTTTGTTTTGGCGGGCCTTTGCATTCTGTAATAAAAGGATAGTTGACTAGTCTCTGCTTCTACTCAAATAAATTAAAATGTATTGTACCAACATGGCAATGGAGGCTAATGCAGCCACAATATATGTAAGGGCTGCCCACTTTAGAGCGTCCTGTGCTTTTTCCTTTTCAACAGACGTAGTAATATTGGCAGTTTGCAACCATTTTAAAGCTCTGTTAGATGCATCGAATTCTACCGGCAAAGTTACCACGGAAAACAAGGTGGTTACTCCAAAGAGAACAATACCGGCCAGTAATATATTGGGGTTTCCGCCTCCAAAACCTAACAATCCCAAACCTGCAATGATCACCCACTGGGAAAGCCTGCTGCTGATTTGAACCGCGGGCACCAATTTGCTTCTTAGCATGAGCATCGAGTAGGCAGTAGCATGTTGTACTGCGTGGCCACATTCGTGTGCCGATACGGCGGCCGCTGCTACGCTTCTTCCGTGGTACACGTCGGTGCTCAGGTTTACGGTTCTGTTGGTAGGATTATAATGATCTGTGAGCTGCCCCTCCACAGAAATAACTTGCACATCATAAATGCCATTGTCACGTAACATCTTTTCTGCGATTTCTTTTCCGCTCATACCACTACTGGTGGGTACTTCGCTGTACTGGCTGAATTTGCTTTTTAATCTTGCCTGAACGATCATTCCAACCACCATAAAAATTACTGAAATGAGCATAATTCCTATTGTCATAATCTTCTCGTTTTTGTTTGTAGCAACTAAATTACAAAAAGTGTTCCTTTTAGAAAACCTGCCAAAATAGCAATTTTGAAATTTTAGATGTAGTTAAAGGCTAGTTGGCGGTATAAAAAAAGAGCGATTGCTCGCTCTTTTCCATACATATGCTTTATAACATTTATTTGTACTGAGGAATTATCCCGTTGGCTAATTCAACCATTTTCTTAAGTCCATCTTCGGGCAGGTTTCCTTTTTTGAATTCTACCAGAATTTGAGGCAGTTTGTTTTCCATTTCTAGCAAGAAATGTTCTTCAAACGCTTTTACTTTCTTAACATTTACTTCTTTCAATAAACCTTGTGTACCCAGATAGATAATCGCTATCTGCTTTTCAACGGTGTAGGGCGCGTATTGAGCTTGTTTCAAGATTTCTACGTTTCTGGCTCCTTTGTCGATTACGTTTTTAGTAGCCGCATCCAAATCACCCCCAAACTTAGAGAATGCTTCCAACTCACGGTAGAGTGCCTGGTCTAGTTTCAGGGTACCTGCAACTTTTTTCATCGATTTGATCTGTGCGTTACCGCCTACGCGGCTTACAGAAATACCTACGTTGATGGCCGGGCGGATACCTGCATTAAAGAGGTTACCTTCCAGAAATATCTGGCCATCTGTAATCGAAATTACGTTGGTAGGAATATAAGCTGATACGTCACCAGCCTGTGTTTCAATGATAGGCAAAGCAGTCAGAGATCCACCACCTTTTACAAGATGTTTGATAGACGCTGGCAAATCGTTCATTTGTTGTGCGATTTCATCTTTTGATACCACTTTAGCGGCTCTTTCTAATAAGCGGCTGTGCAAGTAGAACACATCCCCCGGATATGCCTCACGGCCTGGCGGACGACGCAAAAGCAGGGACACTTCACGGTATGCTACCGCTTGTTTTGACAAATCATCGTAAATGATTAACGCCGGGCGGCCGGTATCGCGGAAGAACTCTCCAATAGCTGCACCCGCAAATGGAGCATAGAATTGTAATGGAGCTGGTTCAGAAGCTGAAGCGGCCACGATGGTGGTATATTCCATGGCACCGTTTTCTTGCAAAGTTTTCATGATACCCGCAATCGTAGATGCTTTTTGCCCAATGGCTACATATATACAATATACAGGCTTCCCGGCTGCAAAGAATTCTTTTTGATTAATAATGGTATCTACTGCGATGGCAGTTTTACCAGTTTGGCGATCACCGATGATCAACTCACGTTGTCCGCGGCCAATCGGAATCATCGCATCGATAGCTTTGATACCCGTTTGAAGTGGTTCTTTTACCGGCTCACGGAAAATTACCCCCGGTGCTTTACGTTCTAAAGGCATTTCATATAATTCACCCTGCAAAGGACCTTTACCGTCGATGGGATGGCCAAGGGTGTTAATAACCCTGCCACACATGCCTTCTCCTACCTTAATAGAAGCGATCTGGTTAGTACGCTTTACTTTATCTCCTTCTTTAATTTCGCTGCTATCACCCATCAATACTACCCCTACATTGTCTTCCTCCAGGTTCAGCGCAATTGCTTTTACACCATTGTTGAATTCAACCAGTTCACCAGAGCGAACATTGTTTAAACCATACACACGGGCGATACCATCACCCACCTGCAATACTGTGCCCACTTCTTCCAAATCGGCAGAAGCATTAAAATTGCTTAATTGCTGACGAAGGATCGCCGAAATTTCATCTGGTTTAATCTCTACCATAAAAATTTATATTTATTGATTAGGCCAACTGAAAACCAAACTGGAACTGAATTCTGTAATTCAAAATAGCTCTTTTTTTGGGCGATCAGTTTCAGGCGTCTGTTTTAAGGCTGCAAAGGTAAGAGATGATTGTAAGAACGGCAAAAAAAACAGCAACTATGCCCCACCAATTAGATATTTTTTTGAGTGTGGCCCATTCATTTGGAAGAAATGCATCGAATCAGGGTTTTGGTTGACAGAAAAAGAACTTTTAAGAATACATTTGACAAAATTTCGTGCTTGTGTTCAATAATCGTAATTTCCCGTTTAATTTAAACCCAATACTAACTACTTAACACATAGCAACTGGTACCTTTTAATCAAATTTTTATCACACACTCCACTCTGCATGTACACGGTAATTAAACTTTCCGGAATAATGACGAGAAAAGCCAACTAACATCAAATGAAGAAAATTTTACTTTTTTTTGTATCCGTACTTTTTGTTACAGGAAGTTTTGCACAAAATATCGATGCCTCTACGGCACTAAAAATGGTGGCAAACCATGCAGCAAAAATTGGACTTTCCCAAACAGATCTGCAGAACGCAGCGATCAGTGATGCCTACGTAAATAAAGTTGCCGGTACCCAGATGATTTACCTGCAACAGCGTTATAAGGGCATCCCGGTGTACAATCAAATTCAAACATTGGCTTTTAAAAACGGACAACTGGTCTCAAATGTGGGAACCAGATTGAGCAACCTGGAAAGTAGAACTGGCGGCGCCAGTATTAGTCCCTTCATCACAGCCGAAATGGCCATCAGAACTGCATTGGCGGATAAAAAGATCAGCAGCAATTCGACACTTTTGGGCAATAAGGTGGGCGAAACCCAACGCTATAATTTTGGCAAATTAGATGTTACTCATGAAAACGTTACTGCAGAATTGATTTGGATGCCACTGAATAATGGCAAATCTGTTCAGCTGGCCTGGCAAGTGTTTTTTGCGCCTACCAGCAGTAGCGATTACTGGTTATTGAGTGTGGATGCTGCAAAAAATCAAGTTATTCACGAATTGAATTTGACCGTTTTTTGCAATTTCGACCACAGCAACAACCATTCACACGATGCAAACTGTGAACAAAAAAATAAGGACCAGGTAGCACCTCGGCTTTTCAACAACACTCTTCCTGCTAGCAATACGCCGGTGAGTCCATTTATTGTAAATGGAGCAACCTATCGCGTTATCCCTTACCCTGCAGAAAGTCCAATTCATCCGGGCGGGGCGCATGATCTTCGCACCAATCCCTGGACACTTGCACCGGGCAACGCCACCAGCTTAAAATGGCACAGTGATGGTCCAAATGATTTTACTTATACAAGGGGTAACAATGTATGGGCATACCACGATAGAAATAATCAGAATACGCCTGACCAGAACAGGTCTGCTCAAAGCACCACCAGTCCGGATCCACTTACGTTCAACTTTGTACCAGATTTTACGGTAACGCCGATTCAGACAACGCCGATAGAAAATCAGCAGTTCAATATTACCAACTTATTTTATTGGAATAACATCATACATGACCTGATGTACCAATACGGGCTGGATGAGGTGTCTGGTAATTTTCAGGCCAACAACCAAGGAAGAGGTGGTGCAGGTAATGATGCCGTTCGTGCAGAAGCACAGGACGGCGGCAGTACCAACAATGCCAACTTTGCAACGCCTGCAGACGGCGGTAGCGGCCGTATGCAAATGTATTTGTGGAACGGTACTCCACAAAAAGACGGAGATGTAGACAATGGCATCGTAGTTCATGAATTCGGACATGGGATCAGTAATCGTTTAGCAGGAGGTCCTTCTCAGGCTGGTTGCGTTTCAAACGCAGAACAAATGGGTGAAGGATGGAGTGATTATTATGGCTTGATGGCAACACAAGACTGGGCCAACTCATTGCTTACCGATGGATTTACCAAACCCAGAGGTATTGGTACTTATGCGGTGAACCAGCCCCCCACTGGATTGGGCATCAGATCTCAGCGATATAGTACCAATTTTGCTGTTAACAACAGAACTTATGGCGCAAACATTCCCGGTGCAGGTCAGCAGCACAGCAGAGGGGAAATCTGGTGTGCCACTTTGTGGGACATGACTTGGAATATCATCAATCAGGTTGGTAGTATTAACCCCGATCTGTTTAATGCGGCTGGAGCAGGTGGAAATGGTATTGCAATGAAACTCGTAACGGAGGGACTCAAATTACAACCCTGTAATGCAGGGTTTATAGATGGTAGAAATGCAATATTACAAGCGGATCAGATTTTATACAACGGTGCTTACCGTTGTGCCATCATGACCGCTTTTGCCAGAAGAGGAATGGGATTTGATGCATCTCAAGGTTCCGCCAACGCTACCAACGACCAAATTCCAGGTTTTTCCACAGTGGAAAGTATCCTTGCACTCACCCAAAGTGTAATTCAACAACTTGAAGGTTTAAACATCACTTATACCAACGTGGTAAGCGCCGGCTCTTGCAGCGGATTGGTCAACTTCTTGTTAACAGACACCTTGCCCAGCAATGTAACTTATGTATCAGGTGGAACTTACAATACTACAAACAGGGTGGTGAGTTTCCCGGTAAACCTTGCGGCTGGTCAAACACAAAGCTTCGTGTTCACTGTTCAGGTCAATAATGGAAGCTGGTTTCCTTCTGTTGATTTGATCAATGAAATAGTTCCAACTGCAACCATACCGGCCGCATGGGCCACCAGTTCTATTAATAGCACCAACTTTACGGTTTCTCAAGTACAAAGCCAAAGTGCCCCCAATGCATTTTTTGGAGTAAACGCCAGTATTGCTACAGATTACAGCTTGGCAACCACCAATAACGTAGCCTTAGGCGCTGCTCCACCGGTACTTAGTTTCTGGCACAATTTCAACACAGAAGATGGCTGGGATGGTGGTTTAGTGGAAATAAGTACGAACAATGGTACCAACTGGGCCGACCTTGGTTCACTTATGACACAAAACGGATACAATGGTTCTATGGGAACCGGAAGCAATAACCCATTGGGCGGAAGAGCTGCCTTTACTGGCAACAGTAATGGTTTTATTAAAACAAGCATTTCTCTTTTACCATATGCCAATCAAAATGCAAGATTCCGTTTTAGGGTAGGGTCAGACGACAATACTGCCAATGTGGGTTGGTATATCGATGATATCCTACTTCAAACAAAGCCCTTGGTAAACATGCGTTCCAACCTGTTCAATGGCTCAGGCGTTCGCGTAAATGTTAGAGATACTGTTACTACTATTATTCAAAATGTAGCCTGTTTTCCGGCGGTGATTAGTACTCCACCGGTCAACACCAGTACCTGTAATGGTACCAATACCAGTTTTAGCGTAACAGCATCTGGAACCAGCATTGTATACCAATGGCAGGTAAGCACCGATGCAGGCGTTAGCTTTACTAATGTAACTGGTGCAACATCAGCAACATTAAATTTAACCAATGTCGCCAATAGCCAAAACAACCACCAGTATAGAGTGGTGGTGAGCAATACTTGTCCTTCTTCAGTTACTTCAACTCCGGCTACCTTATCGGTAACCAACGCCGCAACGGTAACGAGTAACCCAACCAACGTGGCAGTTTGTTTAAACGGCAATGCAAGCTTCAGCGTTGCTGCAACAGGCAGTAACCTTAGCTACCAATGGCAGGAAAGCAACGACAACGGAACCAGCTTTACCCACATAGCTGGTGCAAGCAATGCTACACTATCATGGACAAATGTGGCCGCTTCGCAAAACAACAATCAATACAGAGCAGTGGTGTTTAGTTGCGGGCCAATCGGAACCAACTCTATTCCAGCTACTTTATCAATTACCAATCCTGCCAATATTACTGCGCAACCAGCAAACTTAACCGTTTGCCCAGGTGCCAACGTTACCTTTAACGTGGCAGTAAATGGTACCAGCCTTAGTTATCAATGGCAGGTAAGCAGCAACGCTGGAGCCAGCTTTGCAAATATTCCAGGTGCCATCAACAGTAGCATTAATTTATCTGCGGTAGGCACTGCCATCAATGGTTATCAGTACAGAGTGATCATCAATGGTACCTGTACGGTTGATCTTACATCAGCCGCCGGCATCCTCAATGTAAATACACCGGTAACTATTCAAACTCAACCCGCTAGCATTGCAGGTTGTGCGGGTACTAACGTAAACATGAGTGTAGGCGCCACCGGTACTACCCTCACTTATCAATGGCAACTGAGCGTAAATGGTGGAGCATACATCAACCTCAGCAACAGCACACTTTACAGTGGGGTTACTACATCAGTACTTAACATAGCCGGAATCAATACTGGTATGAATGGATACAATTACAGAGCCGTTGTTACAGGTGCTCCTTGTGGGGCTGTTAACAGCACCGGAGCATCGCTGATTGTAAATGCTTTACCGAATGCAGTTTTGGTAGCAGCAGAATATAGCAGAATCAATCCTTCCGTACCAACAACCTTGTTTACTACTGTTAGCCCTGTAGGTACTTATTCTTACCAATGGTACAGAAATGGCAACCTTGTAAATGGTGTTAGTGGAAGTAGCTACCCAATGGATGTTGACAAACTAGGTGCCTATACTGTGATCGCTACTGACGTAAACGGTTGTAGCATCTCTTCTAATCTGGTGAATGTGAGCGACTCTGTTAGTAATCAACTGTTTATTTATGCAAATCCCAACAACGGAGTATTTCAAGTGAGGTATTACAATGCTACTAACGGGAACGAACAACGCACTTTAACCGTTTACGATGCTAAGGGAGCAAAAGTGTACAGTAAACAATACAATGCAGCACCTATCTACGACCGTATGGATGTAGACTTAAGAAATGCAGCTTCAGGAGTGTACACCGTAGACTTAACGACCAGTCAGGGTAAACGTCTGGCATCAGGGTCTGTGATCATTCAGAAATAAAATTTTATCTACATTAAAAACCGGTCTTTTAAGGACCGGTTTTTTTATGCTTATGGTGCCATGTTTTAATACATCTGGCAGAAGACTTTTATTGAATGTTGCAGTGTTGGATGTATTAGAAAACAGGTTTTTTTTCTTTATCTGGATTTTTAAATATTTTTATTTATATTTTATAAAATACAAATTATCATGGATGAATTGAACAACAAAGTAAGATTGATTTCTTATCTAAAAGTGAGGCAAGCTATTGGAGTATTGGCCATACTGATGCCCATCGTGTTGGTATTAAATTCATTTTACTGTGGCACAACTATAAAACCCTCTATCAGCCATTATTACTATACCAACATGGGCGATATATTTGTAGGCTTGTTGTTTGGTATGGCCATGTTTCTCTTTACCTATAAGGGTTACGAAAAAAAGGATGACTTTATCACCAACGCAGCCTCCATTGCGGCCATTTGTATAGCCATTTTCCCTACCAATTATCATGTGGGGGCTCCTTGTGCAGAATGCTCCGAATTATCTTTTCTAAAAAATTACCACGGAATGATACATAATATCAGCGCTGCCGTCTTCTTTAGCTTGCTGGCCATCTATACATATTGGTTTTTCCCAAAGTCGGAGAAAGCTGGGCCCAGACAAAAAAGCAGGAATATGTTATACAAAATTTGTGGTGTTGGAATGATGGTTAGTCTCGTGATAGTGTTGCTGATGGCAAGGGCCGACCTTTCTATTTTTTGGCCGGAGTCTTCCTGTATGGTGCTTTTTGGAATTGCATGGATTGTAAAAGGGAATATGTTTTTTGTTTCCAAGTAATCTGTACAACAAATAAAAAATGCCGCATTTTCTTCTTGCAGCATTAAAATATTTTGTAACAAAAAGTACTAACGCATTTTGTGAATATAGATATTTTCAGAAAATTGCTTTTTTACATCTTTCAGGTCTCTGAGAATGCTAGCATCTACCAGGTTGCCACCCATTTCTAATTTGAATCCACCGATGAGTTCTTCTTTCACTACTGTTTCTAATTCGATGTGTTCAATGCCTGCATCAGTTTTCACTTTGGCAAGAATGTCATTTTTCAACGTTTCGCTCATGGGAACGGCTGTCGTGATCTTTACCAGGTGAATTTGTTTCAATTCATTGTATTGTTCGATAAAAGCACGTGCAATTTCGGGCAGGTTGCTTTCTCTTATTTTGCGGGCCAACAATTGAACAAAAGCGTTCGTAAGCGGACTGATTTTCCCTTCCAACACAGCAGAGATGATTTTTTCTTTTTTATCGGAGTTGATCACGGGGCTTTTGAGCAAGGCCACAAAATCGGGATTACTTTTGCAAATGCCATTCAGCATTTTTATATCGGCATAAACGGCATCCAGATGATTCTGTTCGATGGAAAGTTCTAATAAACTTTTTGCGTATCTACCTGCTAAACGTGGATTGTTCATAATACAATTGTGATAAGGTGATCGTTTACCTAACTAAAGATTAGTTCATTTTTACATCAGCGGTTAATTGCTTGATGTAATTTTCCTGCTCATCTTTATTGGCCAACTCTCTTCTAAGAATTTTTTCACTTACTTCGATCACCAAATTACCCACTTGATTTTTTAAATCGGTGATGGCAGCCATTTTTTGGTTTACGATAGATGCCTGTGCGTCTGCAATAATTTTTGCAGCTTGTGCCTTGGCTTCTTCTTTGGCACCGTTGATCATTTTGTCTTTGATCTCTTTTGCTTCTTTCAGAATCACGGCTCTCTCTTCTCGTGCTGTTGCCAACAAAGCTTCGTTTTCATTTTTTAATTGCGCCATTTCCAGTTTCACTTTTTCAGCAGACGCGATAGCTTCGGTTATACCCTGTTCTCTTTCACTGATGGCTTTCATGATGGGTTTCCAAGCAAATTTTCCCAACACAAACAATAAAATTAAAAACGCGATGGTGCTCCAAAACACAAAACCGATGTCGGGCAATACCAATGGATTTATCTCTAACAGCATATTATATAGATTATAAGTTGTTCTTTGATTCAAAAAAAGTTACAGGCTCTCCGCCCTTTGCTTTGAGCCTGTAATAGTTTTGTGGATTAACCATTACCCAAAAGGGCAACTACCACCGCAAACAATGCAACCGCCTCTACGAAAGCCGCAGCTACGATCATGTTTGCACGAATGTCATTAGCAGCTTCCGGCTGGCGGGCGATACCTTCTACAGCACCTTTACCAATCAGACCGATACCGATACCTGCACCAATTGCAGCTAAACCAGCACCAATTGCGGCAACACTTCCTACTACCATGTTTGTGAATTTTAATTGTTATAAAAAAAGTTGATTATCATGTTATGCTTAATGAGCGTGTTCTTCATGGTGATGCTCTTCTGTAGCCATTCCAATATACATAGCGGCGAGCATCGTAAATATAAATGCTTGCAAAAAGGCCACCAACAGTTCTATCATATTAATGAAAACCGCAAATGGAACCGCGATGGCAGAAGCGAAAATACTTTTGAATATGAAGATCAGACAAATCAAACTTAATACTAAGATGTGGCCAGCGGTGATGTTCGCAAACAATCGAATCATCAGTGAGATGGGTTTGGTAAATACGCCCAGTAACTCGATGGGAGCCAAAAATAATTTCATACTCCAATGCATTCCTGGCATCCAAAATATATGCTGCCAGTAGCTTTTGTTACCATTGATGTTTACCAAAATAAAAGTAAAAACAGCCAGTGTCATTGTAAACGCAATGTTTCCGCTCACGTTGGCACCACCTGGAAACAAAGGAACCAGGCCTAGCATGTTGTTGATCCAAATCAAAAAGAAAACGGTCAACAAAAAAGGCATGTACTTGGCATAATGTTTCCCAATATTTGGTTTGGCCACATCATCTCTTACAAAAAGAATGATGGGTTCCATAAAGGACTGCAATCCTTTCGGCGCTGAAGTAATACCCGTTTTTTTATATGCGTTTGCAACACTTAAGAATACGACCAAAAGAATGAATACCGTAAGTAAGAGAGAAGCCACGTTTTTAGTGATAGAGAAATCCCACACATTTTTACTGGCAGCTTCGTTAATGCTTCCAGCTGCATTTACTACTTTTATTTTCCCTTCGAATGTTTTGTATAAATATTTTCCCTGGTAGGCTGCGGGTTCGTGGTGCTCATCCACCAGGTGATGGGATGAAAATACTTCAACACCTTTATCTGAGCAGAGAATCACCGGCAATGAAATGGAAGTATGCCCCCACAGGTGCCAGCTATGGTCATCTTTGATGTGGTCGAGAATTGTTTTGGTTACGTCAAATTCACCTGCTTCCCCGTGTATTTCCTTATTTTGAGTGGCATCCTGCCCAAAAGTCATATTAGAAAATAATACTATTCCTAGGCTGAAAACCGCTACCAGTAATGATTTGATTCGCTTTGCTGTCATATCCCTTCTCAAATTTGGCGCAAAGATAAGGCGGCAGGGGTGAAATTAAAAATAAGATAGAAGGAATTTATTGGCGAATACCTCTGCGATTGGCCATTTCTTTATGGGTAAAAAGGCATCTTCCCCTACATTTTTAGCAATGAGTATGTTTTGTTTTTCTGAAAGCAATTGGGAACGGTGCAGGGATGAAAAAATTTATACAATATCCTGTTTTTCAACTGCTCCATTTCAGTTCCTTTAAAACGATGGTTCACTCTTTCGAAATGGCAGCTTTTTGCATGATCAATAACGGTATCAGAAACTTTGGGATTACTCAAGGTTACCTTAAACTGGCTGGTTATTTTGTTCGCCGGAAAACTGCATTTGGTAAAGCTGATAATAGAATCCTTTGTTTTGTAATAATTCATCGTGACTGCCCATTTCTTTTACCTCACCTTTATCGAGCACTAAAATTTTATCCGCCTTTCGAATGGTGCTAAGGCGGTGCGCTATCACGATAGAAGTACGGCCGGAGATGAGTTTCTCTATAGCATGCTGTATCAGGGCTTCGCTTTCTGTGTCAATAGAGGAAGTAGCTTCATCCAGAATCAAAATGGAAGGATTGTATAAAAGTGCCCTGATAAAGGATAACAATTGTCTTTGTCCGAGCGACAAAGTAGCGCCCCTTTCCATCACATTGTAATCGTACCCTCCAGGAAGTTGCATGATAAAATCGTGCATATCTATTAGTTTGGCAGCTTGTTCTACTTGTTCTCTGCTGATGTCGGGATTACGTAGACTCACATTTTCTAACACGGAGCCGCTGAATAAAAAAACGTCTTGCAACACCACCCCTATCCTACTTCGCAGGTAGTGTATATCGTAATCTTCCATGTTTTTTCCATCCACCAAAATAGCGCCTTTGTTGATTTGGTAGAGTCGATTGATCAAGCTGATCACCGATGTTTTTCCGCTTCCGGTATGACCCACGATAGCCAGTGTTTGTCCGGGTTCTATTTTAAAATTTACATTCTTTAATACATACTGTTGATCGGTATAAGCGAACCAAACGTCTTTGAATTCGATGGCTCCATTGATAGTACTGTGCTCATTGTTGGCTGCTGCCAGGGCACCTGCTGCAGATTGAGGCGTAACATCTTCATTGTCGAGAATTCTAAACACCCGTTCGCTGGCGATCATTCCCATTTGCAGCACGTTAAATTTATCGGCAATCACGCGCAAAGGCCTGAACAATAGATTTAGGCACAAAATAAAAGCGGTGATGATACCTCCCGCATTTGCGGCCGTATCTGCGCTTACCAGGGCGGCATTGCGGGCAGCCCACCACACCAACAAACCGATGCTCAATGCACTCACCAATTCTACCACCGGAAAAAATACGGAGTATGCAAATATGGCTTTAACATTGGCGTTGCGGTGTTGTTTGTTGATATTGGCAAACTGTGTTTCTTCTCTTTTTTCTGAAGCGAAAGCTTGTACCAATGCCATGCCTGTGATGTGCTCCTGTACAAAGGCATTCAAAGCGGCTACCGCGTTGCGTACTTTGATAAATGATTTATTAACGCTTTCTTTAAAATAATAGGTAGCTACGATCATCACTGGAAAGGGCGCCAAACAAACTAAGGTGAGCCGACCATCAACCCAAAACATGTAAGTGAGAATAGATGCGATTGACAGTAAATCGGCTATGATTGGGATAAGTCCATCGCTAAAGATATCGTTCACAGATTCAATGTCATTGATGGTTCTGGTAGTGAGCGTACCGATGGGCGTTTTATCGAACTGGCGAAGGTTGAGCTGCACGATTTTTTGATAGGTACTTACCCTCAAATCTTTCACCACACTTTGCCCCAGTGAGGCAGTTGTGAAAGTAAAAAAGAAACGACAAATGGTTTCTACCATTAGCAGCAGCAGTTGAATAATAGTGATCTCGATGATAAAACCACCCGGGCCATCCAAAAAATTAGCCGCAGCCCGGTCGTTCAAACCATTGTTGATGGTGATCTGAATGAGTAATGGCCTGACTGGTGCTATAACCGCCAAAAAAAGGGATAGAAAAAGGGAGGTGTAAAATTTCTTTTTATAGGGGGCTGTAAAAGCAAAAACCCTTTTGAGTAAAGAAAAACGGAAGGTCTTTTTTTCAACTACGGGTAAACTCATGATGACAAAGTTAAGCCTGTTTGCAGGATCAGCAGCAAGCTTGAGCAGATAATGCAAATTACTTAGCTCCCGGCAGCTTCTGCTGTTTGTTTATGATAGGCTTTTAGAAAAATGGCACCCAGGTTTCGGTAAGGCGGAATATAATCTTCCCAACTCTCCCGTACGTCTCTGCTGGGATCATTGCCAAAAAAGCTGCTCAGCGATTTCCACATATCTCTCCAGGAAAGGGTTTTACCAGAGATAAAAGATTGGTTCAGGTAATTAAGAATGGGTTTGTTAATATCGCCTTTACCTATTTCTTTGGTAGAAATAATATGTGCATCGGGGCTTACCTCTAAAATCTGGTTGAGGTTTTGAAAACCGCCACAAGATCCCAATACCACTACTTTGGCAAAGGAAGGCATTCGTTTGATGGTGCCCGGTAACCAATAACTATGACCACGGTGCACCACTACAGATGGTACCATATCATTAGCCGTAAGGTAACGAGTAAGGTGAACTTGAGCGGAATCATCAAGATTTTGGTTGTAGTCGAGCGGCTTGTTGGCAAATACCCACACGTTGCCTTTATTCGATTTTATTTCTACCCATTCTTTGGTATGCTTGATCGTCCAGTCTTTGGGTGAAAAAGAATTCAGAAATGGAGGAAAAAATGTTTTACCATCTTCATCACCATAAAAAAATACCTGCTGCACGATCCTTCCTTTTTCATCCTGCAATTCTTTGTTGGCAATTTCGTAGATAGATGGAATACCCACTGTAGCTGTTAGATCAATTTTATTGGTGGTGTCAGCAGATAAAAAAATTATTTTGAGCAATCCGTAAATTAACTTCCCCCTATCATTGTTTTCGTTGACACTTTGTTGTTCATTTTCTTTAACATAAGAAAGAATTGAATTCAATAATTTTTTATCATGGATGCTACTGTAAGAATCCGCGACATCTACAGCGTCTTCGAGGTTACCTGTTTTGTGGAGGTTGGCCACAAATGCTTTCATCAATAATTCGGAATTGTCATCTGGCATCATTTTCAGGAAGCTATCGAGCTTATTAAAGTTGGCAGCCATTTTGATGAATTTCTTAAAATAGTCAAAGTGCACGCTTTGCAATAAGGAGTCGCCCCGTGGTTTGGCACCCATCAGTTGCACCAATCTAGAAAAACTATGTTTATAGCTTGAGGTGTAAATATCCGATTCACCCATGATCATCATGTAGTACAGATCCTGTACACCCAATGGCTGTATAGCTTTCATACGTACGGCAAGGTTACTAACGTCGTGCAGTTCATTAATGTGTTTTACAAAATGCTGCCAGGCCTTTCCTTTCAGTACTTCGCGCAAACTGTTTGCACCAAACATCGCAATGGGAGTATCTTTATTAGGGCCTGCCATCCGTTTGAAATAGGAGATTTCTGTTTGGACCAGCATTTTAAAATAACCCACACTGTCGTAATTATTGGGATCGTCGCCTACCAATTTCCGGATATTGGCAACGGTGTTTTTTCCGCTCAACAAATCATCCAGAAAAGGGAAGTACAAAAGTGCATTGGGAGTTTGACTCAAAGCTGACACCACTTTCACCACGGGATGTATATTGCGGTGTATTAGTTTTCCTTCTTCACTGTTGGTAGATTGAGCAAAAGAGTACAGTTGCACAGGATTATTTCGGCAAGCAGCTACCACTAAGCTATCAGCAAAGATTTCATTTACGTAAGGCCGAATCGTTTTTAAAATATTATCTGGATGCAGGGCGCAATATTTCAGGTAAACAAGATTCTGCGCTTCCCTTCCTTCTTTGTAACCAATAAAAACATTGGTTAGAATTTTCGCTACCTGATAATTTGCTCCTTCGATAGAGGGTAACATGGATTTACTAGTAGGCATGCCTTTTAAAATCGTTTCAAAACTACTCAATAAAGCAGGATACAAAACCGGCTTGATTTCATTCTTGCTCCAACTGTTTCTGAAAGTTTTAACGAGATCTTCTATCAACCTTAGATACCGAACTTTTTCATTATTGGTGGCCAATAGAGGGTATGTTTCTACCCAGAGTTGGAGTTCGTCTGTTTTTCTAAACAATGCGTCAGATACTTGGAGGTTGATCTCTTCATTTTTACCAACATGCAGTGTCCAATCTTCCTTGCCGTCGGCTTTGTCTGTCAGTTGCTGCTCCTTATCTATTTTATCATGAAAGCCCATGCGGGATAAGGGTATATTTACCGTGTCGAGTGTATGTGCGTACAGTGATGGTACCGAGATAAAAAAAGAAATAAATAGTAATAAACCCTTCATAAATAATGTTCGTGCTGTAAAGATGCTATAAAATTGTGTGATACACAGTTCTCAGACAACAATAATACCCGACATGATGCCTTCTGCTTAACAATTTAATAATATTATAACGTTCCCTTAACGTAGGTTTCCTTCAAATTGTTAGGTTACTTTTGCACAACTTCACAATATATGAGCACCACGAAAAAAATATTGATTGCGGATGATGAGCCGGATATTCTGGAAATCTTGCAATTTAACCTGCAACAAGAGGGATATGATGTAACAACTGCCAAAAGTGGCGACGATGCCATAGAAAAAGCAAAAAAAACTGAACCAGATCTGATTATCTTAGACATCATGATGCCCGGCAAAAACGGTATGGAGACTTGCAAACAGTTGCGCACCATGCCCGCTTTTCAACAAACATTGATTGTTTTTTTAACCGCCATGAGCGATGAAAGCACAGAAATTCGCGGGCTAGAAACGGGCGCCGACGATTACATCACCAAACCCATCAGTCCTAAAGTGTTGTTGAGCAAAGTAAATGCTCTCTTCAGAAGAATACACAAAGAAACCAGTGAAATAATTCAAGTTGGTGATATTTCGATAGACAGGGAAAAGTACATGGTGACCCACGAAGGGAATGACATCGTATTGGCTCGAAAAGAATTTGAATTACTGGCGCTCCTTGCATCAAAACCAGGTAAAGTATTTTTGAGAAACGAGATCTTAAACCAAATTTGGGGAACGGAAGTCATAGTGGGCGATCGCACCATCGATGTACACATTCGTAAAATAAGGCAAAAACTGGGGCTCGATTGTATTACTACCGTAAAAGGCGTAGGATACAAATTTGAGTTGTAAATTTGCTGAACGGGTTTTCCGTTTTCATCTAAAAAAACAAGGTCGTCTTTCGCCAGAGTTTTATCTGTGTAGACGCTATTACCAACATGCCTTCAGGTAAAAACTTTTCACCACAACAACTTGCAGCGGTAACAGCATTGGCACTTTCTGTACCAATTGCAGTTGGTTTTTTTGCTTTTAAGCCTATATGGTGGGTTGCGTTGCTTTCTTTTATTTTCATTTTTTTAGGCAGTTTTGGATTGATTCTTTACACTTTGCAAACATTCATTTACCGTAAAATAAAACTTATTTATAAACTGATCTATCAAACCAAGGCCAGTAAGAGAGAAGAGTTTTATTATAAAAATATACTACCTCAAAAAAGTATCGATGAAGTAAGGGCAGATGTAGAAACCTGGGCGATGCAACGAAAAACAGAAATTGAAATTTTGCAGAAAAATGAAATTTTCAGAAAAGAATTTCTCCAGAACCTCAGTCATGAAATAAAAACGCCCATTTTCGCCATTCAAGGTTATGTTGATACGCTGATTGACGGAGCCATTGATAATCCTGCGGTGAATAGTAAATTTTTAAAAAGTACTTCTCGTAATGTAGATAGGTTGGTTAATTTGCTCGACGATTTAGATGAAATCTCAAAATTGGAAAGCGGCCAACAACAGCTTAATAAAAGCAGTTTTGTAATACAGGATTTGTTAAAAGATGTTTATGAGAGTTTGTTTATGAAGTCGAAAGAAAAAAATATCCGTGCTGTCATTAAAAAAGGTTGTGAGTTTCCCATTAGTGTGTTTGCCGACAAAGAAAAAATTAGACAGGTACTGACCAATCTGGTCGACAATGCCATTAAATACAGCAATGATAACAGCAGCATAGAAGCGAGTTTTTACAATGTGGACGGCAACAACGTTTTGATAGAAATTAGCGATGAAGGCGTTGGTATCGCAGAGGAACATATCTCCCGCATATTTGAAAGATTTTTCCGGACCGATCTTGCCCGGAGCAGAAAAGAAGGCGGTAGTGGATTGGGGCTCGCCATTTGCAAACACATCATTGAAGCGCATGGACAAACGATCCACGTTCGCAGCAAACAAGATGTAGGTACTACGATTGGCTTCACACTTTCTTCGAAGAGCAATGGACAGATGTAAAAAATCCTGCATCCTGCATCAAGATCGCACAATTGCCTTACCCTTATAACTAAGATTTTCTCCCACGTCCCTCAAAAAGTATTGAGATTACAATTTCATAACAATAGCTTCACAAAAAGGTGATGTAGTAATTTGAATTTTACATTTAATTACGCCTGTATCATGAAGATATTATATGCTTTGCAAGCCACCGGTAATGGTCACATCAGCAGGGCCAATGAGATATTGCCGCTTTTAGAAAAAATGGCAGAAGTAGATGTTTTGCTCAGCGGCACGCAAGCTGATGTAGGTTTGCAACATTTTATCAAGTACCGTCGCAAAGGACTGAGTTTTGTATTTGGTAAAAAAGGAGGCGTGGATTTACTGACCACCTTTCAACAAATGAAAACAAAAAGGTTTTTGGAAGAAGTAAAATCTATTCCGGTAGAAGAGTATGATCTGGTGATCAACGATTTTGAACCTTTGAGTGCCTGGGCCTGTAAAAATAAAAATATTACCTGTATCGCTTTAAGTCATCAGTTTGCTGTGATCAGTAAAGCGGCGCCCAAGCCAGACAAATACGATCCGATGGCTTGGTTAATATTACGTTATTATGCACCCTGCAGTATGGGTATCGGGTTTCACTTTTCGCCTTATGATGAAACCACTTTTACGCCGGTGATACGTGCTGAAATCAGAAATGCTTACACCAGAAACGAAGGACATTACTCTGTGTATCTTCCGGCTTACAGTGATAAGAAAATCATCAAAGTATTGAGCCAACATCCTCAGGTACAATGGCATGTTTTCAGTAAACATAGCAGCACCTCTTACTCAGATGCGAATTGTTGGATAAGACCCATTAACAATGCAGAATTTATCAGCAGTTGTAGTACGAGCGAAGGGGTTTTATGTGGTGCAGGATTTGAAACACCCGCCGAAGCATTGTACATGAGGAAAAAGTTGATGGTGGTGCCGATGAAAAGCCAGTACGAACAATATTGTAATGCAGCAGCTTTAAAAGAAATGGGCGTTCCTGTTCTGAAAAAATTATCGAAAAAGCAACAAGATAAAATTGCTGCCTGGCTTCAAAGCAATGAAATAATTGAAGTAGTTTATCCAGATGAAACTTATCAGATTCTTCAATATGTGCTCAAAGCTGGTATAGCAGTGAAACAAACTTTGCAAAAAAAAGTGAATCCTCTAATTCAGTTAGCTTGAACATAGAGCAGAAAAAATTTGTGCAAACGATCGCTTAATTTTAGAGACGCTTTGTTAAGTATTTTAAAACCTATAATTGTAAAGACACTCTGCGCAAATTATTTTTGCAAACCGTTCACCAATGGTTTACTTCAAAGGAGGCTACCGGATAGTAACAGCCTGCATCTTTTTCACCGTTTTATTGAAAACAAATAATGCAATTATTCAAGATACTATTTTGAGTAATTTCGGAAGGGTTCTCATAAAAAAAGACCACCAATAAGAATAAAGGTGGTACAAGCATGATTAAAACTTGCTATTTGCTTAAGGAAAAACTTACTGACGATATACGTGCGTTTTTCTGGATGTAAGGTGCAAAAAAGAAAGTGAAAAAAAGAGTATTTGTAGTTAAGTAATTATTATGAAAACATGACCGCTTTCCTCAAAAATTATCGTTTGGGCAGGTATTCATAAGCCACATCGTAGTGGACATTAGTAAGTTGCGGCATTAATGCACCAATGGGAAGATCTAACTTTTGCGGAGTTGGCTCGCACACCGAAAATTTACGCCCGTTATATAATACAGGTACGCCTACCGGATTTTTTAATTCAATTGCCAAAGTTACGTGTGAAGGATAAATCAGTACGATCATGGGGAGGTTGTAAAGTTCTTTTACCAGGAAATAAAACAGGCCTACACGATCGTCGCAATCGCTGTAATCGTTTAGGAGTGTTTGTTCCGGAGACAACCTTGTTTCTTTACCAAAGTGTTGCTGATCATCTTCATACATAAATGCATAACGGGTAAACTGCATGAGGTACTCAACGCCTTTTTCTTGTCGCATTCCTTTGAGTTTCTTTTTCAAAGCCGGTATCAAGGAGCTGTAGGTGGCTTTGCTGAGGGGAATATTGAAATATGCTTCAAAGTCGACAGATGGATAATTGTTAAACATCTTCTCCAGATAAGGATCTACTTTGATATTGTATCGATATTCTTTTTCTTTATAATTAAACACCAGTTCTTTTTCCTGATAGAGTGGAACAGTAAAATCTGGTATCTGTGTTACTTTATACGAAAACGATTTACCTTCCAAACCCAATCCATTAACCTCCACTTTGATGAGTGGTACCGATGAAAAATCGATTGGACCAACATCATGAATATTTAAACATACATATTGTTTGCCTTCTTTTTCGAATAAAGGGATATCATAAATATTGTCGTCACTTTGAACGTAAAACAAAAGCTTGTCATTAGCAAATGCCAGCTGAGCGTTGTAGCCCGATTTTATTAACAGGTACCATTTATACAAAGTGTATTGATCGTAGTTCAGTTCTTTTGGACTAAGCTGCTGGGCGGTGCGACGTATGAGTTGGTAATACAACCAATCATCTAACTTTTTTTCTTGTTTGTATTGTAGCAATGAAAAGATGGTAGGAGAAAAGTTTTGCTGTCCCAATTCTTCGTAAAAAGATTGAATAGCGGCAGGATTAACAGAGATATTGGGTACCTTTTTTATGGGTAAAACAGCCCGCAGCTGAACGGTATCTCCAAAAAATACAACCGGCATCCACGCTTGGTGCTGGGCGGCTATGTTTGGTGAGGTAAATAAAGCCAAACAGAAAAAGGATAATATCGTACAACCATTCTTCATCTTCAGTGGGAGGTACTAAAGTTAAGAAATGGTAACAATTATTTAATATTAAATTTTTGGTAGTGTCAACATATAAACTGTGTAAACGCTTAAAAAGCTGTCAATCAAACATTTGTGTGGGTAAATAATTGTTCATAAAAGTGCCTTATTCCCCCTGATTGGGTAGTTCGATGGCTTTTTTCTGCAATGATTTCAATTGTACTGCAAAACCATAAGGCATGGCAGCATAATAAAAGAAGCCATCTTTAATGATGTACAAGAAACTACATTCCGCATTTTTTGAAGAGAAATAGATCGTTTGAAATATTTGACCTTGCTTAAATACCCATATTTTGCCTTCGCTGCGGCAGTTTTTGATTTTCTCTAATTTGACCGTAGCGTCTGTTAAATTATCTTTTAAATCCGCCAGCAATAAGGTGTCGGTAGTGTTGTATTGGGCATAGTACCGGGTGTATCTTAAAGAATCAGTGCCATGAGGGTCTTTGTAAAATAAGATGATCAGACTATCTGCAGCAGCTAGCCTGGTATCAAGTTCTGCAATGGAAACCAATTTTACAGTATCTGCTACTTCGGCGCTCCGTGTTGTTTGTTTATTATCTGAATTGTTGTTGCATGCAAAAAGTAAAAGCATACATATTGTTGTTATAAAATATATTATTTTCATTCTTTAAAATATTGCTTAAAAAAACACCGCTTACAAAAGTAAGCGGTGTTTTTCATATTGTTTTCACTAATGTATTAATAAGTATTTGTTCTTGGTGTGAAGCTGGTCCATCCTTGTAGCCAGTTGGTAGTTCCAACAGCGCCTGAGTAGGTAGTGGTAGTAAAACCAGATAAGCCAACAAAACTTGCAGCGTTTGCAGCAGTAGCAGGACTACCCGCTTTAGGAGCAAAGTTTGGAGCAGTAAGGTTGAATGGGTTTTCTAACATAATATCGTTAGCATTGGCATAAGTTTTAGAACTATCCACACCCTCTGCTTTAGATTGTACACCTGCTGCATTAATCAAAGAGGTACTATTTACCCTAAAAGGTTCTACAACTGCATGCACTAAGTTGTGACGGAATGAAGAACGACCGTCGATGTATGCTTGAGCAGTAGAATCACTTTCAAACTGGAAACCAGCTTTTGCATACCCCATCAAGATGGAATTGCGCAAAACGAAATGGGTACTTCTTCTCCACCTGGTGTTAAAGTTGTGGTTGGCAGCAGTATTGGCGGCACCGTTTGGACCGCAAAAAGTGAAGTTGCTCAACTGAGGCCTGGTGCGTGGACTAGCTACTGTTCCGGTACCGTCATTGTCGCACTCAACACCGTTACCTGCATCACCACCATCTACAAACAATGGATCTCTCAGAGAGATACCGAACTGAATTCTTCCAATATAACCGAAGTCGAAATCGAAATCATCATCCGCGGTTGCAAAGGCGATGATATTTTTTGCGTTTACGGTACCACCAAAAAATTCGTAAGCATCATCATTTCCGTAAGACACCTGAATGTTTTCTAAAGTAGTTCCACTTCCAACACCACCACATGTAAGACCATTGATTTCAGAATTAGGATCAGCAGCAATACCAGCAAATTCTATGCGCACAAATTTTAGTGAACCGCTATTGTCTGCAGTGATATTACCGCCATAAATACTATTAATGCCGCCTTCAATAATGGGAGGTGTGCTGCGGTTAGTAGGTGCATTGCCTAACAAAACGATGCCGCCCCAATCGCCAGGAGTACGTCGGTTAGGGGCTTTACCTGAGGTGAAAATGATGGGCTCCGTTGCAGTTCCTTCTGCAAATAAACGACTGTTTCTTTCTACGATCAATGCACCTTTTTGGATGGTATCGCTCACAATGATCGATCCTGCTGCAAAACGAAGTGTTGCTCTGTCAGTTACAAAAACGTACCCTTTTAAAGTGTATTTGCCTTTTGGTAATTCTACTACTTCATTTACGTTACCCGTAAGGATTTTGGTAGCAATAATTTGTTCTTGTAAAGTACCGAATCCAGTGTTACCACCGCCATTGTTGGTAGTAGAGTCGTCGATTTCAACTTTAACACAGCCTGTTGCAAGAGTAGCAGTAATGGCCATTAAAGCGAGCGTTTTTTTCATATCAATTGTGTTTGTGTGTTTAGTAATTTTTATTCCCCTTGAATTATTTTAGATCGAAATTGTAATTGAAGCCGACTGTAATAGTGGTGCCTGGTTTGTAGCTACTGAAAAATCTATCTACAGATGGATCGTAAGTACGTTTTTCATCTCTGTTCTCATAAGTAGCAAAAGCGTTGTTGAAAATATCACTTACGGTAAGCCTAACTTCCCCTTTGTTTTTCATTACTTTTTGACTAATCTGGAAATCGAGCAGATTTCTCGGTTGCTCATAGATATCTCCGAAATCACTATTTCCAACCAATGCCAGACGCTCTCCTATTCTATTATACAATAGAGAAATATTTGTACCCTTTTCACCGTCGTATTGGAAACCTGCGTTGATCAGGTAAGGAGATTGACCTTGTAGTGGTCTGGTAGTAGATGGTAATTTATCGCCATTGGCATCTACATTACCTAAACTTACTTCAGAGAAAATAAGAGTGGCATTGCCATTGAAATATAGTTTGCTCAACCAGCCATCTTCCTTGCTATTGAAGAAAGAAAGATTCTTTCTGAACTCTGCTTCTACCCCAAATAAACCCGCAGATTCAGCATTCTGGAACTGGTATTGGCGACGCGTTGCTACACTGGCACTATTCAAACGAAGTTCGATCGGATCTGTAAAGTTTTTATAAAAAGCTCCAAATGAAATCAGCTCACCAGCTTTAGGATAAATCTCGTAACGAATATCTGCATTGATAATGCTACTCCTTTTTAGGTCTGAAGTACCGGCAGTTGAAGCAAGTTGTTCGAAATCAAAGAAAGTGAATGGAGCAACTTCTCTAAACTCTGGTCTTGCTACCGTTCGGGAACCTGCGATACGGATATTTGTTTTTTGGTTGGTACTGATAGTCAGGTTTACAGAAGGTAGGAAGTCGAATTTATCAGTGTTTACAATCTGCGCTTTGTCTGTTCCTTGAACATTCGATTTTAAAAATTGCTCAAAATATTCAAAACGTGAACCCCACACCAATCTTATTTTCTCACTTAACTTGTTATCAAGCATGATATATCCTGCACTAATGGCAGACACGCCATAGTATTTGTCTTGTGGATTTTGCAGATCCGTGATCATGTTAAATCCGCCTTCTCTAATATTTTCGTTGTTGAAAATTTGGTTATACGGCAAGGTATTCAAAGACTGATCGGTTGGTTCGGAATAACCAAAGATGAATGCTTTAAAATCTCTCAAACGGATGGTAGATGATCCGCCCACTTTCAAACTTTGTTTGTGGTCACCCATTTGGAAAGGCAAGGTAAATGAAGAGGTATATCCAAATGCTTTATCGTTCAACTCGCTGTAAAAACGATTGGTATTATTTCCTCTAAGATTAATTCTGTAGGGTTCATTTACACCGATTGACTTACCATAAGTTTGAACACGTAAATCGGGTTGTGATTTATCATTTACAGAAAAGTTCAAGTTCCATTCCCACTTTATTTGTTTGAATGGCAACTCATGGGTACCCTCTAACTGTGCAGAATACAAACTCCGTTGGTTTAGTACAGACGATCTGAGGAATACATCCTGCAAATTTTCGGTATTGATACCAGTACGGCTGTAATAGTTGTCTTCCAACAACTGGTTGAATAAGTTTTTGAAAGCAATTTTATTTTTCTTGTAGGTCCAGGCGAGGTTGGCAATACCACCAGCATTCACACTGTACTTATTCTGACGATCTGTATAATCAAAAAATGCTTGCCCGCTATTGCCTCTTTCAAACAAGGTTTTGGTAGCGTCAAACAACAGCTTTGAATTTCTGTAAGTAAGTCCTAATATACTTCCAAAAGCTGCCCCATTTTTGAAACGTTTTACATTGGCCCAGGTAAGGTTGTATTGTTGTATCGGGCCAGCCGTGGAGCCTGCTTCATCATACGCTCTGTCGTTGAAAGAACGGGCAACATTTAAGCGTTCTTCGTTAGGAAGTGCTGAATAAGCAAGGTATTTTCTTGGATAAGCGTCCGTTAGAGCCCTATCGCTAAAACCCAACCAATCTTTGTCACCTCTGGCATTGCCCGTGAAATCTTCGAACACGGATTGCGTATTAAAGCCGAGAGAAAAACCAACCATCAATTGGTTAGAAGTAGGAATATCTTTTGTTTTGATTTGTACCAGGCCACCGGCAAATTCACCCGTTAAATCCGGGGTGGCTGTTTTATTGATGATGATGTTATCGATCAGAGAGGACGGAATAACATCGAAAGAAAAAGCTTTTTTATCTGGCTCACTGCTAGGCAATGCGGCGCCATTGATATAGGCAGAATTGTACCTGTCTGACAAACCCCGGATGATCACAAACTTGTTATCTTGAATAGATGCACCACTCACACGACGCAATACTTCACCGGTATTTTTATCAGGGGTACGGCGAATAAAATCTGCAGCTAGCCCACTCGACAAAGAAGTATTGTTCCTTTGAAAAGCAATCAATGCATTGGTATTTTCCTGTCTGCGGGAAGTAGCTACAACGGTAACGCCCGTTAAATCTGTTTTTGCGTTGTTTTCTAAAATAATTTCTATAAAGTTATTGTCTGCATTCGTAGACAATTCGATTTCATTAATAGTTTTGGTATTGTAACCAGTGTTTGAAATGGTGATGCTGTATTTTTTCCCTTTTCCTAAGTTTACTACGAAACGTCCGTCTGCATCAGTAGTGGTTTGACTGCCTGATTCCACCACCAAAACGGTAGCCCCGGCAAGTACTTCGTTTTTGCTATTAGATACTTTCCCCGTAAACTGAGTATCCTGAGATTGAGCAAAAAGTGTGGAAAATAGTAGGGTTAATAAAGCAAATAACTGTTTAAACATATCTCTTCTCTTTTGAGGCACAAAGAGAGCTTTTAATTGTTACGCCAATGTGAACAGAATGTTATGGGATTGTTACGCCTGTGTTAAGCGAATGTTATCAAGGCCCAACTCCCATCCCGGAAATTCAGATACAAACAATTGTATCCCTATATTTTGCTAAATTCACAGGAGAGTTTTTGATATCGGAGCAGCCCATCATGGAGCCACCTCCTGAAGGTTTAAAAATCCCTTACGCTTATAATATTGGATTATAATGAATGATTTTCACTACATGTCAAAGCTCCACATTACAGCAAGGTCGGGTTCACTTCAAAAAATTTTCCTCATTTTGTTGCATAAGCATGTTTCTTACCAATAAGTACTTAAAACAAATGCGACAAAAATATGAATGATGATAAATCATACCTTGCCCTTTTTTATGGGTGGGTTTAATATACTGAGATCTTTTAAAAATTGTCATATCCCTGTTGCCCACTCAAAAAAAAGGATATCATCGTTTATTAGCACCTGGGTATTATAGAAGATTTTGTTTTGTAACAAATTAACATTAACTCTATGTTACCAAATTGTTACCATTGTTAATGCTGCAAGTTAAGTAGGCGATCTATTTATTTTTGCCCAAAATAATTGAATATGGCAGGTTTAAATTCTATTTTGAAGATATTTCTACCCAAAGACAGGGTATTCTATCAATTGTTTGAAAGTGTAGCAGAAGAATTGGTAAAAATGGGTGAAAAACTAAAAGAAGTGGTGAATGAACCAGACTTCGATCGCAGAGGGAAACTGATCAAAGATTTGGAGGATATGGAACACGTGAATGATGATTATACCCATCGCATCTTTACAGAACTAGGGAAAAACTTTATCACGCCCTTCGACAGAGAAGACATTCATTATTTAGCCAATGCCTTGGATGATATTGCAGATTATATTTATGCTTCAGCCAAAAAAATTAATTTTTACAGGGTAAATCCAGACGATATAGGTATCAGAAAATTTGCAGACCTCATCGCCTTGGGGTCTATACACGTTCACAAAGCGGTTACGGAATTGCGTAACATGAAAAACATGCGTCAAATTACAGATGCATTGGTTGCCATTAATAGCATTGAAAATCAGGGAGATGATATTTTTGACATGAGTATCGAAAGATTATTTGCAACAGAGCCCGATGCAAAAGAGGTGATTAAAAAAAGAGAGATTTACCAGGTGATGGAAATTGTGACAGATAAGTGTGAAGATGCAGCCAACGTGATAGAGTCTATTATTGTTAAATACGCCTAAGCCCTCAAAAGCTACCTCTTTAAAAAATACCTGGCTACGGTTTATCAGAAAATAAAATAACTCACCTTATAAATAGCCTCGGCTGTTTATTAACCCGGTTGATTCAAAACTTATGGCAACAATTCTCATTGTAATTATAGTGCTGGCTCTGGTGTTTGATTATATCAATGGCTTTCATGATGCAGCCAACTCTATTGCCACTATTGTTAGTACCAAAGTACTCACGCCTTTTCAGGCAGTAATTTGGGCAGCATTTTTCAACTTTGTAGCATTCTTCGTTTTCAGTGAACATGCGGTTGCGAACACTGTAGCCAAAACGGTGAAACCAGATGTAGTAAATGGGGCAGAAGGAATGACCATCATTTTATCTGGTTTGATTGCTGCTATCTTTTGGAATTTACTCACCTGGTGGTACGGCCTACCTTCCTCCTCTTCACACACACTGATTGGTGGGTTTGCTGGTGCTGCTATTGCTGCCGCAGGATTTTCGAGTATTGATAGTGCCATGATTATGAAGACTGTCATTTTTATTGTATTGGCTCCATTGATCGGTATGTTTATAGCTATCTTCATTACCCTCATTACTATACAACGAAGTTTTTGGCTCAAGTTTGCGATTATCACTACCATCGTTGTTTCCTGTGTGCTCTTGGTACCTTTCAAAAATGACTTTGAAAGGTATGCCTTGGCTGGCTTGGGCATCGTATTTATTCTTTCTTATTTTTACAATTATCTGAGAGGCGAAAATGCTTATCGCACGGGCAATATGTATAAAAAATTACAGCTGGTATCTTCTGCTGCTTTTAGTATTGGGCATGGCGGTGCAGACGCACAAAAGGTAATGGGAATCATTACTGCAGCTTTGATAGCAGGCGGACAAATTCAGGAATTTAGCCAGATGCCCAATTGGGTGCCGCTGGCTTGTTATACTGCCATTGGCGTTGGTACCATGAGTGGTGGCTGGAAGATTGTAAAAACAATGGGTACTAAAATCACTAAGGTGACCCCACTGGAAGGTGTATGCGCAGAAACAGCGGGCGCCATCACTTTGTTTACTGCAGCTAACTTAGGTGCTCCTGTTAGTACCACTCATACCATCACTGGTGCCATTATCGGAGTGGGTGCTACCAAACGTTTGAGTGCGGTGAGATGGGGCGTAACGGTAACGCTAATTTGGGCCTGGGTACTTACTATACCTGTAAGTGGCGCATTGGCCGCACTGGTGTATTGGTTCTTTAAGGCCATCTTGTAACAAAAAAAAATTGATTCATTATAAAAAGTCGCTCAACCCACATCGGGTGACTTTTTTTGTTTTCTTTGTAACATGAAAAAAATTCTGGTAACAGGAGGATGTGGTTATATCGGATCACATACTATTGTTGATTTGATCGACAACGGATTTGAAGTAATTTCTGTTGACAACAACAGCAGAAGCAACCCGGCTATATTAGATGGCATAGAAGCCATCACCGGAAGGAAGGTCAAGAACTATAACGTAGATCTTTGCATTTTTGATGATACACACGCCATTTTTCAGGAGAACAATGACATTGTTGGCATCATACATTTTGCGGCCTATAAAGCGGTTGGTGAATCGGTAGAACAGCCCTTGCTGTACTTTGAAAACAACCTCAGCTCGTTGGTGAATATCTTAAAATGCGTATCCGAATTCAAGATTCCTTCCTTTGTATTTTCTTCTTCCTGCACGGTTTATGGTAATCCAACTAACATTCCAGTAACAGAACTCACACCAGAAAAGCCAGCAGAAAGCCCTTATGGAAGTACCAAACAAATGGGCGAAGCCATCGTACGACAAACCATCAACAGTTTAAAAGATCAGAAAGCCATCTTGCTTCGTTACTTTAATCCAGTAGGAGCACATCCTTCTAATTTAATTGGGGAGATCCCCATTGGAAGACCAGCCAATTTAATACCAGCTATCACACAAACAGCCATTGGTAAATTACCGCAGATGCAGGTTTGGGGTAACGACTACGATACCAGAGACGGAAGTTGCGTGCGAGACTACATTCATGTAGGTGATATTGCACATGCCCATACACTGGCATTGCATTATTTAATGGAAGGAAAAAACGACAGCAATTGTGATGTCTTTAATCTGGGCAGTGGCAATGGCAATACCGTGCTGGAAGTTATTCATATGTTTGAAAAAGTAAGCGGACTATCATTGAACTATGCCATTGGTCCAAGGCGTGCGGGCGATGTGGTGGCCATTTATGCTAATAATGACAAAGCTGTTAAAGAGCTGCAATGGCAGCCAGTATACAACCTCGAAGACATGATGCATACTGCATGGGAATGGGAAAAAAAATGGAAAGGATAGCCACTTATAGATAACGTATTTCACAACAAAGTTGCAAGGCCACAAATAAGAAGTTTGGATATTCTCTTTGCTTTCACCCCTTCCCTTATTCACTTATTTATTATCTTGCGAACCAAATTAAAATCAACTATGCTCAATACAATTGAAGTAACCGGTAACAAAGATACCCGCAGCGGTTTTGGAGACGGTATTTTGGAAGCAGCCAGAAGCAATGTAAATATAGTAGCACTCACCGCCGACCTCGCAGGATCATTGAAACTCGGTGGATTCATCAAAGAATTTCCGGAAAGATTTATACAGTGTGGAATTGCAGAAGCGAATATGATCGGCATTGCTGCCGGACTTACCATTGGAGGTAAAATTCCTTACACCACCACATTCGCCAACTTTAGTACAGGTAGGGTATATGATCAAATTCGACAAAGCGTTGCTTACAGTGGCAAAAACGTTAAAATATGTGCTTCACATGCCGGACTCACACTCGGAGAAGACGGCGCAACGCACCAAATTTTAGAAGACATTGGCTTGATGAAAATGTTGCCGGGCATGACGGTGATTGTTCCCTGCGATTACAACCAAACCAAGGCAGCTACAAAAGCAATCGCTGATTATGAAGGTCCGGTTTACCTCCGTTTTGGCAGACCAGTATGGCCTATTTTTACCAAAGAAGAAGATTTCATTATTGGAAAGGCACAGGTACTAAACGAGGGAACTGACGTCAGCATTTTTGCATGCGGCCACCTCGTTTGGAAAGCGGTAGAAGCTGCTAAAATATTAAAAGGAAAAGGTATCAGCGTAGATCTGATCAACATACATACGATTAAGCCTTTAGACAGGGCAGCTGTACTTGCGTCTATTCAAAAAACAGGCTGTGCAGTATCTGCAGAAGAACACAATATCATTGGAGGTTTGGGCGATAGCATTGCACAGGTGGCAGTGAAAGATTACCCCATTCCAATGGAATATATTGGCACCAATGACACATTTGGGGAAAGCGGCAAACCAACTGAGTTATTGACCAAATACGGCTTGGATGCCGATTTTATTGTAGCTGCTGCTGAGAAAGTGATGGCGAGAAAGAAAAAATAAAGTGTTAAGATAAAATATGAAGTGTTAAGATAAAAGCTGGCCATACGCCAGCTTTTATTACAAAAAAAATACATTGCTAATTTGATGCAAAAATTAATCAATGTACTTTTCTGCACCGAAATAATCCGATACAAGTCCACATTTAATAAACCATAGCGTACAAAAAGCAAAAGAAATTTTAGCCGCAAGAAAGATATTGTAAAATGAATTTCTGCCTGGCATTACTAGTACAGCAAAAAATACAAAGACTGTTGCTTTTTACATGTATATGTAAATATATTTACTACATTTTTTTACGGGAATAACTACATTGTATGGTACAGTGTAATGTTAGTTTTGTATTAACATTCATCTCTTTTAATTAGTATCTAGGCTCAAAAGAGAGTATTCAAGCAATTTAATTAAAATAACTCAACGAATTTTACAGTTGACACTGTGCCCGTTGTAACAGCATTTAATATGACCAGCCCGCGTATCCCTTTAGACGAAACAAACAGGTTAAAAGATCTGTTATCGTATGATATTTTAGATACGGAAGCAGAACAGGATTTTGATGATCTCACCAAACTTGCTGCAAACATCTGCAACTGCGAACTTGCAACTATTACTTTTATAGATGAAGATAGACAATGGTTTAAGTCTACCTTAAACATACAAGAGTCTGAAACTTCCAGAGAAATTTCTTTTTGTAGTCATGCCATTCTGGAAGGCAATGTGATGATTGTTCTTGATACAAAAAAAGATGATAGATTCAGGGATAACCCAAATGTTACTGGTGGCCTTTCGATTGCTTTTTATGCAGGAGCTACTATTTACAGTGATACTGGGCATGCCCTTGGAACGATTTGCGTGATGGATAAAACCAAAAAAACGGAGTTAAGTGAGCATCAAATTACAGCTTTAAAGATTTTGGCCAAACAGGTTAATAGTTTGTTGCAGATGCGTTTAAAGAATAAGCTGCTAATAGCGCAGACTGAAAAAACAATTGCCGCCGAAAAAGAACTAACGGGTATGCATATTCGAAAATTTGATGATGAACTTAAACAAATTGCGACTGAGCTACACGAGAACCATCTTCAAACACTGGCAGCAGCAAAACTCTACATTGAAATGGCACAACAAGCCAAAGACCTGAGTTTACCCTTTCTTAAAAAAGGCATCAATAATATTGGAGTCGTAATTGAAGCAATCAGAAATCTATCCAAAAAAATTACACCTACAACTTTTGACAAAGCTGATTACAGTTGCCTGATCAGGGAGTTGATTGAAAATTTTGGTGATGAAAATAAATTAGATATCGATATCATTTCTGCACCTCTCCTTCGAAATATCAGTCATCAAACTGCATTGGTTGTGTACAGAATGACTGAGCAGATATTGCAACTTTCGTACGAATCGGGAGCCAATGCGGTTGTGGTGGATGTGAAATTGAAAAAAACGCTTAATATCAGTTTCCTCCACAATGGAAACCTGGATATAGAGAAACGCGAATGGGGGTATACAAATCTTTATGCACGCGCTGACATGATCAAAGCCCCGTTACAATACAAAGGTAAAAATAAAGAAGGTTTTCATGTTTTCTACATGAGCGTTCCGCTCAGCTAAAAATGGTTAATTGAGGTGAAAGGATGCCGGCTGAATGGCGGCATTTCATACAATGAAGGAATGAGCGTCATTTCATTTTTTTGATCAACTCCAAATAGCCGGGCTCATTTCTCAGCGGGGAAAAGAAATTGTCTGCTTCAATCGTCGCTTTGCTGTAATTTCCAAACTTCACCGCCTCCCCTAACTCCCGGATGGCCGCTTCATTTTTATGCTGTTTGCTGTATAAAATGGCCAATTGGTAATAAGCATGGGCGTAAGTAACATCCTTTTTCAATGACAGCCGATAATATTGTTCCGCAAGCAGTGGGTCCTCTGCCATTTCTGAAGCTTGTCCGTAATTACTTAAAAGGACGGCGTTCTCCGGATTATACTCAATGGCTTTGCCATATAAGTACTGCGCTTGTTGATAGCGCGCCAGTCCAAAATACAAATTACCCAACATATTGTAAGTGTTGGCATCGGTACTGTCTATTTCCCAGGCCTTCACAAAACTATTGATAGCAACAGTATCTTTCCCCATGGCCTGATAAGTATATCCAACTGATTTCCAGGTATCAGGATTTAAGCTATCAATGGAAAGCGACACGTCAAACATTTTGATGGCTTCTTGGTATTCTTTAAACTCTGCGAAAATATTCCCCAGTGTTTGATACACCATCGGATTCAAAGAATCTGGTCGCACCATTTCCTTCACGTAATAACCTACGCTATCAGGGAATTTGTAATCGTACATATGTACTCTTAGTAAGCCTTCATTCACCACTACCAGGGAAGGATTGTAATACCTGGCCTTGTGAAAAGAGGCAAAGGCATTTTTCCAGTCTTTTTTATTATTGTAACAATACCCTAGTTGAGCCCATAAATAAGGATCCCGATCATCTTTTTTTAATCCCTTTTGCGCCCATTCGATGGCGGTGTTAAACTGTCCTTTAGAGTAAAACAAAACAGATACGGCGCCATAAGTGGTTTGGTAATTACTATCTATCTGCATTGCTTTTTTATAGTAAACCAACGCACTGTCATACTTACCTTGGTTACTAAAACAGCTTCCCAAATTGTGGTAAGGATATAACCAATTCGGTGCGAGTTGAATGCCTTTTCGAAATGTTTTTTCTCCTGCTACAAACTGTTTTAAAGCCATTTCCATCAAGCCTTTGATGTTGTACAAATAAGCAGCTTGAGGTTTTAACGCGATGGCACTGTCAATTTTACTTAAACTGTACCGCATGATATTGGTGTTGTACGTTTGCCAGTTGGCATGTCCTTCTAAAAACAAGAGATTTACTTTTACGTCGAGCGGAGTATAATAATTGGAATCTGCCAAATGCTGAAACAGTTCCAGTTTTTTGGCGGCCGTCATAAAATAATCATACGTATAGTTATTATTGTTGGTACCTGCGTACAAATAAGTGTTGATCACTTTGGTAACATCCGTCATCAGTTTGCTGCTGAGTGTAAATTTTAATTCGCTGGCGAGTTCAGAAGTAGTTGCTTTTTGTTGGAGAATGTCATTTAATATTTCGTGCGCACCCCCCTTTTCGATGAGCCGCCCTTCGTTGAGCGCTTTCAAAAATAGTTTGTATACATCTTCCAGTCCAGCTTCTTTCATGGCCGAGCCAAGGTGTACCGATTTGTTAGCAGCATAATCTGCTTTATCAGGTGTGTAAGAAACACCCACTTTTAATTGAGCGGTCAATCGTTCTTTTTCTGCGGGGTTTACCATGCTCAATACCATTCCATCAGCAGTATTGCAGCAGTATTGGGGTGTTTGACGAGATTTTTTAGAAACGGCGTCGTAAGAAGCTTTGTTGACGTTCTTCTTTACGTAATCGTATAATTCGGTGAGCGTTACTTCTCCATCTTCTGGTTCAACATCTGCCAACCCTTTTAATCCATTGATCAGGTGCCAGGAAAAAAGCCCGCGGCCACCGCCCCATTGTGAGCCTTCAAAAGAAACCTGGTTGCTCGCACAGGAAATCAATTGTATTTCGCCTGCTTTGCGTTCAAAAATCTGTTGGTAAGAAATAGATTGCCCCTCGTTTTTTCCGGGCAATTCATTGGTTCGGCAGGCGTCAGTGATGAGGATCACTTTTACGCCATTGCTGGTCATTTGTTGGATGCGAACTTTCAGCTTGTGAATGTCTATCAAACCCACGCCTGTACTGTAGTTATTCCTGTCATTGCCTGCCGGCGCATCATATGCCAACAGGTACGCTTCTTCAGCCATGTAGGCATCCCCATGGCCGGAAAAGTAAATGTAAAACACATCGTCTTTTTGTAACTTTTCTTTGATGCGGTTGAATTTTCGCCAAAACTCCATGAAACTGGCATTTTCATTAAAAAGGGTGTCAACGTTTTGTGCATTCACTTTGGCACCAGCAGGTGATACGATATAGTTATAAAAGGCTTTGGCATCTACATCGGCATACTGCAAATTCTGGTAACTGTCGTTTGCCTGGTATTTCGAAATACCCGTAATTAGTGCATAAGTGGTACCTGTTTTGATGATTTTGTTTTTTTCTACGAGTACATTTCCTCTTTCGGTTGCAGGCGGCTGGGCCACCAAGATATGGCAGAACAAAAACAGGACTGTCAAAAGAATCGATGATTTATACATACCTATTTGTGCTGGTTTCGTGGTATTGAGATTCCCTTTACTATAAAAATATAGTAGCCAGATGCGCAAGCATAAAGTTATTCATAAATTATCAGGTCGACAAAAAGCAAAAAAATTGGTAAATCAAATAAGGAGAGAGATCTCTTAGACCTTACCCATTGGGAAAAAGTGAAGAATGATTTTAAACGAAGTAGATAATAAAGCGTCTATGGTTTGGTTTTTTTACTTTTGTCGGATTATAACAAGCTATGAACACACACTTAGATGACAAGGAACTGCTGCAGTTGTTTAAAGAAGAAGCAACGAAGGAATCTGCCTATACCAGGATTATTAAAAAATACCAGGAGAAACTGTATTGGCATATTCGCCGGATGGTAGTTGACCATGACGACGCGAACGACGTTTTGCAGAACATGTTTATCAAGGTTTGGAAAAATCTGGGCAACTTCCGGGAAGACAGTCAGTTGTATACCTGGATGTATCGCATTGCCACTAACGAGAGCTTAACATTTCTGGAACAACAAAAACGACGCAGTTCCTCCTCTCTTAGTGATGATGATGGCTATTTGAGTAATAAATTGGTAGCTGACAAGGATTTTGATGGAAAGAAACTAGAATGGAAACTCCAGTTGGCTATTCAACAACTTCCTGAAAAACAAAAAGCGGTATTCAATCTTCGATATTTTGAAGAAATGCCCTACGAAGAAATGAGCAGGGTGCTGGAAACCAGCGAAGGCGCTTTAAAAGCCAGTTACCATCACGCGGTAAAAAAAATTGAAGATTATATTCTCAACCGTTAAACTATTGCAGCCTTAATGCAGTCTATACAACGTCACATGCAATCAAATAGCAACATATTAAATGAATTAAAGGAGTTAAGTCCAACGTTGGCAGGGTTACCCCGCACCAATGTATTCAAATTGCCGGAAGGTTATTTTGAAGAATTAAGCGGCCAAATTTTGCTTCATGTTTCTAAGTCTTCCTCCACTTACAGTGTTCCAGAAGGTTATTTTGACCAACTTTCCGGTCAGATTCTTTCTATAATAGCTAATGGCCAACAACAGAATGAGGTACGGGAAGAAATGTTGGCATTGTCTTCAACCGTCGCAGCCATTGGCAACGCCAACGTATTTAGGTTACCCGACAACTATTTTTCAAATATCGAACAACATATAGCAGTAGTTGCCGAAACTGCATCCGCTTCTGCTATGGTAGCTGCAATTGAAAAAGCAGTTACTTATACAGTTCCCGAAGGTTATTTCGAACAACTTGCTGACACCATAATGGCTAAAAAAGATACCACCCGAAAGCTGGTCTCTATGAAAAGTCGCCCATTTGCATGGCGGTATGCAGCAGCAGCGGCCATCACTGCGGTGATGGCGGTAAGTGTTTGGTTTTCGCTGAATAAAAATGTTGAAACAACTGGCACCGCCTCTGCCTCCGTTTACAAGGAAGCCCAAGAGATTTTGGTCACCAACAGTTTTGATCAGGAAATGTCAACCATATCTGATGCAGCAATCGTAGCATTCTTAGAAGACAAAGGCCAAAATGTTGAAGCTGCCCTGGTAGCTTCCCTCACAGATGTTGCAGATGCCAGCAAACTACCTAATGCAACCGATTATATGTTCAATGAAAACGCACTAGATGAAATATTAAAAACCCTGGAATTTAACGATTAACTTACTACCATGAAACAATTACTACTACTCACATTATTATTTACCGGATTTGTAAGCCAGGCACAACAACCACCGGGCATGGCTAATCGTGAACAGAAGATAGAAGCTTTATATGTGGCTTATATCACCAAAGAATTAAATCTAAACGAAGACGAAGCAAAAAAATTCTGGCCAATTCATACTTCATACGACCAGGAAGTACGTGCAGTGAGAAATGAATCGAATGAAATTGAAAGGCAGCAGGCAGTACTCAACATAAAGAAAAAATACCAGGAACGTTTTGTAAACGTGCTTGGTCAGGATAGAACCAATAACTTCTTTATCAAAGATGCGGAGTTCAGGAAAAAACTGGTGGATCAGTTAAGAAAAATGAGGCAACAGAACCAGCAAAACAGACAAGGACCTGGCATCAGACAGGGTATGAAGCAAAATAACTTTTAATGCTTTCATATAGTTTTTATAGAAAATTTTGTTGAACCCCCCTTTTTTAGGGGGTTTTTTTTTACTAAAATGCGTTTAAATCGACAAAAAAAATGGCCTCAAAATTACCGCGGAAAAACGCCCTGGTACACTTGCATCTGAATTAAATTGCTATATTTTTATACCCCATGTTTTTCATAGGTTAGCAACGGCCAGGTCTTTTTAGGGCAGGCCTTTTTTTTATAAGGCGATCATGGGCGTTTTAATGTCGTGGTAAAACAACATTGTCCAATGCTCTTGTTGTGCTTGCTCCCACCATTGTGTGCGAAGTTCCATACATTTTTTACCATCGTAATCGTATTTGGCTACAAACCTGCTTTTCATTTGTTGTAACTGTGGGGCTACATCTGCACCAAAAAAGATCATTTGACCATCCTCTTCTATCCAAAAAGCCATGTGGTAAGGGCAGTGAGCCCCGGTTGTTTCAAACCGGATGTAACCGTCTATTGTTCCATCTCCTTCTATAAAAACAACATTTTCAGCCTCTTTCAAAATAGAAAATTCAGCAGGTGTGTAGGAAGGGCTGCCTTTTTCAATAGCGAAATCAAACTCCTGTTTGTTTACATAATAGGTGGCGTTAGGGAAACTCAGGTAATGTTTGAGTAACACTACATCTTCTTTGGCGGCACCCCCCGCATGGTCTTTGTGTAAATGGCTGAGCAACACTTTCGTTACATCCAAAGGATTGATACCCTGATCGATCAGGTTTTGGTGAATCTGTAAAATGCCATTGGGGTTTGAAAAACCTAAGCCGGTATCCAGCAGAATAATGTCTTTGCTACCCACCAATACAAAAGGCTGAATTTCTACTAACAAACTACCGGTTGCACGATGCTGAATATTATCAGCTTCCTTGTTAAACGGAACAAAAACCTTTGTTTTATCTATGCTGAATGCGCCTTCACTGAGTGGTATGATCTTCATTTGTATAGTTGCTATGCATTAATTGGGCTAAACTCCAACGGAGCTTTTTAATGTTGTTGAAATGGCAAAATTATGTGATTGAAAGCGAACCAGGGCCTTCTTTTCCAGAACGTTTACCGTAGCACCATTTGCCGGTCGGCATCCAGTTTAATCATGATAAAAATCAAAATAGTAAAAGTGAGTAAGGAGGAGCCTCCATAGCTCATTAGGGGGAGTGTGATTCCAATAACGGGAGCGAGGCCAATCGTCATGCCAATGTTGATAGCGATGTGAAAGAATAAAATACCAGCCACCGAATAAGCGTACACCCTGCTGAAAGTACTTCGTTGCCGTTCTGCGATAAAAATAATTCGCAGCAACATTGCCATGTACAAAAGCATGAGGGTGGCGGTTCCTATAAATCCAAAATTTTCGCCCAAAGAAGTAAAGATGAAATCGGTATGTTGTTCTGGTACAAAATCGCCCTGGGTTTGTGTTCCTTTCATAAAACCTTTTCCCGTGAACCCGCCTGAGCCGATCGCGATTTTTGATTGTTTTACATTATAATTTTCGGTATCGCCTTTTTTCTTTTTGGCTGCCACAGCTGCATCTACATCTTCGGTATCGGAAACTTCTACAAAAGGATTGTCTCTACCTACCAAACTAAAAATTCTATCGGCCTGGTATTTCTGAAAAACATTTTTGAAAAGAAATGGTACAGCTGCGCCCACAAAAAGTGAACTGATTCCCCAAATAGCGATGATGATCAACAGAAGATTGCGGTTACGTTTTATTTTTCTTTTCATGAACCAGATACAAAAAACAGCCACAACAGCTAGCGCAATTAAGAGCTGTGTTGTAGGGAGCAACAATGTAATGATCAGTAAAATAGACAGGGAGGCTCCTAAAATAAGGTAACCAGCAGGTAATCCTTCTCTATACATGGGCAGTAAAAATGCAAAGTACACCAGGGCCAGTCCTGTTTCATTTTGCAGAATAGAAAATACCATGGGTAAAAAACACAATCCGGCGGCGATGGCGTGCGATTTAGTTTTGGTGAAATTAGTATTTGGCTGAGATAAATATTTTGCCAAAGCAAGGGCTGTAAAAATCTTACAAGTTTCAACTGGCTGCAGGTTCATGAAACCCAATGGAATCCAACTTCGGGAACCATTTACGTTTTTGCCTACAACAAAAGTGGCCAGTATTAATAGAATACCCAAAAGGTAGAGTAGGTTCGGAGTGGCTGTAAAAAATTTACTGTCAGTCAATAAAATAAACACCGCTATCACTGCACTGATGCAGAGGTATAACATTTGTTTGCTGTAATTTTTTTTAAACGCAAACAAGCTTTGAAAAAAACGATCATCGCTTTTAAACTCTACAGAAAAAATACAGATCAACCCTACAGAAACGATGATGGCGTACAACCATACCATTACCCAATCAATACCTTTGGCGATCATGGGGTTTTGGTGCGACATACTGAATATATTAATGCGTTAATTATTGTTGTTGGAACTATCTGCTTTTTGCGTTCTTTTTGAATCATTGGGTAATATGGCTTCTCTTTTAAGATCAGCGCTATCACTCACAGGCATCTTTTTAAGAGGTTTCTGGTTTTTCAATTTCTCCAAATCTTCATTTTCAATTCCGTCATCTTCCAGCTTCAAGGTATCTTTTACTTCTTTAATATAGCCTTTGGCAACAAGGTATGCAGAGTCTCTTGCATGAATGATAGAATCTCTTTTCCTGATCTCTTTCACCATTCTTGCCGGCAGCAGGTTTAAATTGGATACCTGCTCCAGCCTTGCCTTTCTTTCTTTACCTGCGATAGAATCTGTGAGGTATTTCTCAATCATCAAAGATGCGATGGGTGCTGCAGAGGTGGACCCGAAGCCCGCATTTTCACAAATAACGGCAATGGCTATACGCGGATTACGTCGTGGCGCAAATGCCGCAAAAAAAGCGTGGTCTTTTTGTTTTACACCTCTCAGGGAATTTTCAACCGTACCAGTTTTTCCGCATACTTCAATACCGGGTACTTTAGCCGAACGGGCTGTTCCACGTTCTAACACCCCTTGCATTCCGTCGTGCACCTGCTCAAATAAACTGTCTGCAATATTGAGTGCTGTGTGTTTATCCTTGAATCGTTCTAACAAACCAAACTCGTCGCCGCCTTCAATAGAATCTACGATGTGCGGGGTGATATACCAGCCCTTATTGGCTAGGTAAGCCATTTCGTTGGCCACTTGCAAAATGGTGGTTTCTACTTCTCCTTGTCCGATACTTACCGAACGGAAAGTGCAAAAATTCCAGCGGCCTTCACCATAAATCTTATTATAAGTTTTTGGAGTGGGGATACTTCCACTGATTTCATATGGTAGATCTACCCCTAATTTTTTCCCTAATCCAAAAGCATACATATAGTTGTCCCATACTTTTAAACTACTGTCAACGTTGGGGTATTTGGGGTTGTTGATCACTCGTTGCATTACGTGGGCGAAGTAGGTATTGCAGCTATGTGTGATGGCACCGCTGAGTGCCCAAACGCCCGGATCAAGGCAGCGCATGGGTTTACCGCATCCGTAAAAAGCACCGGAGCAAGAGAATTGTGTTCTCGCATCAATCACCCCTTCTTGCAGGCCGATCAATCCCTGCAGGGTTTTAAAGGTAGAGCCTGGTGCATATTTGGTACCAATGGTTCTATTCAAAAAGGGGATGCGGGGATCTAATAACAATTCGGTATAATGTTTTTTTCTTTCAGCACCCGTGAGCAAACTGGGTTTGTAAGTAGGCGCACTGATCATGGCAAGGATCCCACCTGTTTGAGGATCGATGGCTACCACGGCCCCCACTTTATTTCGCATTAACTTTTCCCCGAGTTCTTGCAATTCAATATCCAGAGAGGTATGCATGTTCTGCCCGGCTATAGCAGTAGTGTCATACGCTCCGTTTTCCCATCGATCTGTTAAGCGGTTTTTATTATCTCGTTTATAATATTCAATCCCTCGTTTGCCCATCAATACTTTTTCGTAGGAAAGTTCGAGCCCTGTTTTACCGGCATAATCCCCGGAAACATATCCCTCGTCTAGATGTTTTTTCAAGAAATTGGTGTCAACTTCTGCCAGGTAGCCAAGAATATTTCCTGCGGCGTCGTAAGGATAATCTCTCACCGGGCGTTCTTGTAAGTAATACCCTGGGGCAAACTTGTACATGTTCTCGTTGAGTTTGGCCATTTTTTCGTCACTCAACAAGGCCTCAAAAATAGAAGCTCTGTAACTTTTATTTTTGATGATGGCAGTGATAATTTTTTTTCTGAATTGTACCGTATCAATGCCAAGTATTTCGCAAAGAAGAGCGGTATCGGTACCCCTTATTTTGCCTGGAGTCACCATCAAATCATAGATGATGGTGTTGCGCAGGATAGCCCTGTTTTTTCGATCGTACACAATTCCTCTATCGGGGTACACTACTTTTCTAAATACTCCTTGGTTGTCTGCAATGAGCTTGTATTCGGGTGATAACACCTGTAGGATAAATAGTCGCAGTATGAGGATCACAAACAGACCGATGAATATCAGGCGGATCACATTTTTTCTGGACTGGTTGAATACAGACATGGTAGGTTAAAAGATGATGATGGACAGTGAAATGAGCAACAAAAATATCTACAAAAAATATAACTCCGCTCACTGTTATTAAATTGTGTTGGTTCTAAATTTTTGTTTGCGCACAAATATCAGTTCTGTGATGAGAATGAGTACCAAACTAATGGCGGTAGATAAAACTGTTTTTACAAGAAAGTACCAAATGTTTCCGAACTGCCATGCTTCTAAAAGGAATAACCAGGCGTTGTGTAAAAAAGAGAGAAATCCTGCATAAATTAAGTAAGGCAATAATCCACCCATACTAGCAAAAGAAGGTTCTTCATAATTGGTTTCTGATCCTTCCTGCGGAATAAGGATATTGATCAAAAAAGGACGGAAATACGCCAGCATTACGCAGGCTGCTGCATGAAACCCAGGCTGGTGACGAAAGCCATCTAGTGCAATCCCAACCAAAAAACCAAGTATCATTACCCAGCTACGCTGCATTTTGAAGGGCAGCCATAAGATGAATAAAAAATACAAATAGGGGGTTACCATCTGGTGCAGGTGAATTCTATCGAGCACAAAAACCTGAATTAAGATCAGAAAAACAAAGCGTGTAATATTTTTTATTAAGCTACTCATGGGCTTTAATTGCTGCTTGCTTTTGCTTTATCTAATAGTTTTCGGATGCCAATTTGTTGCACATTATCGATGGCATAACCAAATTCAAGGTTATAGAAATTGGCGGCTGTTTTCACTGCTACTTTTACGTTGTTAGAAGATTTGTCTTGGTACACTTCTTCCACTCTACCCAGCATCAGGCCTTTTGGAAAAAAAGTACTGAATCCACTGGTGATGATGGTGTCGCCTTTTGTTAGTTTTGTGCTTTTGGGAATATCGTTGAGTGTTAGCACATTGGGATATTTTCCATCCCAGGTAACGGTGCCGGTTTCTCCTGTTTTTAGAATTTTACCGCTGATCTTACTGTCTTTGTGCAGCAAGCTCATCACCACAGCAAAGTTTTCACTAACATCCGAAATCACGCCAACAGCTGCATTACTTTGATCTACTACTCCCATCCCTACGCGCATTTTGGAAACATTATTTCCGCTTAATACCAAAAAATTACTTTGACTGCTTACTGAATTGGATACGATTTTGCCACTCAGGTAAGTAAATTGCCGGAAAGATTCGATTGAGTCAAGGCGAATGCTGTCTACTCTTTGTTTGATGTTTGTATCAGGCACATTAAAATTGTAGGCCAATTGATTGTAGAGTCGCTCATTGGCTTTCATTAGGGAATCGTTTGTTTTTTTGAGTTGAAAATAATATTCGATGTTATCGTAGCGCTTGTTAATGTTGCCGATCAGCTGATTGGCGGTACTGCCGAACGTGGCCTGGTGATATTTGCTATATTGAACAATCAGAGCGATACAGATCACCTGCAGTAGTACAAACAACAGAAAGTTGAAATAACGGCGGATGAAAAGAAAGATATTGCGCACCGGCAGTAAAATGTTTACGGTAAAAAATACTGCATAATAAACAAGGGAAGTCCCTATTTGTACATGCAGGATTTTTATATTAGAAGGTTGTTTTTTATCTCATTACAAAAGGAAACTTGTCGTAATTCTTCAGTGCAATGCCGGTTCCTCTTACCACGCTCTTAAGCGGATCATCGGCCACGTGTACAGGTAATTTAATTTTAGCGGCCAGGCGTTTATCGAGCCCGCGCAACAGGGCTCCACCGCCTGTGATATACAAACCCCTGCGGTAAATATCAGCAGCCAACTCAGGTGGTGTTGTTTCCAACGCTTTCAAGATAGCTTCTTCAATTTTAAAAATACTTTTATCCAGCGCTTCTGCAATTTCTTGATAACTCACCATTACCTGTTTTGGAATACCGGTAACAAGATCTCTGCCATTTACTGGTATATCATCAGGTGGATTTTCGAGGTCTTTCATGGCCGCTCCCACTTGTATTTTAATTTGTTCTGCGGTGCGTTCACCGATCAATAAACTATGGTAGCGACGCAAAGCTTCCATGATATCGGCTGTAAATTCGTCGCCGGCAATACGAATACTTTGGTCGCACACAATTCCTGCCAATGCAATTACTGTGATGCCAGTGGTACCCCCACCGATATCGATGATCATGTTTCCCACTGGTTCCTCTACGTCGATTCCTATACCCAGCGCAGCGGCCATGGGTTCGTGAATAAGGTACACTTCTTTGGCGCCAGCTTGTTCTGCACTGTCTCTAACTGCACGTTTTTCCACTTCTGTGATACTGCTGGGAATACAGATCATCATTCTCCAACTAGGTGCAAACAGCGGTTTTTTGGGATAAACCAATTTAATCAACTCGCGGATCATCAATTCTGCGGCATTAAAATCTGCTATGACGCCATCTCTTAAAGGCCGAACGGTTCGGATGCTTTCATGGGTTTTTTCGTGCATCATTAATGCCTTTTTACCCACTGCCAATAAGTTCTTTGGATTGTTTCTGTCTAAAGCCACAATAGAGGGTTCGTTTACCACTACTTCGTCATTGTGCATGATGAGGGTATTGGCCGTTCCGAGATCTATGGCGATCTCCTGAGTGAAAAAATTGAAAATTCCCATGATTTTTTTGTGAAAGCGTACTAATAAGTGAACGTGGACAAAGTTGAACTAAAATATTGGATTAAACAAAGCCAAAAATTTATTTTTAAAACAAATAAGTTTTATTAACAATGTTTTACCTCGTTGTGGAAAAAGCATTTGTGCTTTAATTTGAACAATTGGATTCGTTTGGTTGATACATTTCTGGTTCTGGCCGATGATGGTTTCAATTCTTCTCTACAAATTCGAAGCCAATATCTCTTCTGTAGTTAATATCGTCAAAATAGATATCAATGAGTCTTTCTTTTGATTTGTGTACTGCATCTGCAATGTCTGTTCCAAAAGAAGTGACGGCCAGTACCCTTCCGCCGTTGGTCATCACTGCCCCATCTTTGGAAGTGGTTCCGGAATGAAAGACGATGGTTTCGCCATTATTTTTTTCTGCTTCAATACCATCGATAGTCTTCCCTTTTTCATAATAGCCGGGATAACCTCCGCTTACTGCTACAATGGTAGCGGCGGCACGAGGATCTGTTACGATCTTAATTTCGTGAAGGCGTTGCTGTGACATGGCTTGCAAAATATCGAGCAGGTCGTTGGTGATTCTTGGAATCACTACTTCCGTTTCCGGATCGCCCATTCGGCAATTGTATTCAATCACCATGGGCTCTAGTTGGGGAGTAATCATTAATCCAAAAAATACGAACCCATGGTAATTGAGTCCGTCATTGTGAAGCCCATCAATAGTGGGTTTTACAATGCGATCCAATATTTTTTGTTTGAGCGCCTCGTCAAAAAAAGGCAAAGGACTCACAGCGCCCATTCCGCCGGTGTTTAAACCAGTATCGCCTTCACCAACTCTTTTATAATCTTTGGCTTCAGGAAGCAATACAAAATCTTTTCCATCGGTAAGAGCAAACACACTCATTTCGATACCTGTCAAAAATTCTTCAATCACCACTTTGTTACCAGCTTCGCCAAATTTATGCCGGTGAATCATGAGATCAAATTCGGCTGATGCTTCCAGATAGGATTTACAAATCAATACGCCTTTACCAGCAGCTAACCCATCTGCTTTTAAAACGATGGGCAATGTATGCGATTTAATATAAGCCAGGCCTTCGTCAAAATTATCAACTGTAAATTCCCGATAGACTGCGGTAGGTACTTGGTGGCGTTGCATAAATGCTTTGGCGTAAGCCTTGCTTCCTTCCAGCAGGGAGGCTTCTGCGGATGGCCCTATTACTTGTATGTGTGCGGTTGCGGGGTCATTTTTAAAGAAATCATAAATGCCTTTCACCAAAGGCTCTTCCGGACCCACGAGTAAGAGATCAATTTTATGTTGCTTACTAGCTTTAGCTAGTTCTTCAAAAGCAGTGGTAGCTATTTGGAGATTGGTACCGCATTGGGCAGTACCTGCGTTTCCAGGGGCGATAAATAGTTTTTCACACAATGGACTTTGTTTGAGCTTCCAGGCTAGGGTGTGTTCCCTACCGCCTGCTCCAACGATTAGAATATTCATGTAGGATGTTGTATTACTTTTTTGTAGGTTTTAAATTGTGAGGCGAATTTAATCAGACATTCGTTACCAAATTAAAAAAAATTATTGAACGGTATCAATTTATTAGAACAAAAAATCATCTGTACAAAATGCCAACTCTGAAATGCTGTCAATAAGTAGAATTTCACTATTTTGAGCCACTTAAGCAATTTTTTAACCTGACTAACAGCAACTAAACCTATTTACTATGGCAGATCAGATAGCGCAGCCAGCACACCCAAAAGGCTTATGGGTTCTTTTTGGTACAGAGATGTGGGAACGTTTCAACTATTATGGCATGAGGGCCATCCTGATACTTTTCATGACCAAGGCACTTTTGTTCGACAAAGTATTTGCATCTAATCTTTATGGCAGTTACACCAGTTTGGTGTACCTCACACCATTGATTGGTGGATATGTAGCAGATCGTTATTGGGGCAACCAAAGATCCATCATTGTAGGGGGGCTCGTCATGGCATTGGGTGAGTTCGTACTTTTCTTTTGTGCCTCCACTTACGAATCCTCCGCTGATCTTTCGGCCATTTTATTTTTTAGTGGACTCGGATTAATGATCGCCGGTAATGGTTTTTTTAAACCCAATATATCTTCACTGGTTGGGCAAATGTATGCCAAGGGCGATCGTAGAATTGATTCTGCTTACACCATTTTTTACATGGGTATTAATGTAGGCGGGGCGTTTGGCCCATTCATCTGTGGTCTGGTAGGGGACACCGGTAATCCTGCTGATTTTAAATGGGCCTTTCTTGCAGCAGGAATTGGTATGTTGATCAGCGTAGTGGTGCAGTTGGCTTATCATAAAAAATATGTGCTTGGGCCAGACAAACAAATACTGGGAATGACGCCGACGAATGCGCCCGTAGTTTGGTTAAAACCAATTTTCATTATTGTTGGATTAGCATTGTTTTCCGGACTCGCTATCGGACTTTTGTACCTCGATGCAAAAGTGATTGGATACCTCACTTACCTGTTGATAGCAGCTACCATATTTATTGCTGTATTAATTTTTTCAGATAAATCACTGGGATCAATTGAGAAGCAGCGCATCAGTGTTATTTTCATCGTAGCCTTTTTCGTTATTTTCTTTTGGAGTGCTTTTGAACAAGCAGGTGCTTCCTTAACATTTTTTGCTTCTGAACAAACACAACGAGACCTGGGTTTCTTCACTGTTCCCACCAGTTGGTTCCAATCTTTGAATTCTATTTTTGTGGTGATCTTTGCACCGCTCTTTGCATGGCTTTGGATCAAACTCGGAAAAAACGAACCTTCTTCGCCTACAAAAATGGCCATCGGTTTATTTCTGTTGGCAATCGGTTATTTATGGATCGCATTTGGGGTGAAAGATGTAGGCCCTGGTATCAAGGTAAGTATCATTTGGCTCGTAGGAATGTATGCGCTTCACACCTGGGGTGAACTCTGTTTATCGCCCATTGGATTATCGCTTGTAAATAAATTAGCTCCATTCAAATATGCATCGTTGTTGATGGCTGTATGGTTCCTTGCCAATGCCGCTGCCAACAAGCTTGCTGGCGTATTAAGCGCTTTGTATCCGGATGGCAAAGTAAAAAGTTTTATGGGTTATGAAATGAAAGACAACTACGATTTCTTCATGTTATTTGTGGTGATGGCAGGCATTGCTTCTTTGATTTTATTTATGCTCACAAAAAAATTACAACAAATGATGCATATTGATAAAGAATAAATATTTTCTCATTTGCAACAAACTATGTTGAATGTATAAAGGAAATTTTTAATCGAATATTTTAATAAAAGGCAATCGTAGGGTTGCCTTTTTAATTATCTTCCCTTTTCTAAATCTAGATGGCATGAGCAATTCACCCAAACATCCAAAAGCCTTACCTTATTTGTTTTTCAGCGAAATGTGGGAGCGGTTTGGCTATTACCTGATGATTGGCATTTTTTTGTTGTACCTCAAAAATGTAGAGAATGGTTTTGCCATGACCAACAGGGAAGCGGCTGATCTGTATGGTACTTTTATAGCCCTCGTGTTTTTAACGCCTTTTATTGGAGGCTTATTGGCTGACAGGTATTTTGGTTACCGCAAATCGATCATTGCAGGTGGCATCATGATGGGTATTGGTTATTGTATGATGGCAGTCCATAGCTTACCAATGTTATATGTTTCCATGACATTGGTGATCGTTGGCAATGGATTTTTCAAACCCAATATCAGCACTTTGTTGGGTAACCTGTATTCTGCACCAGAATTCGTAGCCCGCAAAGATGAAGGCTTTAATATTTTTTACATGGGCATCAATGTAGGTGCTTTTATTTGTAATTTTTGCAGTACCGCTATCATTATTATTTGGGGATGGAAGTATGCATTTGTTGCCGCAGGTATTGGTATGTTTGTAGGTGTCATCATTTTTATGTTGGGCACCAGGCATTACACGTCTGGCGATATTCGCAAACCCATGAGTAAAGAAGATATGCCTTTCTCAAAAATTGTACTCACCATCCTGGTACCATCAGCAGTGGCAGGTGTGTTGGGTTGGATCATTCCCGGCAATATTTTTCAAAGCGATAGCAACGATGCTTTCATCTTTGCCTGCATTCCTGTGATCTATTTTTATGCCTCTCTTTATTTCAGGGCTACGCCAGATGAAAAGCGACCCATAGCTGCACTGCTCTCTATTTTTGCAGCCGTAATTATGTTTTGGGCGGTGTTCAAACAAAACGGAACAGCACTTACCATTTGGGCCGATAGCTATACGAACAGACAAGTAAGTGGCACCGCAGCAGATGTAGTTAAAGCAGTAAAACTTGCAGAAGATATTCCCTACAAAAAAGATTCCATCAATCAATATGATGCACAATTCCGTATTCAAAAAAACGAATTGGGTGAAGTAAAAAAAGAATACAACTACCCGGTCTATTTTAAAAATGAATCCGCTGATCAATTACCCGCAGAAGGCAGCAGTGTTACTCTCTGGAGTACCCCGCTAACGCAGTCGATTAATCCGGGTTGGGTTATTTTATTGACGCCATTGGTGGTGGCATTTTTCGCCTTTCTGCGTGGCAGAAAAAAAGAACCTTCTACGGCCACTAAAATTGCTTTTGGATTATTGATCACCGCATTGTCTGTATTGGTGATGGTAGCAGCCACCCATGTGAGTAGCAATGGTACAGAAAAAGCCAGTGTGTGGTGGCTGATTGGCTCTTACGGTGTGATCACGGTGGGTGAATTGTTGTTGAGCCCAATGGGACTGTCATTGGTGTCAAAATTAAGTCCTGTACGCATCACATCTTTGATGATGGGCGGCTGGTTTTTAGCTACCTCTATCGGAAATAAATTGTCAGGCGTATTAGCCACCATGTGGGATGGTTACGAACACAAATCAAATTTCTTTTGGGTAAATTTTGTGCTACTTCTGATAGCTACCTTTATTATTTTTTCGATGTTGAAATGGCTCAACAGAATCATGAAAGAAAAAGGCGTTCAATAAATATTTAAGAAAAAGGCGATCCATTGAGATCGCCTTTTTCTTAATGCTGCCGGATTAGATAAAATTGAGTTGATCGTATCGTTTGCCGAGAATAGCCGCATCATCACTTCCCAACCATTTATTTAAAACAGTGGCATACACATTTTTAAAATCAACCTTGTGTTTCAGATCCCCTTCATTCAAATCTTTCAGATCGGGCATATCGTTTAAAATACCCTTTTCTTTTAGACCACCACTGATAAAAAACATATTGTTGGCCGTTCCGTGATCGGTACCATTACTGGCATTTTGAGAGACACGGCGACCAAATTCAGAGAAGGTCATCATCAATACATCTTCGAAACGGTTGTTCTTTTTAAGATCAGTTGTAAATACTTTGATGGCATCATTCAATTCGGTGAACAATCTTTTTTGTTGCGCTTCCTGATTGATGTGTGTATCGAAACTTCCCAGCGATAAATAATACACTTTGGTATTGATATCGCTCATGATCAGTGATGCAATCGTCTTTAAATTTTTACCCATTTCAGTGGCAGGGTAAGTGGCAGCCGTGGGATTTTTTTTGCTTTGTTGAAAAATATAATCGGCGCTGCTCAAGGTTTCACTCATCGTTTTATACAAATAATCTATGGTCGCTTCTGTACCTTGGTGTGCCGCATTGATCTCCTTGTAAAAACGTTCGTTGCTGCTGCTGTACAATCTTCGGGCATCAGTAAACGCTAAGCCATTTTTTTCGTTTCCCTTTAGGGCCAGGCTCAACATATCATCTACTTCTAAAATCTGAGTTGGTTTGTCGCAACCTTTGCACTGTGCATCCAGGTATCTGCCTAACCAACCCGTGTACACATAATCGTTGCTATTGCTGGCACTGTGCCAAATATCCATGCTGCGAAAATGAGATCTGTCCGGATTGGGATAGCCTACATTGTTGAGGATCGATAAATTGCCCTCATCATACAAGCCTTTGAAAGCTTCGAGTGCAGGATTTAAACCAACATCGCCTGTCAAAGAAAGTGCTTTGTCTTTTTTGATGGCTAACCTCGGCCGCTCTTTGTAATAAATGTCATTGGTAACAGGTATAACGGTGTTGAGTCCGTCGTTGCCACCACTGAATTGAATCACCACCACTACTTTGTTGCCAGACGGTACCATATTTTTTTGCTCAAATGCTTTGAGAAATTTTGGTAACATCAGTGATGCGGTTGCCAGGGAACCTATTTGTAAAAATTCTTTACGTTTTATTTGCATAACCTACAATTTAGCTGTTGGCAATTGCCAATAGTTCGTGTATTATTTTGATTAACACAACTGGTATTCTGGTGTTGCCATCAGTTGGATGATGCTGGTTTTTATAAAACTTTCTCTACTGTCGGCTGCGATGTGTTTGTTGAGTACAGCATCGTTCACCCTGCTGTTACTTTGCAACAAGGTATCCGCAATTTTTTGTGAGAGCTGATCTCTTTTTATTTTTTCAAATACTTTAACCACCAAACCCCAATCAATGTCCGCGGAAGCACCTTTGTTGGTATAGGCTTTGTTTCTGTTGATCCGTTGCTGCTCTTCCATCATCTGGCCCATGTTTACGTCGTCGTCATTTTTAGCTTTGATGGTAATGGCTTCTTTGGCAGCCAACACTTGTGGCAATTGCAATCGAACCATCAGGGTGCTGCTATCGATCCACGTTTTACCACCGGGCCATCCTGCTACATTGGGTGGATAAAATAAAATTTGCCCGAGCACTTTTTGAAACAGTAACTGACTTTGGTCATTGTCTAATTGCAATGGTAAAAACCTCCGGATGCCTGCAATCAATTCGATGGGTGATTTTATTTTATTGCCAATATTTTTTTCATCGTAAAACCAACCACTGGTATAGATATCTTTTAATAATTTTTTAAGATCGTAATTGTTATCGTAGAAACGTTGCGCCAGCCATTGAATATTCTGATCGTTGGGCTGTTCGTTTACAAAATAGCTGTATATCTTTTTGGTGATGAACACAGCTGTTCCGGGTTTTTCTAATAACAAGTTTAGTACATCATCCCCCGTAAAATTGCCTGTTTTGCCAAAAATGGTTTTACTACCGGCATCGTGTTGAGGTTTACGAAATATAAAATCGCCTTGAAGGTTAAAACCCCAGCCCGTAAAGGCTCTGGCGGCTTCTTTCACATCATTTTCTGTATAATTGCCCCTGCCCATGGTAAACAATTCCATCACTTCCCGGGCAAAATTTTCGTTGGGGCTTCCTTTTCTGTTTTGTTGATTATTCAGAAACTGCAGCATCGAAGGTGATTTGCTCACCGCTTTTAAAAGATCGCCGAAATTACCCAATGCATTCGTTCTGATCACATGCAGTAATTCTTGTTGAAAATAGCTATTCACTACCCTGCATGCAAAGTGACCATGCCAGAACAAACTCATCTTTTCGCGCAGTTGCGCCTCACTGTTGATCATTTCATCGAGCCACAAGATGTTTAAATTTTTAAGTTCCTCTCTTGACTGTTGTCTTCTTTTTCTGCCGGCTTCCGCTTTCGATAATTCATTTTGCATAGAAAGATCTTGTACCCCTTTCACCAAACCGTCGGCAAGATTTTGGGCCACTACCATTTTTTCAGGTGCCTTTAAAGATGTTTTGACCAACAGCTCCCACAATTTTTTTTGAGAAAGATCGTCTAAACCCGCCGCATTTTCAGCCATAGGCCCAAATGCTGCCCGCCACAAAAGATGTTGATTTTTTAGTCGGTTGGATAGTATCATACAGTAAAATTATTGCTTCGCATTTTTATAGACCATTTACAAATGCAAACGTTTAATGCTTTTCAAAATTATAACAGATACCCGGTTTTTTTCTGCTTCTAAAATTGCATTACAAAGAGGTTGCCATGGAAGCGGCAATAAAAAAAAACAATATTGATACTATTTCGCGAGTGAATTCAAAAAACAGCACTTCTGTAAAAAAAGTAAATAATAATTCTTAGGCAACTGCTTTTCAACCACACCGAAAAAGATGTCCTTGGGCGCAATCAATTTTGTGCAGTTGAACAAATGTAAATCCATCTTATACGTTCATCAACATCGCTATGGTCTTTCAATTTTAGCGGCTCCAAAATAGGAGTGAAGGGCTTTCGGCAGGTGAATGCCATCTTCTTTTTGATTATTTTCCAATAGTGCTGCCACAATGCGGGGCAATGCCAGCGAAGAACCGTTTAGTGAATGTAACAATTGAGATTTGCCTTCCCCATCTTTGTAACGAATTTTCATCCGGTTGGTTTGAAAAGTTTCGAAGTTGCTCACAGAACTTACTTCCAGCCATTTTTGCTGGGCGGCGCTATACACTTCAAAATCGTAAGTAAGTGCAGCCGTAAAACTCATATCGCCACCGCATAAACGAAGAATTCGATAAGGAAGTTCGAGGAATTGTAAAAGGCGTTCTACATGGTTCACCATTTCTTCCAACACACCATAACTCACTGCGGGGTGCACCAATTGCACCACTTCCACTTTATCAAACTGGTGCAATCGATTTAGCCCACGCACATCGGCACCAAAACTTCCAGCTTCTCTTCTAAAACACGGGGTGTAAGCCGTCATTTTAATAGGCAGTTCGTTTTCTTTCAACAACTGATCTGCATAAATATTGGTCACCGGAACTTCGGCCGTGGGAATCAGGTAAAATCCATCAGCAGTGATGTGGTACATCTGCCCTTCTTTATCGGGCAATTGACCGGTTCCATAGGCAGTAGCTTCGTTCACCAACAATGGTGGTGCATATTCTGTGTAGCCGGCAGAGGTGTTGTAGTCTAAAAAATATTGGATCAACGTCCGTTGCAATTTGGCACCCTTGCCTTTGTAAACAGGGAAGCCGGTACCCGTTATGCGGGCACCCGTTTCAAAATCGATGAGGTCGTATTCTTTTATCAAATCCCAATGTGGTTTGGCATCCACATACAATTCGGGAATAATTCCACCTTCATTCACCACTTCATTGTGATCCGGCGTTTTACCTTTTGGTACGGAGGAATGAGGCAAATTGGGTAAACTCAGTAATTTGGAAGTTAAGATAATCTCCATTTCTTCCAATTTGGTTTTGGCTGTTGCCAGTGCTTCTTTTGAAGAAGTGACTTCCTGCTTTTTTATTTCCGCGGCTTCTTTGTCTCCTTTCAACATCAGCAACCCTATTTCTTTAGACGCCGCATTTTGTTGTGCCTGTAAAGTTTCGGCCAGTGTTTTTTGTTTACGCAATTCTTCATCTAAACCAATCAGCTCATCCACCAAGCCTATTGAAGCAAAATTTTTCAAGCCTAATTTTTCCTTTACCAACTCCGCATTTTGTCTGATATAGCTGATCTGTAACATGTATAATTACTTAATTTAAAAAATGGATGCCGCAAAGATAAGGTTCCATTTAATAAATGGTAGAAGCTACTATTAAGTGCTGGCAGGATTTTAAACTGAATTCATTTGGAGGCATTACCTTTGCAGCATGTTACATGCAGCGGAAGATTTACAGGTGCGCTGGCTCAAATTGCGCATCAAATTAAAAGAACGATATGGTATTAAACCAGATATGAACGGCGTACTCCTGCTCATAGGGATACAAGAATTGGGGCAGGGGCCGCAGGAGTTTTCGAAAGAACAAAAGCAAGACCTGATGCACATCGCAATATGCAGCATTTTATCGGCAAGTAGTTATTATTTGTTGGATGGTCATGACGATGAAGGTTGGCCTCATTTTTCGCAAATAAAAGCTTTGCCGGAATTGGAAACCTACGAGCAGGAAAATTTTCTGAAAGACCATGTGTTACTGTATTTCGGCAACCTTGGGTTCCTTGATGCATAGTTTTTGCAACCAGCAAAAGTGGTCAGGCTGGTCACCTTTCGTTAAAAATCACAAGTTTCGATAGAGCAATATATAATTCGCGTTATTTTTAGTACAATAATTTGAAGCATTTTGTAGTTAATCAAAAATAAAAAATAGCATGAGTATTTTTTCTAAATTTTCCGTTTGCTTATTGTTAGCGGTGGGTAGTTGCCAGATGGGGTTTTCTCAAAAAAATCCAAAGCCTGGCGGGGCCAATCCCCGCATCAGCGGATCAGGTGTTCCCACACAGGCTGCTAATCGTAAAGCCACCACACCCGTTAGACCGGTTAAAATAAAAATTGTTACCGATTCGGGGAATATTGTGGTACAGTTGTCCGATTCAACTCCCTTACACAGAGATAATTTTGTAAAGCTGTTACAACAAGGCTTTTACGACAGCCTTCTTTTTCACCGGGTGATTCCACAATTCATGATTCAGGGTGGAGACCCCAGCAGTAAATATGCAATGCCTGGTGCTGGTTTGGGTAATGGTGGTGGAGACATGACTAGAATTCCGGCAGAATTTAAACCAGGTTTGATTCATAAAAAAGGCGTGTTGGCCGCTGCCAGAGATGGCAATCCCGAAAAAGCGAGCAGCGCCTGTCAGTTTTACCTCGTAGAAGGTAAAGTGCAAACGGAAGAACAGCTTAACCAGTTTGAACAGCGCAATGGCTTTAAATACACACCCGAACAAAGGGCAGCGTACACCACATTTGGAGGCACTCCACAGTTAGACATGGGTTACACGGTTTTTGGAGAAGTGATCAGTGGGTTGGAAGTAATTGGCAAAATTGTAAATGTGCCCAGAGATGGCAATAACAGACCGTTGGGCGATGTGAGAATGCGAATGGAGATCTTGAAATAAACTTCGAGGTAAAACAAAGTTGATCCGTTTCTGTAAATTTTAGCAAAAATATTCCAACCAACAGAATAGGTATTGTGTAAGTTTTATTAATACCTTGCGGGAACAACATTTTACCATCAAATTAAACAAAACAATATGAGTTTTCCTGCAAACTTAAAGTACACAAAAGACCACGAATGGATTTCTCTGGAAGGCAATATTGCCACCATTGGCATTACCCAATTTGCCCAGGGCGAGCTGGGAGACATTGTATATGTAGATGTTAACAGCAAAGGAAAAGCATTGGGCGCTGAAGAAGTATTTGGAACAGTAGAAGCTGTGAAAACGGTGAGTGATTTGTTTCTGCCTGTTGCAGGAACGGTAACTGAAGTGAACCCTGCATTAGAAGGCAGCCCAGAATTGGTTAACAGCGATCCTTATGGGGAAGGCTGGATGGTAAAAATGTCGGTCGACAATATTGCCGATGTGGAAGCCTTGATGGATGCTGCTGCTTACGAAGCATTGGTAAATTAATAGTTTGATTGAAACACATAACCAAAAGAGCATAGGTATTTTCTATGCTCTTTTTATTAATAGCCGTTGACTCATGAAAAAATGGATCGTTTCCTTTTTTAAAACGTATGTGCCGGCAGTTTTGTGGACGTTGCTGCTATTGGTTTTGTTGTGCACGCCGGGAAAAGACCTGCCAGATCTGGGCGATTGGACGGAATTGATCAAGCTCGACAAATGGCTCCATATCTTGTTTTTTGGTATGGTCGCTTTCTTTTTTATGCTGCCGTTGATGCAAAAAAATCTGACGAGGCCAACTTTGCAACAACGATTTTTAAAAATTACCCTCGCCGTTTGTGTTTGGGGATTTTGTACTGAATGTATCCAATATTTTTGGGTACCTGGAAGAAGTTTTGATCTGTATGATGCTGTTGCAGATGCTATTGGGGCAATTATTGCTTATTTTCTTGGCAAAAAATACCTGCTGAACAATAAACTCAAGGCCCCTAACACGCTATAATTGGCACTAAAATCTTGTTTGGGCCCTTATTATCACTTACATTTGCTGATATGATGAACGTAGAGAACATGGAGTACAATACTACCCGCAATCATTTGATCATGAAAGAATATGGCCGCCATATTCAAAAAATGGTTGAATACTTGTTGAGTATTGAAAACAAAGAAGACCGCCAGCGCAATGCTTTTGCGGTAATAGAACTAATGGGTACACTCAATCCTCATTTAAAAAACGTGGAGGATTTCAGGCATAAATTATGGGATCATTTATTTTTGATCAGCGATTTTAAGCTGGATGTAGAGAGCCCATACCCCATTCCCACCAGAGAAACCCTGAAAGCCAAGCCAGACAAATTGAGCTATCCTAAAAAATATCCTAAATACAACCATTTAGGAAAAAATATAGAAGTAGTCATCAACAAAGCATTGAGCGAAGAAAACCCCGAGAAAAAACAAGGGTTTGCCAACGCCATCGCCTACTACATGAAGCTCACCTACAGCAACTGGCACAAGGAATTGGTACACGATGATACCATTCAGCAAGAACTGAGCACCATCACCAAAGGGGAACTGGAATTTAACAACCGCCCATTCGTAAAACACCGCACCGATAATATGCGGGATAGAGATGACTACGCAAGCAATACTGGTGGAAGAAACCAGTTCAGAAAAAACTTTGGTAGCCGAGACAACAGAAGCGGCAGCGGCCAACAAGGCGGCGGTAGAGACAATAGAAACAATAACAACAACAACAATAATAACAACAATAACAATAACACTAATAACCGAAACCAGCCAGGCCCCGGCAGAGACAACCGGAACAGCAACAACAGAAATTTTAAAAAAAGATATTGATCACTCAACAACAGATAACCCAAAAACCCTGAAAAATTCAGGGTTTTTTGTTGCCCCATGCTGGCTGGTTCTACAACAGCTCCCACATTTCAAAACAATCCATTACTTTCAACCTTTGAACATAGAATTCCAAATATAATTCAGGATATAACAACCATAGATATGAGCATATTTGAAGTAAGGGGCGGCAATGCCCTCCATGGAACTATCACCCCACAGGGCGCTAAAAATGAGGCCTTGCAAATCATCAGTGCTGTATTATTGACTTCAGAAGAAGTCACGATTCAAAACATTCCAGATATTATTGACGTAAACTTACTCATTGAGTTACTGGCAGAAATGAATGTGAAAGTGAGCCGTACCAGCCGCAACAGTTGTGTGTTTTGTGCCGACGATGTGAACGTAGATTATTTGCAAAGCGCCGATTACCACAAAAAAAGCTCGCGCCTGCGAGGTTCTGTGATGCTGGCTGGGCCGCTGTTATCGAGGTTTAAAAAAGCCTATTTGCCCAAACCTGGCGGCGACAAAATCGGACGTCGCCGTTTGGATACCCATATCATTGGCTTCGAAAAACTGGGCGCATCTTATCAATACAACAGTGATAGTAGTTTTTTTGCTTTGGAAGCGCCGATGCTAAAAGGAACTACTATGTTGCTGGATGAGCCTAGCGTAACAGGAACGGCTAACATACTGATGGCGGCCGTGATGGCAGAAGGCACCACCACTATTTACAACGCGGCTTGCGAACCTTACCTGCAGCAGCTTTGCAATATGCTGAACAGGATGGGCGCTCGTATTGAAGGCATCGGAAGCAACCTACTTGTTGTACACGGCGTAGAAAAAATGATGGGTACCACCCATACCATGCTGGCCGATATGATTGAAGTGGGTAGTTTTATTGGACTGGCCGCCATGACCCGTGGCGATATTACCATCAAAGGTGCAGGCGTTGCTTCACTGGGGGTTATTCCAGACAAATTCAGACAATTGGGTATTACACTCAACATCGTTGGAGATGATATTCAGGTGCCCGCACAAGATTCGTACGAAATAAAGAAATATATGGATGGTGGCATACTCACGATTTCCGATCATCCATGGCCGGGTTTCACGCCCGATTTACTGAGCATCGTTTTAGTAACCGCCATTCAAGCCAGGGGAAGCGTGCTCATTCACCAGAAAATGTTTGAAAGCCGTTTGTTTTTTGTAGATAAATTAATAGAAATGGGTGCTCAAATTATCCTCTGCGATCCGCACCGTGCCGTGGTGATCGGTTTAGAAAGAGCAACACAACTCAGGGGTATCACCATGAGCAGTCCAGACATAAGGGCAGGTGTAGCCCTGCTAATTGCGGCGCTGAGTGCCACCGGAAAAAGTACTATTCAAAATATAGAACAGATCGATCGTGGGTATCAAAACATTGATGAAAGATTGAGAAACCTGGGGGCAGATATTAAAAGGCTTTGATCAAAAGCGTGTTCGGTGGTATTTTGTAAAGTAATTGGCTGTTTAAAAATGAATGCATACAACGGGAAATGGTAAATTTTACTTTTCTTTGCTCATGAGCTCAGTTTACCATAAAATCCTCATCATTACAGCACCTTCGGGTGCAGGTAAAACTTCTATCACCAGAAACCTGATGCAGCGTTTTCCGCAATTGGCATTTTCTATTTCGGCTGCCACGCGTACGCCCAGGCCGAATGAAAGAGATGGTGTTGATTATTACTTCTTGGATGAAGCAATTTTTCAGGAAAAAATAAAAGAGAAGGCCTTTGCTGAATGGGAAATGGTGTACGAAGGAAAGTATTATGGTACGCTGAAATCTGAACTGGAAAGAATTTGGAGCAATGGGCAAGTGCCTGTGCTCGATATTGATGTAAAAGGCGCTATTCACGTGCAAAAACAATACCCCATCAATACCTTAAGTATTTTTATTGAACCCCCTACTGTGGATGAACTGAAAAAAAGATTGATGAGCCGGGGAACAGAAACAGCAGAAACCCTCGCAGCTCGGGTAAACAAAGCGTCTTACGAAATTTCGTTTAAAATCCATTTTGACGAAGTGATCATCAACGATGACCTAGAAAGGGCTTGTGCAGACGCCGAAAACCTGGTACAAGATTTTCTCCAGGCTGCTTCTGTACAAAGTATCAAAAACGATTGAGCTTAATTTCTTATTTTTAATATATGGAATACAGCATACTGCTTTCAATATTCGTGTTATCGGTTCTACTGATCTGTTTTTTTGCAGGCATTGAAGTGGCATTTATTTCAGCCAACAAACTTTCTATCGAACTCAGCAAAAAGCAAGGAACCTACAGCGGTAAAACCTGGGGTGATTTTTCAGAACACCCTACCAGGTTTATTGGTACCATATTGGTGGCTATCAATACTGTTCTGGTCATTTATGGCTTATTGGTAGGCGAAATGCTCGGGCCGGTGTGGCAGTGGTTCAAAAAAATTTTAAATGTCAGGCCATCCAATACATCAGAAACAACTGGTATCAGCGTTGATTACCTGGGATTGTTGATAGAAATATCCCTTTCTACTTTTATTATTTTGTTGCTCATAATATTCAGCAGAGCATTTTTCCAGGCTAGAAGCAATGTGGCTTTGCAGAATCCGGTAATCAGTTATTTTGCCAGATTTTTCTCTTGGTTGTTTGCTGGTATTTCCACCTCATTCATCCATTTTTCTGAGTGGATACTGCGATACGTTTTCAATGTAAAACTATCTGATAAAAAAGAGATGTTCAGTAAAATTGACCTAGAACATTTTATACAACAAAACAAAAACTTTAATGAAGACGATAATTCAGAGATCAACAAAGAACTTTTTGAAAATGCGTTGTCTATCAGCGAAACCAAACTCCGGGAATGCCTGGTACCCCGCAAAGAAATCATCAGCATTGCACATAATAGCAGCATCAAAGAGGTGACCGACAAATTTGTTGAAACAAGACTGAGCAAGTTGGTGGTGTATGAAAATGATATCGATAATATTACGGGTTACATTCACCAACTCGATTTGTTTAAAAATCCTGCATCTGTCAGTGATATTTTATTACCCATACCCACTGTTCCAGAAAGCATGAATGTAACGGGTTTGATGGATAAATTTACAAAAGAAAGAAAAACAATTGCCTGGGTGATAGACGAATTTGGCGGCACTGCCGGTATTGTTACCATGGAAGATTTATTAGAAGAACTTTTTGGTGAGATACAGGACGAATACGATGAAGTAGATGAACTGGTGAACAAACAACTGGCCAACAACGAATATTTATTTAGTGGAAGATTGGAGCTTGATTTCATCACAGAAAAATACGGACTAGAATTTCCCGATGATGAAAATGCGGAAACACTTTCAGGATTTATCATCCAGAACAATGAATCTATTCCACAGCAAAAAGACCGCATCATTGTAGGCAGCTATCAATTCGATATCCTCAACGTGAGTGGCACTCGAATTGAGACGGTGAAGATGAAATTGCTTAAATAATCAACTACAAGCGGTGATCTCTGGTTACTTTTGCAGTATGAACATCGCTGTGCACATCGACGCTGACGCATTGCCCACTTCTTTTTTGTGGCAGCATATTCAATGGCTTTCCTCCAAAGAACCCCAACACCAGTTTTTGATTTTCCACAGTGGTAAAATGATTTTACCTTCCTCATTGCTAAGCAATTGCAAGAGTATTCCTGTCAGGCCATCTTTTAAAAACAGTTTACTGTTGCATTTCTGGTATCAATTCAAGTTGCCAGTACTGCTTAAAAAAGAAAAGGCTGCTATTTTTATCTCAGAATACGCCATTTGTAGCAGCAGAACCACGGTGCCTCAAATTTTGGCTATTCGGAACAGTTTTTTTAATGACGATAAAAATGCCCCCAAAGCCATCTATCAAAAATATCAGAAAAAAAACTTCCTGAAATTTATCCAACTATCGAATAGTATCATTGCCGTTAGCGAATGGGTAGCCTTACAAATAAATAAGGCCTATCCCGAAGCAAGGCAAAAAGTGAGCGTAATAGCTCCTTTGCTACAACCCGCCTTTGTGCCCATGTTGTGGGAACAAAGAGACAGCGTATTAAATTTATACAGCAATGATATTGAATATTTTTATTGCTACCACAACAGCGATACCCACCCCTACATGCTGCTTTTGCTAAAAGCATTTTCGTTGTTTAAAAAAAGAATGAAATCGAGTTTACAACTAGTGTTATTGCAATCAATAAAGGAAGAGCCCGTGAAAGATTTTCATTTGTATAAATACAGAAAGGACGTACATCTTCACAACGGGGGAGATATGGACATAGAAGCAGCTATAGCCGGGGGTGCATTTGCCGGCATTTTTTTACAGCCAGATGTATTGAGTGATCTGGGTCCTATGCATTGCATCAAGGCGGGTGCTGTGCCTATTGTACCAAACAAAGAGCAGAACAATCAATTATTAGGCGAAGCTGCTGTTTATGTTGAAGAAGGACAACAAGCACTGGCGGATGCCATGATGCAACTTTATAAAAATGAGGACGTTAAAAATGGATATCTACAAGCGGGTGTTGAATGGGCAAAATGGAATAACAATGAAACCAAGAGCCTGTTGCTGGCAGAAACAATTTCAAGCGTAATAAACAATTAACCCGCATTCCTTTTTACCTTTGCACACTAAATTTTACGAATACATGAAACAATCTACTATTAAAATAGACGTGTTGCTGGATCCAAATAAGATTCCGGAGCAGATCAACTGGCAAGCAACTGATAGCAGTGCCAACATGGCACAAAAGGCCAAGGCCATGAGCGTCGCATTTTGGGATGGTACAGACAAAACTGCATTGAGAATAGACCTTTGGACCAAAGACATGATGATAGATGAAATGGGAGATTTTTATTACCAGATGTTGATGGGCATGGCCGACTCTTTTCACCGTTCAACTAATCAGCAAGACCTAAGCGATGAAATGAAAGTTTTTGCCAAACAATTTTTTGAAAAATTCAGGGAGATACAACTGAAAGAGCAGGGCGGATAGTAACTACTAAGCATTGTAGCAGACAGAAGGAACTTTCTTGTTGAAATAAACATGAAGAAAGCGTTCTATTTTTAACTCTTTAAAATAAAGATTATGACATTAGAAGTACAAGTGATGGCGGAAATGAAAGATGCCATGAAAGCTAAGAACGAACCGGTATTGAGAAGTTTACGCGCCATCAAGGCAGAGATCATCAAAGCAAAAACCGACCCGGGCGCTAAAGGTGTGATTGATGAAACCACAGAGCAGAAGTTTTTGCAAAAAATGATGAAGCAGCGCAAAGACTCTTTTGAAATATTTACACAACAAGGAAGAACTGATTTGGCCGATAAAGAAAAAGAAGAAATGGA
>JBBSDF010000009.1:0-89904 GCA_038249665.1 Chitinophagales bacterium
GAGCAAACAATTACCCTGCAAACAACCGCCGGAAGCCCTCAAGCCCTAAATAGTACCGGCGGAGCAGATGTGTTTATTGCCCGCTACAACAACCAGGGTCAATTGTTACAGGCTGTGCAAGTGGGCGGTGCAGGTGCCTTTAATGTGCTGGAGGTGAATGCAGCAACCAACGGCGATATTGTATTAATTGGTTCATTTTCGGGAACAGGCGACGTTGACCCCGGTGCTGGTAACACTGTACTAACCAGCACAGGCAACAATTCCAATACCGATATATATGTGCTGCGGCTCAATAGTTCTTTAAACTACCAGTTAGCCTTTAGTATCGGTAGTACCGCAGCCGATACGGGAGATGCTGTGGCGGTAGATGGTACTGGCAATATCTTTATTGCCGGCTCCTTTAGGGGTACGGTAGATTTTGATACAGGAGCAGGTATAACCAATCTGATATCAAACGGTAGCAATTCCGACGTTTTTTTTGCAAAATACTCCACAACAGGTACCCTGCTTTTTGCCAAAAAAATTGGGGGTAGTTTAAATGACCTCGTTGGTGCTGTAGCAATCGACGGTACAGGACAAATTTCTCTTTGCGGCGCTTTTTCCGGTACTGCCAATTTTAACCCGAATGGTACTTTTAACCTGGTAAGCACTGGTGCTCTCGACGGATTTTTTGCACGGTATACAGCTAATGGAGATCTGCTCTATGCCTTTAAACTAGGCGGTACGGGTACCGATGGCTGTCTTGATATGCGGCTAGCAGGCAGTTCGCTTTGGTTGGCTGGCAGGTTTAGCAACCAGGTTGATTTTGACCCCGGTGCTGGTACAGCATCCTATACCAGTGCCGGCAATACAGACGGCTGGATAGGAAAATATGACCTGGCCACAGGTAGCTATGAACAAGCCTGGACTTTTGGAAGCACTTCCGTAGATCTTATAAACAGTATTTTTTTCAACGGCAACGGCACACTGCAAATAGGCGGGAGCTTTAGCGCCACGGTTGATTTTGATCCCTCTGTATCTGTGGCTATGCGTACCAGCACGCTTGGGTACTCAAACGGTGTGGTGATACAATATACGGCCGCAGGGGACCATGTTTGGAATAATACAATTGGCGGCTTTTTGCCTCTTTTTCATGAAAGGCCATCGGCTTTGGGAATGGCACCAAATGGTGAAGTGCTGCTGGCGGGCAATATACAAGGTACAGTAGATGCAGACCCTGCAAATACAACTGCACTACTTACAGGTAATTTAAACTACAGCCCTTTTGTAGCTACCTACTCGTCTTCCGGCCAATACCTCAGAGGTTTTACCCTTAACAATGGGGGCTTTACACAACTTAAGGGCATGGCGATTGATGCCACGGGGAATATTATAATAGCCGGTATTTTTAATGCCACCCTTGACGCTGACCCTGGCGTTGGTGTAGTCAACCTCGTAAGTGCAGGCAGCACCGATTTATTTTTGGGACGCTATACCGCCACAGGCAGCTTAATATGGGCTATAAGTTTGGGAAACAACCTTTCACAGCAAATGGTAGATGTAAAAACCGACGCCCAGTCAAACATCTATGCACTGGGCTACTTTGACGGCACAATGGATGTGGACCCCGGAGTTGGAGTAACCAACCTGGTGAGCAGTGGAAATCGTGATATTTTTTTATTAAAATTTTCTCCCGACGGGCAATTATTGTATGCCAATCGAATGGGCGGTTTTCAGGAAGATCTGGCCTACTGCATGGCAGTGACAGCAGCGGGGGAAGCCGTTATTGGTTGTACATTTAGAAACGTTGCAGACTTTGACCCAAGCGCCAACACATTTAATTTGGCAAGTGTTGGGGCAACCGATGTAGCAGTTGCTAAATACAATACAAGCGGTTTGTTGATGTGGGCCAAACGGATTGGCAGCACCAATACAGAAATCATCAGTGGTATTGCAATTGACGCACAAGGGAATATTGTAGCCACAGGTTCGTATACACTTCTCACAGATTTTGACCCCGATGCCGGAGTATTTGAGATGAGCGCTTCCGCTAATGGGGATGCTTTTGTGTGGAAGCTTACAGCAAACGGAACTTTTGTTTGGGCACGACCAATTCTGGGGCCGGGGCTTGATATAGGTAAAGCAGTGGTGATATTGACTGACGGCCGAATCGTTGCAGGGGGGCGTTTTGAGCAAACCTCCAATTTCGATTCTACCAATACCAATCTTTCACTTACCAGCTGGGGACACGACGATCTTTATTTGGCGATATACGAGCCCGCTGGCCAGTTTTTAATGGCAGAAAGCTATGGAGGAAATAATGGAGAGGACTTAATTGCCTTACTTGCTGCTGCCAGCAATAAACTTTACCTAACCGGTTATACTTACAGCAATAGTTTTGATGCAGACGGACAGCAGGGCAACCAAACCTTAGGTGCTATTAATGGTGAAGACATTATAGTAACAGAATACCAATGGGCCATTAGCCAGGCGGCCGAATTTATTTGGACGGGCAATGTAAACAGCGCCTGGGAAAATGCTGGCAACTGGAGCGGCAATGCCGTACCTAATTCCTCTTCGGTAGTTTCTATTCCTTCGGGCAGACCGAGATATCCTCTTGTGAATACTAGTACAGCCGTAAAGAGTGTTCATTGTGCAACGGGTGCAACCGTTACAGTAGCTTCGGGCGTGGTGCTCACTGTTTTGCAATAATAGACAGGCGAAGAATTTTGAAAAAGAAAACCCTTTTTTTAAGCAAAAAAATGGGCTGCAAAAATTGCAGCCCATTTACTATTTTATGCGAGTTATTATCCCAACGCTACTCTTTTGAATTCGGTAACAGTTAAATCTGCGTCTACGCTTTTCAGGTAGTCTGCTACAGATTTGTTGCCGTCTTTTACAAAAGCCTGTGCCATGAGGGTATTGTCTTTGAAGAATTTGTTCATTTTACCAGCGGCGATTTTCTCCGCCATTTCTGCTGGTTTGCCTTCTGCTTTGATCATTTCGATAGCAATGTTCTTTTCTCTTTCGATGGTTTCCGGAGAGATAGAACTTTCATCAACTGCCAAAGGATTCATGGCTGCAATTTGCATGGCCACGTCTTTACCCGCTTCTTCTGCCTCTTTGGTAAGGCCTACCAACACACCCATGCGGTTTGCGCCGTGAATGTAGCTGGCAACGTAAGGTGCTTCCACTCTTTCGAATTTAGACACTTCAATTTTTTCGCCGATAGAAGCCAGTTTGTCGTTGATGAGGTCTGCTACTTTAGCGCCGTTGATTTCTACCCCATTCAATTCTTCTACAGATGTTACGTTATTGCTAATGGCAGCGTCGGCAATGCTTTGCGCAAAGGCTACGAACTCAGCATTTTTGCTCACGAAATCTGTTTCGCAACTGATGCATAGTACAATACCTGCGGTGTTGCCAGGAATGGTTTGAGCGATGATAACTCCTTCTTTGGCTTCACGGTCGCTGCGTTTGGCGGCTACCTTTTGGCCTTGCTTGCGCAACCAATCGATGGCTGCTTCAAAATCGCCGTCGCTTTCGGTAAGGGCTTTACGGCAATCCATCATACCAGCGCCGGTGGCCTGGCGTAATTTGTTGATATCTGCTGCTGTTATAGACATGATATAAATGATTTTAGGTGTTGTAGCTGTTGCGGAATCACAACAGCTACAACAGCAATGGTTGTATGTTTGTTAAGTTGATAAAAGAACTTTTTCAAAGTTTGTAATAAAACGTTGAAAAATGATTTGCCGTACAAGTGAGTGACACAACGATGTACCACATAGGTAGGTAGCCGGCAAACCAGTCAATTACATTTGGTAATTATTTACCTGCTGGTTTTCTACCACCTGCACCTGGGCCAGGAACGCGACGTTTGGTAGGTGCTGCACCTCTGGAACGTTTGTTTCTGTCGTCGCCTTCACCTGCTTTTTGTTCGAAGCGGGCTGCTTTAGCTTCTGCTGTTTCTTCGGTGTCGCTGTAATCATCATCATCTTTATCAGCCTGGCGTTCTGCCAAACCTTCTGCGATAGCAGCGGTGATGTAGTTTACAATGATGGCGATTGATTTGGTAGCATCATCGTTAGATGGGATGGCGAAATCTACTTTATTGGGATCGCAGTTGGTATCCACCATACCGAAGGTATTGATGTTGAGGCGTTTTGCTTCTGCCAATGCGATGTGTTCGTGTCCGATATCTACCATGAATAAAGCGGCAGGTACGCGGCTGATTTGTGCGATACCACTCAATACTTTTTCCATTTTTTCTTTTTCACGGGTAAGCGTCAGTCTTTCTTTTTTGTTCAGGCTTTCTGCACTACCGTCTGCCAGCATTTTTTCGATGCTCTGCATTTTCTTCACACTTTTACGAACGGTGTTGAAGTTGGTCAGCATACCACCCAACCAACGTTCTGTAACGAAAGGCATGTTTACACGTTTTGCGCTTTCCTGCACAATTTCTTTTGCTTGTTTTTTGGTAGCCACAAACATGATTTTTTTACCACTTCGGGCAATGGCTTTCATGGCAGCCGCAGCATCCTGCAGGCTTTCAACGGTCTTATTGAGATCGATGATGTGAATTCCTTTCTTTTCTGCAAAGATGTAAGGCAACATTTTTGGGTTCCATTTTTTCTTCAGGTGACCGAAGTGAACGCCTGCTTCTAAGAGTTGCTGTTGTAAGGAAGTGTTATTTTCCATTATGTTCTTTATTAGTATTGTTATAAATATTGGTGAGTATCGAGTAAAGCGTATCAGGTATCAGCACCAGCAGTAAACAAATAGTGCTGCCTGCCACAAGATACCAGTTACTGCTATTAACGTTTGCTGAACTGGAAGCTTTTCCTTGCTTTTTTCTTTCCTGGTTTTTTACGTTCAACGCTACGTGGGTCGCGTTTAAGCAAGCCAGCAGCTTTTAGTACCGGGCGAAATTCGGCACTCACTTCGAGCAGGGCGCGTGCGATGCCGAGTTTGGTTGCTTCTGCTTGTCCTTTTACACCACCGCCGGTAGCGTTTACCACTACGTTGTATTTATCGGTAGATTCGATGGCTTTTAAAGGAGCTTCTACCTGGTTTTGCAGGTAAACAAGCGGAAAATATACTTTATAGTCTTTGCCGTTGATGGTAATGTTGCCTTCTCCTTTGCTAAGGAAAACACGTGTTACAGCTTCTTTTCTGCGGCCGACTGCGTTTTTTTGCTTTTCCATTGAATGTATGTTTCTGATTGCAGTTATTGCAATGCTGATTATTTAATTTTATTGAAGGTTAATGCTGCTGGCTTTTGAGCGGTGTGAGGATGTTCGGTACCTACGTACACAAATAGTTTTTTGTACATCTGGCGGCCGAGGCGGTTTTTAGGCAACATTCCTTTTACTGCTCTTTCGATCACAACTTCTGGTCTGCGTTTCAGCAAATTTTTTGCTATTTCGCCTTTCTGACCACCTGGATACCCACTAAAAGTGAGGTATTCTTTGTCTTCCATTTTATTACCGGTGAAAACAACTTTTTCGCAGTTGATCACGATAATGTAATCCCCGCAATCAACGTGAGGAGTGTAATAGGCTTTGTTCTTACCACGGAGAACGGACGCAATTTTTGCGCACATACGACCAACGGTTTGATTAGTACCGTCAACAACGTACCAGTTACGTTGCACGGTAGCCTCGTTCGCATGTTTAGTGGTGAAATGTAATTTACTCATTGTACTTTTTTTTAGATGATGCTGCGGCTATCCCCGCAGACTTTTTTAATTTGGATGGCAAAGGTGGGGTAAATGGTTTTATTGGCAATGGAATTTGGAAATTATTTTTTTAGGGCGTTTGTAATAGATTGATAATCAGTAATAAATTTGATCAAATATTTTATTGATGATTTAAAAAGAGGAAAAAGGGGACTTTTTTGTGGAGTTTGCTGCTGCTGTAAGGAGAGAGAGATGGTTGTAAATCTCACGAGGCAGCTGTGCAACGACCGCAAAGCGTGTTGGGGCAGCTGTGCCCAATAAAAATTATATAATGAGTGTTTCTATTGCCGTAATTTGAGTAAGTACAGATACGCTACATGCAAGGCCCGTAAGAATATTTGAGTTGTAGTAAGAGAAATTACGTAACAACATTGAGTTGATTCTACCTGATCCAATATGCTGTGTTATTTTATTAGTACCACCTCAAATTTCGCCAGGGGTGTCATCGTTGCTTTATTTAAACTTAATGTTGTTCCTAGTATGGCGCGATTATCTGCCTGCTGCAATGCTTTCATAAAGGCAGTTTCATTTTCCATATTCGGTCATGTCATTGAAGTGCTGGCCATTTGCGAAAATTTTATCCTGTTGCCAGTTTCGGGTAATGTATGTCCCCGTAAAACTACGGCATTCTCCAAGCCCATTTACTTTGTTCCGCTGTTGTTTTAAAATGAAATGCATTTCCCTTTTATTGCCTTCTTTAAAGGTTACGGGTGTCCCATTCAATTCAATCAATTTCCAAAAAGTTTGTTTGAACGACGAGTTGGGTACTGACGATTTTGCAAGGGGAGTTGTCAGCTTTTTTCCGGCATTACAACCCTACAAAATTAATCCTGATAACATTATGATGATTAATTTATTCATATTAAAAATTGGGAACTATAAAATATCTTATCGTTAATGTATAAACGAATTACATTTTTTTCAACACATACTTTGCTGCAAAAGAACCTTCCACCCGTTTGCCAATCATATCCAGTTGTATCAGTTTATTTTCTCCTGCCAGATATTTTGATGGCGCATTTTCAATATTACCCAACGTGATGATATTCCCTTCTTTATTCCATGTAAAAACAACCTTTTTTTTCTGTAACGGCTGCTTCCTTTTTACCCAGATATGTAGTTTTGATAGAATAAATAAGTTCTTTATTTAAAGTGATGCTGGTTTCAATTCCATTACAATCGGCGCAGGGAACAAGGCCTGTATAGGTACCTGGCCAGTCGAGTGCATTGGAACTGTTATCGCCAGTTGAATAGCGGTGTCTGATGGCGGCAAAGGAATCTCTGCTACAACAGGTGCTTCTTCTTTTTTAGTGTTAGCGCTGTTGCCACATCCCAGGATCAATACCAAGACAAGAACAGGATGGAGTTTTTTATTTTACTTTTTTTATTGAAATAAAGGTATTTAGTTTAGTTGATATTATTTCTATGAACCATTGCATCGTGCATCGTGGTGCCGTCCGGGGAAAAGTATGCACAATGCCCTCATCAGGGCCAAGTTCAACTGCCGTCAGTATCCTTATTAATTACGCTGGAGATCAAAAGTTATTTTGATACCATACCACACGAAAAGTTGTTGCCTGCTTTACAATTTTACTTTTAAGAAAAATGGGTAAGCCTGTACGTTAGCCGTTGGTTAAAAGCCGGCGTAGTTAATGAAGATGGAAGCCTTACACAATCACAGAGCGGACCCCCCCAGGGCGGTGTCATTATTTACGTGGTGGCAAATCTATTAAATTCATTGGTGCGAGGCTGGCAAAACTACCACTGTCATTTCATTAAAAGAGAACTGAACGACCTATGGCGCTTTTTGAACAAACGACTTAAAAAATGGTGCAAATGGAATAAACGTATGAACCTACGCAAGAGCCGTCAATGGCTCAACAAGTTGTACAAATTGCAACCCGGCTTGTTTGCCCATCGGAGTGTGTGCGCATGCTACTAATTGCCAACGCATCTTGAAGAGCCGCATGAATCGAGAGGTTCACGTGCGGTTCTGAGAGGAGCAGGGGGTAAAATCCCCCTTGCTTACTCAACTGCCCGAAGTGGCTCTCCGTATTATAATGAAAGTTTGACACCAACATTCAGGCTCATAAAATTATGTACCAACGTCAAACGTTACCATTTTGATTTAGGATATATTCATCTTGTCTAACTTTATTGATTATTGCATAAGATAGAGAAGTTGTTGCAGATAATTTTTTACTTAATTTATAGTCAGTCCCGATACCCAAATTAATAGAATATCCTTGCCAATAATTTTTCTTATATGCACCATCGTATTTAGAAAAGTTTGACTTGTAATAGGTATTCATTAAATAATTCCCCGCAAATCCTGTTGTTACAAAACCGTTTAGTTTGTCTTTTCGTAAGAAATTAAAACCAATATTTACGGGGAATGATAAAGTCCTATAAGAAACTGAATTTGTTGTCACAAGTTCTAGAGTAAAACTTTGATTTGGCGGTGGTAAAGCAGCTTGGTTTAAAAAATTAGCAGTTTCAAGAGTTCTGGAAATAAAACCTATGCCAGCATTTACAAAAAAACAATGACTGATATTGTATTGGGCTGTTGAAGCAACGCCCATATTGAATGTTGACTTATTTAAATTTTCTTTCCACCATGGATAACTGTCTTTATGAAAGGTAATTTCTGGTTGAAGTTGAAATGTTAACTGCCATTTAGGGCTTTGTCCGTAAGTACTTACTGAAAGTGTAAGTAGACAATATAAAAGTATTGGTCGCATAATGTTATTGACAATTGCAAATAAAGAATCGTTGCATCATCTTCCTGAACTTTTACTCCATCTGCCAGTGCCATTTCGGCCAACAAGAACAGGTAAAAATTTTTCCCGGGTTCTGCCAATAGTTTGACATTCTTTAAAGAGCTGTCATTCACCAAAATAAATATTGCATCAGCTCTTTGGCTAGTTCAGATCCTCTGGCGCAGATATTCTGCAAGAACAAAGTTTGCTGAAGCAGGGTGCAGATTTGCCACACACAAGGCTCTGCTGGCATATTTTCGCCAGTAATTTGATTGGAATGACGGTTCCAATTGTTGCACAGCACATTTGAATCTGCCTCCTGCAACCAAGGATGGTTTCTATTTACCTAAGCAATTTATTGATTTCTATCATTTTTTGCCTGTTCGCCTCCAGGTATAAGGATTGTACGATATCAATTTTTTCTCGGGCAGATAAATGAAAGTTAAGCGCCGCACCCTTTTCGGGTTTGCTGGGCTTGTACATGATGGTGGCCTTGGTGAGGTTGATGTGTTGCGTTCCGTTGCTGAAGTAGCTGAACTGGTCGTTCATCGAATACCCTTGTAGTTTAAACCAGTTGTGTTGTAGCATGGTGGCTGGCGTTACAATCATATCGGTGAGGTTGTTCGGTTCTTTTGGTTCCCATTCATCTATGGGCCTGTCGCGCAGTTGTAAAATCAAAACGCCGCTGGTATTTGCGGCTATCCAATCTTTAAAATTATCGATGAAGCGCAGGGTGGTTTCCGAACCGGCATTGTCTCTTAGTCCGGCATCCATTACATCTATCACCGGGTTGCTGGGTAGCCACACATTGGGCAATACATACGGGAATGTGGCATTCATGCGCATCGCAGTGAGGATGCGCAGGTTCATGGGTTGTTGATACTTAAATATCGCGGCAAAATCTACTGCATCGGGTGATAAGCTGCTGTCATTCTGAAAAAAGGCAGGCTTCATCATAAAGCTCAACGGCTGTGTTCCTATCAGTATCTTTCTGGCATCTGCTTTTACCACCGAATTAAAAATGATCATAGGAACATTAGCTTCTTTTTCATCTTTGGCAATATCTTTTAACTGAATGTTGAGCAAGCCCCGGGTATTATCACTCAATTTTTTTTCAAATGCATAACCCCTGTCTTTTACATAACGGTTATTGTCGACCGCAAATCTTTGAATTGGAGCAAAAATATCCCGGGCCATCATCGAGGTAAATACCGGGTTTAATAAATCCTTGCTGATGTATTCACCATATTTTTTGTCATAAATATTTAAAGATGGGTTGCTTCGTTTGTAACGATACAGTTCCCGGTAATAAGTAGCTGCCAACATACCTCCGCTGGCCCCGCTGATCAAAAAGGTTTGTTTCATGAGGTTGCCGTTACTCGAACTGTCGAGCTGTTGCAATGTATTCATTACAAATGCTGCACTACGCAATCCACCCCCACTTACATTGATGAATACCATCAAAGGTTTTTGGGAAGATTGTTTTTGTTTCCATTTATCCAATATGCCGAGCATATTTTTTTTATCGGCGGCTACTTGTTCGGGTGTGCAAAGCGCTTGTAAACTTTCTTTACTGTATGCAGGCCTTCTGTCTTTGTTGACGTAATTGAGTCCGTAAGCTTTGTTTCTGGGATCAATAATTTCTTTTTCGTATAAAAAATTGATAACAATCACTATTAGAATGGCAACGGGCAAGCTCCAGCTTTGCATGAAATAACTGAGCGAACCGATGAAGGCGATCATCACCGCAAAAAAAACAAGCATACTGGCAGCAGCAGGCATTTCAAAAAGTCGGTTTTCCAGAAAGAACCCTACTAAAATTAAAAATACAAAAGCTAACAACATACAAACAATGGCAGCAAGGTGATGCCTTTTAAACATCGCATCTAAAAAGTCTTGCCGGTAATGGCTTACCTGCCTTACTGTTCTTAGTTTAAAGGATCCGGATAAATAGCTGTTGACTTTTAACCCAAATTCATCTGATACAGCAATTCTGCTTTGAAAGGTTTTTTTAAATAACCCGGGGTTGGCAATGATGGGCGCCATGTTTTTGCTAATACTTTTTCCAGCGCCAAAAAAATAGGCGAAGGAAATGGCCAGTAAAAAAATAATACCCATTAATATACCGCCTATGATGCTGAAAATTTCACCGTTGTTCATGAGCTCCTTGTATTCATCAAACCGATAGAGCTTGATAAAATAGAAAGTGAGCAGTATTACGGGAAGTAAACTATTGTTGATACAGTATTTTAGAAATGGATTGCTGGTAGCCGCTAAAAATTTGAACCGCTTACTGTGAAGGATAAACGTAGTGATGTTCCAACTCATGAAAAACACACCCCAGGCCACGCCTGTAAAAAAAGCCCCGAGTGCGTTAACCGTTCCCAAGTATTCGGGTGCAAAAAACAAGGCATCTGCTCCAAAGTTTTTCATGAATTGGCTACTGAAAGTGCTGGCCAGTACGTACCAAAAAATAAGGAGTACCTGGTATTTTCTAAAGTGCAGCAAAAAAAGTTGCACCGGAAAAAAGCGATAAATATTTTTAAGCATTGCTTTCATATAAGTCAGTGCTTAAAAATAAGACAATTATAGATGCCAGAAAATTAAGAGTAGCAAGCTGTACTGCTTCCTATACTTTTGATCATAGACTCCTTCGGGATTGCAACAACAATGCAGTGGTTTGTGTAATGGCCGCCGCTGCTAAAAAAAGATGTGCAGGTTGCGCCCATGCAGGCATGTGGGCGTAATATAAAATGATGCCCACCGTCATGTTGAGTAAAAGTGTTGCGCCCAGGCACTTAAACTGAACGGACAAAGCAGTGTTGGTTCGATTGCTCCATACTACCCAAATTCCTCCTAAAAGCAACGCCCAAGAAAAACTTCGGTGAATTAAAAACGAAATAGGAAGCGACTCTAACCAAGCGGATCTCTGTGTATAGTTAAGTAATTTAGACACATCATCTACATGCATCCTCACCATGGTGCCTAATACGCTGTGAAATACCAACAATGCCAGAAAAAAGAGTAATTGATTTTTTGAGGCGGCGGAAACAGGGATGTATTTAAATCGTTGCTGAAGTATCAACAGCAAGGCCAATTGTATTTGGACCAATAGAATGGCAAAAAACAAATGTACAGAAATGCTCAGGTGTGCGAGGTTGTACTTTACTACAATAGCACCAAAGAGCCCGGTTAAAATAACGGCCACTAAAAACGCAATCGCTGTTCTGAAAGCCCATTGGTTATTTTTTCTATGTGGGATCATCAGGGCCACCTGAATCAATGCAAAAAGACCCAGCAACACCCCCAATAATCTGTTTACGTATTCGATCCAGGTATGCCAGGCATTAAAGGTATGGTCAATGTCTTGTTTGCCTAAGTATTTTTCAAAATCTGCCGGTAATTCTGCGGCATTGGTAGGCGGAATCCATTTGCCAAAACATTTGGGCCAGTCTGGACAGCCCATGCCACTCTGTGTAGTTCTTACCACTCCGCCTGCAATAATCACCGCGAAACACAACAGAAAGGTGGCCAATGCCCATTTTTTAATAACGCTCATGCTTTTTCAGATCTTGTTACAAATTTACACCCTAATGCTGTCTTTAACAGATATTTGCTGAAGATGTTACAGCTTTACACCCTAATGCTGTCTTTAACAGATATTTGCTGAAGATGTTACAGCCTTTTTTAAATAATACAGGAGCAGAAGCCGGCGTAGATGAAGCCGGCAGGGGTTGTTATGCAGGTCCAGTATTTGCTGCTGCGGTAATATTGCCTCTTCATTTTTTTCATCCTTTACTCAACGACAGTAAACAATTGAATGAAAAAACCCGCGATATCCTCCGTCCGATCATCGAAAAAGAAAGCATCAGTTTTGCAGTGGGTGTGGTGAGTAACGAAGAGATTGATAGGATAAATATTTTGCAAGCATCTTTCAAAGCCATGCACCTGGCCATCGACGCATTATTGGCGAAGCCCGATCGGTTGCTCATCGATGGCAATCGATTCAAAACATACGGGCAAATTCCTCATCGGTGTATAGTGAAAGGCGATTCGATTTTTGCATCTATTGCAGCGGCCAGCATATTGGCCAAAACTTACCGGGACGCCTACATGCAAACCGCACATAAAAATTTTCCACAATATGGCTGGAATCAAAACAAAGGGTATGGCACTGCACAGCATCGCAAGGCCATTGAAGATCATGGCTTGTGTGATTTGCATCGCAAGAGTTTTAATATTTTATCCCCGCAGGTTCAACTGTTTTAATATTGATCGCCGGTGGAGTTTGTATATGCGATGCCCTTTTCTAATTAAAACCTCGGCGGCACCAACCACCAATTTAACTCGCCGTTTTCCATCACTGTATTGGGAGTTTGCTGGCCGCCTGTGAGTTCGGTTACTCTTTTTTGCAAGTATTGCTTTAAATCCCGATAATGAATTTGATCATAGCTCGATTCCTTTCTAGCAGCAAAATTCCACCCGTTGATGAGCGCATAAGTAAATACGCCGTTGTTCCATTTTTCGCCTTCCAATGCATACTCAGTGCCAGATGAGGCAGCAATCAAATTGATGCCAGTATTTGACAATTGATCTGTAAAAATCAGCTGCATCGATTTCAATAAAAGACTAGCAGATGCATTGTTTTCTTTTTTTCGGTTGATAACGATATTGCCTTTCACCGTACTTTTTTCTTCAGTTACTGCTGCTATGATTTCTGTTTTGGTAGGCGTTGTAAAACCTGCTACCACATCGCCGCTGTGACAAGCATCGAGTGTAATCATCCGATATCTCGCTGGAATATCTTCCAACAAACCGGTGATCGCGTTCATGGAAAAACCATTTTGAGCGGGCTCATTAAAATTGATATCGTGCGTAGCAAACCAAAACTTTTTATCTTCATCTAACAAGCCATGTCCGCTAAAGGAAACCAATACCTTATCGTCTGGTTGCGTACTTTTTAAACGTTGTTTCAATGCCTGTATATTAACAGCAGTAACGTTTTCATTAAATAAGGTATCTATGAAAATGCCCGGATATTCCCGAGCTAAAAATGTTGCAATATCTCGGATGTCTTTGTCGGCATATTTCAAGTTTTGACTTGAATCCTTATACCGCGAAACGCCGATGCCTACAAAATACCACTTACCGCTATCGGCAAATTCGCCCGTTGCTTTAAACTCTATAAAATTACTTCGGTATCCTTTTTCGTCTTCTGCCCATGCGTAAATGCTGTTAGGGCCTGCATTTAGTGGTATGTCAATCGTTTGATTGAATGATTTTTTGTCTGCAGCTAATTTAATGTTCACAAGTAATGGGCATCCGTTTACTAGCACCTGAAGTGAAGCAAGAGGTAAAGTATGTTGGGCAGTAGCTTTTATGATGAGACTGTTTCCACTGATATTGCTGTTTGCCTTTAATTGCGGGGCTATTTGATTGGCAGCCAGATTATAGGATGTCGTTTTGTATTTCTGTAATCTTATATCGTGCAATTGTTTGTAAAAATCAATTTCAGATTTGGGGCCGTTGAGGTACTCTAACACTTTATCGGGACGATTGTATAACAAATCGCCTTGCTTTAAAGGGATGGTGCGGTTGTTTTGTACAAAGTGAATGTTACCTTCTACGCCAGGTGTAGCCATGTAATAATTTTCTTTGGTTAGCCAAATGTATTTTCGTTGCGCAAAACTTGCGTCGGGAAAAGTGTATAACCGCAGGTCTGTTTGCAGTGTCTGTTTATTGATGAAGTAGTAGTTGTCTAAAGCGTCTACGCTTAGTAAATATTGATCATTGCTTCCAACAAAAGCTTTTATCTCCGTGTTGGTTTTGATACAATCTACAAACTGCTTATTTTTTATTTTTACGATTCCACCGTCATCATAACCAACGTATAAAGTTTCGCTAGTGTTATCATACTCAAATGTTGGCCCTACATTCAAGGAAGTGGATAGGTATCTATACTTCACTTCTTCTTTGGTATTGTATAGGAGGTTTCTAAAAACCACTGCATTGTTTTCAGCATATACAATATGATGCTCGTCTACAATATTAATATTGTACATAGAGTCGCTTGCGAACACCACATTGTGTTTAATTTTTTTAAAGGAATTGTTTTCAATCTTATACGCTTGTAGTTGTTTGGTTTGTTGGTTCAACAAATAAAATAAGAATGGGCCACCTGTAGGCATTTGTTTGGTTTGTACTATTTTGCCCGATAGTATTTCTGGATATTTTCCTGTAGACAAATTAAGTAAAAGCAGCTTGTCTTCGGGGCTCGTAAGCGGGTCGTTGTCCATAAACTTGTACTCACTTTTAACAATTAATGCCACATCCTGACCTTGAATGGGATACATTTTTAATTCGTTTAAAGATTCATCTTTGAATGGAAGTTCGTACACATTTTTTAAACGCCGGTCAGTAATATTGCTGGTAGCTAACAATATTTTATCGAAAGAATCTTTCCAGGTGTCAATGTTTTTACTCTTGCTTATAGACGGCACAAACAGTTTCTCGTGTTTTTTTAGCTCATGAGTTGTTTTGCCTTCGTCCCAAAATGACTTATAATCTAATATGTCATTTACAATGATGGTGCTCAATAAAGTACTGTCGTTTACGATGGCTTTTCTGTCAATATCTGCTTCTTTTAAAAAGCCAGTATTGAGGTCCCAAATACGCCCGTCGCTTACGAGGTATTTTTGGTGGAGTTGTGTGTGCTTTACAAAATTTTTTACTTTTTCAACGCTGTACAATTGGTGTAAACTATCCCCATTAAATTGCCAGGTATTGATCTTCTCAGAAGCAGTGAACAAGAATTTTTCATCGGGACTCACTACATAACTATAATCGGTATTTGACTTTATATGAAGTGGTTGTAATTCGCCTGTAAGTAAATTTATTCTGAATGGCATACTGGTCTTTTCCTCTGTGCAGTAAAGATTGGTACTAACTAGTTGTTGCACTCTATAATTTGCTGGTAGGCTGCCCTTGTGTATTTTTTTTCCATCTGTGCCAAACCAATGTAACTGCTTGCCGGTTGGGGTTGTTTCCATCAATAAAACCCCTTTCTGATTGATAAATTCTTTACACTCAAGTGGAGTGGCATAAATTTCTACAGAAGTAGAAAGCAGGCTGTTTTCTATGGTATAGCTGGCAGTGGAACCTTCGTTTAATGTTTTTGTTTTAAAAAGATAATTGTCGCTTTTGGGAAGTCGCCATTTGTCATATAAACCCCTTTTAGTTTTATAAACGTAAGGCAGTGAATTGGTTGCTTGCAGTGTACTATCCAACGACATTGTTATAACTTTTTCTTCCGGATATTTCAGGCTTGATTGAATAGTGAATGTAGGTTGTTGCAAATGGTTCCAATAAAATTGGGTAACTCTTTCCCAGCTTTTTTCGGATAAGATCATTTTTTTCCGAACGATTTTCCCAGTATTGATATTCACCAAACTCATTTGTAGGGTATCATCTATTTCGGTTGAAATACCCACCTTCACCATCCATTCAAAAATGGCGTTCCCATCTGGAGAAAGATGGGCGGTGTTGCTTGGCGAAAATCTACTCTTTGCATTCAGGTCGAGGTTGATAGAGGGAAACGCAGTAATCATGTTTCCATTCTCCATATTATACAATAAAAATTCATCTCCTTCAACAGGAAGTAATGCGAGGCCATTGTTCGACAGCGTTACTTCAGCTTTTATTCCATAAGCGGATGCTGGAAGTCTATTGATAGAGGTTTGCAATCCATCTTCGTATAATTGATTGGAGTCTTTTCTGTTTTTTGGAATCACTACTCTCACAAGAGCAGCAGAATCGGTTTCTAGTCGGAATAAGAAATTTTCAATGCTCTTATCCGATTTTTCTTTGCTACCAGTAAGGTACAAAAATCCATCTTCTTCATTATAGTAGCTGCGATGAACGGTTTTAATACCTTGCTGTTCAAGTGGCCTAAAGAAATTAAAAATTACGGTGGCTGTGAGCAGGTCAAATAAAAGCAGTGAACGTATGCCATCTAACACGTATAATTGGTCCTTGTTGAAATCGAAAGAAAAGCTGGCATTATTAATCGCCCTCATGCCGAAACTGGCTGCTTTTATGTGTTTTACAAACACGGGTTTTCCACTGCGGTAATTGTACAAACTTATGCTGGCTATAGACGCATCCCAAGAAGAACCTTCAGACACCCAGACCTGTTTTTTATTTTCATCAATGTAAAATGCTTTTACCTCTTCTTTTTCTTCTTGTGGGGTGACTTTTGTGAATTCATCAGGATGATCAGTAGGAATAAAATACCAGCCATTCTCCTCACTGCCAACAAATGCTACATCTCCCGCTTTATCGAGTGTTGCAGCAGTAAGTTTGTACTTTGTGAATATGCTATGCAAACTGTCTTTTCCATTTACTTTTTTTTCGATGCCAATGGTGCCGTTGTTGCAAATAATAGAAGAATCTTTACCCCAAAAAAAACAGTTATTCGCTGTCCAGCAATACACATCTCCATTTTTGGCAGAGCTACTCATTTTAAATTCAACAGAAGGAGTCAGTCGATTAATTTTTTTCAAACTATCGCCCATCACATACACTTTTGAAGAGTCGAGAAAATGAGACCTGTATTCAAAACCATAGGGTGGTGATTTAGTATCGAAATGCCTACTAAAAAAATTGTAGTTGGGTAGCCTGTCTAGGGTAAACTGGTAATGAGGGTAACTGTTGAAGAGTTGTGCGGCATCTAAAAAATTATTCCACACTTTAAAAACGTTGTAACCGCTAGACAATATCCATTCTTTTTTTTCAGGATAATAAGAAATATGCCTCGCCTGAAGTTTACCCAAATTGCTTATTTCTTTTACCAGAAACTGGGCTTTACTTTGCTGTTGAATAAAGAACAAAAATATAAGTATAGGCAATCTTGCGGCAAGACTCATGAAACAACTTTTAAATATTAAAAAAAAAGAAAAGTTTTATTGGGCAAAACGGACTGCTGTTTTTTTTAGCATAGTTTTATCTATTCTTCCCAAACGCCCAATCCTTCTCTGATAACTTCGTACTCACTGCCGGTGCAATCAACAATTGTACTGGGTATCATACCACCAACGCCACCATCAATTACAAAATCTACGTCTTTCATCATTCGCTCGTAAATTATTTCAGGATCGGTGTAATCCTCCACCATTTCACCTGGAAGAGAAGCACTGAGTAAAGGGTGCCCCAACGCATCAAGAATATGCCTGCAAACTTCGTTGTCGGGCACCCGCAATCCGATGGTGCTTTTTTTATTTTGTAAAATTTTGGGCACCTGTTTGCTGGCAGGCAAAATGAACGTGAAGGGCCCTGGCAGGTAATGTTTTAACAAGCGGTACAAAGGCGTACCAATACTTTTGGCATAATCGCTGAGGTGGCTAAGGTCGCGGCAAATGAAAGTAAGTTGTGCTTTGGCTGGATCTACGCCCTTTATTTTGCAAATTTTTTCTACTGCTTTGGGTTGAAAGATATCGCAGCCCAGTCCATAAATGGTATCTGTTGGGTAAGCGATCACGCCCCCATCCAACAAACATTCAACTACTTGTTTGATGAGCCTCGGCTGTGGGTTTTCGGGGTGTATCTGAATCAACATGCTGCAAAAATACGTGCTTTTATCAGCATAGGCGTCAGTTGGAAGCGCCTTGGTCGTTGCAGGGCCTTTGTTTACTGCTCCTTTTCCGCTACTTTTGCAGCGCAAAAAATCATACAACAAAACTCAAACATCTATGTCTCTTATCACTGTTGGCACCATGGCCTTTGATGCTATTGAAACACCTTTTGGCAAGGTTGACCAAATCGTAGGTGGTTCCGCCACCTATGTAGCCTATGCTGCCAGCAATTTTATTAAACCCATTCAGCAGATCTCGATTGTGGGATACGATTTTCCTGCCGCTGAAATGGAGGAGTTAAAAAGTCGTGGAGTAGAAGTGGATGGAGTAGAAGTGGTGGCAGACAAAAAATCATTTTTCTGGAGCGGGAAGTACCATATTGATATGAATAGCCGCGACACGCTGGTAACAGACCTGAATGTGCTGGAAGATTTTAACCCGATAGTACCTGAATCTTACCAGGGTGCAGAGTTTTTGATGCTGGGTAACCTGATGCCAAAATTGCAATTAAGTGTGATCAACCAGATGAGGGTGCGTCCAAAACTCATTGTAATGGATACCATGAATTTTTGGATGGACATTGCCTTGGATGATTTGAAAGAAGTGTTGAAAAAAATAGATGTTTTATTGGTGAACGACGGCGAGGCCCGTCAACTCAGTGGTGAAGTTTCTTTGGTAAAAGCTGCCCGTAAGATCATGGAGATGGGACCTCATTTCCTGATCATCAAAAAAGGAGAGCATGGGGCTTTGCTGTTTCATAAAAACCATGTGTTTTTTGCGCCGGCATTGCCTTTAGAAGAAGTGTTTGATCCCACAGGTGCTGGCGATACCTTCGCGGGCGGGTTCATAGGTTATCTGGCAAAAACAAAAGACATCAGTTTCGAAAATATGAAAACTGCCATTATCGTTGGAAGTGCGATGGCTAGTTTCTGTGTAGAAAAATTTGGTCCGGAACGCATGAAAGAAATCACCAAACAAGATATAGATACCAGATTGAGCGAGTTTGTACAATTGGTGAATTTTGATATTGACCTGGTTTAAAAGATAGCTTATTTATATGATTTTAAAAGGTTGGTAACATACTGGTGTTGCCAACCTTTTTTGATTGCACATCCCTTCATTTATCAGATATTTATTACATGATTGAAATCATCGTTTTGTTTTTTTTAGCCAGACATATCAGCAAGATAGCAACACAAAAAGGATTGCCACCCAATAGATGGATATTATACACGGTATTGGGATGGATAGCTGCTGAGTTTGCGGGCTTGATACTGGGTATGGTTCTTTTTGGCACAGAAAATTTAGTTGGACTGATGATGTTCGCCATCGCTTGCGCTTTTGGCGGCTATTTGTTGGTAAAAAGAATCCTCGAAAACACACCTGATGCGGAGGAATAACATATTCATTGTAGATGGATGTAACACTCATAATAATTTTTATCAGCTTGTAATTTCTGGAATGTACTGGTTACTAATAATTAAAAATAGTAACCCAATGACCAATTCTACCACTTCAAAACCTGCTGCAAAAAACTGGAACAAACCAGGTTATATCATTTTTGCAGCCCTCGGTATTTTTTATGCCATTAAACAAGATTTTGCCAATGCATGTGTTTTCTGGAACCTTGCTGTGGTATTCGATCCGTTTGAGCATAGCAAACCTTTGCGGAATAGGCCTTTGTACCAACGTGTCTGGTTGGTTGTACATGTAATGGTGGGCTTTACCTTGTTATTGTTATTGGTTGCTGGAAGGTAATGTGAACCAATAGAGCTATTTTTTATGTTTCCAGATTGTCGCAATACGGAATTTACGCTTTCAGCGGGGCCATACAACTAAATTTTAACTCCTTCCCTTTAATTATTTAATAACTTTGCCACACAAATAAAAGTTATGTCAGTAGAAGTTATAGAAAGACCAGCCCTTACACCCAAAGATTTTGCCACCGACCAAGAAGTACGTTGGTGCCCGGGTTGCGGCGATTATTCCATCTTGGCACAAGTGCAGAAGATCATGCCAACATTGGGTATACCCAAAGAAAACATTGTGATTGTCAGCGGAATTGGCTGTAGCAGCCGCTTCCCCTATTATATGAATACCTATGGCATGCACAGTATTCACGGCCGTGCTACCGCGGTAGCCAGCGGACTCAAAGCAGCCAGGCCGGAACTGAGCGTTTGGATCGTTACTGGCGATGGAGATGCACTGAGCATTGGAGGTAACCACACCATTCATTTGTTGCGACGCAATTTTGACGTAAATATTTTGCTGTTTAACAACCAAATTTATGGGTTAACCAAAGGGCAATATTCACCTACTTCTGAGGAAAATAAAATTACCAAGAGTACGCCAATGGGCAGCATCGATCATCCTTTTAATCCCTTGGCCCTAGCTATGGGTGCGGATGCAACTTTTATTGCACGAACCATGGATCGTGATCCCAAACACTTGCAAGCTATGTTGCTTCGAAGCCAGGCTCACAAGGGCTCTTCCTTTTTGGAAATATACCAAAACTGCAACATTTTTAATGACGGCGCCTTTGAAATTTTTACCGAAAAAAGTTCAAAACCCGAAGAAGTGTTGTTTCTGGAACAAGGCAAACCACTCGTATTTGGTGCAACTGGCAACAAAGGAATTAAATTAGATGGGTTTAAGCCAGTGGTTGTAGAACTCGCAGAAGGGACGTCTGCTGATGACCTGTGGATCCATGATGACCGTGATTTTTACAAAGCACAAATACTCATTCGTATGTTCGATGATCCCCGCATTGAAGGTCATCTGCCAAGGCCGTTTGGCGTATTTTACCAAACAGAAAGGGCTTGTTACGAAGACGTAATGGAAATGCAATTGCAGGAAGCGATTGCCAAAAGCGGGCCAGGCGACCTGGATAAATTATTGAGAGGTAGAGAAACCTGGACGATCAGTTAATTTCTACAACATCCTGCCATACCAAAAAGAGCCGATCATTTCATAAAAATGACCGCCTCTTTTTTGATCTAAGGTTTAAGTATGACACTATTCCATTTTACTATTGAAGTCCGAAACGTTTTACCAATTCCTCTGCAATTTGTACGGCATTGGTGGCAGCTCCTTTACGGAGATTATCGCTCACTACCCAGCAATTGAGTGTGTTGGGCTGGGTTTGGTCGCGGCGGATACGGCCTACAAATGTATCGTCTTTGTCGTTCGCAGTTAACGGCATCGGATATACGAAATTGTCGATATCGTCTTGTAACGTAACGCCCGGGCTGCTATGTAATATATCTTTTACTTCTGTAAGGGTAAAGTCATTTTCAAATTCGATGTTGATGCTTTCGCTGTGGCCGCCCATGGTAGGAATGCGTACACAAGTTGCCGTTACCCTGATGGTATTATCTTCCATTATTTTTTTGGTTTCATTCACCATTTTCATCTCTTCTTTGGTGTAACCATTGTCTGTAAACTCATCGATCTGCGGAATCACATTAAGGTCGATGGGATATTTGTAGGCCATAGGTCCTTCGATGCCTTTGCGTTCATTCATCATTTGTTCCACTGCTTTTACACCCGTACCAGTTACGCTCTGATAAGTGCTCACCACCACCCGTTTGATTTTAAAACGGTCGTGCAATGGTTTTAATACCACCACCATTTGAATAGTACTACAGTTAGGGTTGGCGATGATTTTATCGGCTTCTGTGAGCACGTGTGCGTTAACTTCGGGGACTACCAGTTTTTTGGTTTCATCCATGCGCCATGCGCTGCTGTTATCAATGACGGTGATGCCGGCGTCGGCAAATTTAGGCGCCCACTCCAGCGAAGTATTGCCACCTGCAGAAAAAATAGCAATGGTTGGTTGGGCGTCAATGGCGTCCTGCATTCCAATGACCTTGTATTTTTTCCCGTTGAATTCAATGTCTTTGCCAATCGATTTTTCAGAAGCTACCGGGAATAATTCGGTAACCGGGAAATTTCTTTGAGCCAACACTTCCAGCACTTTGGTACCAACCAATCCGGTAGCACCCACAACCGCAATTTTCATTTTTTCATTTTTTGATAGTGATAAAAAACAATGCCTCCCGTTTTGGCGGAAGGCAAAGATATATTGTGTACAATACCAATTGCTCAGCTCCGCCCTGCGGTCTGTTTCATCTTTATTGTATGTTTACTCATTGTCATAACGGGTATCGAAAATAGGGACTAATGCTTAAGTTGCCAAAATGATTTTGAATTATTGATCTGTTTTTTCAACCCAACCATTTGGCTAGCGCAAAGTTTTTGTTCTACTCAAAAAACCGCGGGTAGGTCTTTTAGATATGGTGGATGAAAGATGCCATTGAAGTAGCCACCAAGCCAACCTGGCTAAACTTCATTCTTCACAATTTAATAAACAGCATTTTCGGGTTCAAGGGCATAAAATAGTATCTTTAAACACTACATTACTGCTTATGACTAAAAAGTTTCTACCTACGTTGTGCCTGTGGCTATCGTTCCTGCACACTAACGCACAATTCTCTGATAATTTTTCTGATGGAAATTTTACAAGTAACCCAGCCTGGGCAGGAGGTACTGCCGACTTTATGGTGAATCCTTCTTTGCAATTGCAGAGCAACAATATCACTGCCAATAGTACTTTTTACCTGAGCACCGTCAATACAAAAGCCATCAATGCCCAATGGGATTTTTATTGCCAGTTAACCTTCAATACATCGGGCGCTAATTATACAGATGTGTTCCTTACAGCTTCTGCTGCTGATCTTACACAAGCCGCTACCACGGGTTATTTTGTTAGAATTGGCAACACCGATGATGAAATTAGTTTGTATCGCAAAGATGCAACCGGGCTTGTAAAGATCATCGATGGTGCCAATGGTATCACCAATAGCAGCAATACGATTTTAAAAATTCGGGTGATCCGCGATGCCAATAATTTGTGGACATTGAGCCGCGACATAACGGGAACGGGTACCAGCTTTTTACCGGAAGGAACCGTAACAGACCAAATATATCTGACGGCTTCCTTTTTTGGGATTCTCGTTCGTCAGAGTACGGCTAGTTTTTTTCAAAGACATTTTTTTGATGACATCAGTGTGGTAGATTTCGCTCCAGATATTACGCCACCAGTGTTGCAATCTGTAACGGCCATCACGGCCACCACCGCCGACGTTTTGTTCAATGAACCTGTTTCATTGGCTAGTAGCCAGTTGATTAATAATTATGTAGTGAATAATGGTATTGGTAATCCGACAATGGCACAAAGAGATGCCAGCAACACTGCTTTGGTGCACCTCACATTTGCAAATTCATTCCCGAACAGAACTCCTTTACAACTTACGGTGAACGGCGTTACAGATATTGCCGGTAATGCCATCAGCAATGGCACCGGTAGCTTCACCTATTTTACGGCGCTACAGTATGATGTGTTGATCACCGAACTCATGGCAGATCCCACTCCTGTGGTTGGACTTCCAGATGTAGAATGGGTGGAGTTGAGAAATACCTCCGGATTTGATATCAACCTGCAGGGTTGGCGTATTGGCAAACCTACGGGGCAAAGTGGCCCGATGCTATCCTATAATTTACGAGCAGATAGTTTTGTGATTGTATGCACCGGAACCGCCGTTGCTGCTTTATCGCCATTTGGCCCCACCATTTCAGTGGCCAGTTTTCCTAGTTTAAACAATACAGGTGATTTGTTATACTTACGTTCGCCACAAGGCACATTAATTCATTCTGTCAACTATACAGATGCCTGGTATCAAAATGAATTGAAAAAAGCCGGCGGATGGACACTTGAAATGCAGGATACAAATAATCCCTGTTCTGGTATCAGCAACTGGAAAGCCAGCACACATCCATCCGGCGGCACGCCCGGCAAATTAAATGCAGTGAATGGAACCAATGCAGACAATAAAGCCCCTTCTCTGGTACGTGCATACGCCACCGATAGTGTTACGGTGGTATTGGTGTTCAACGAACCGCTGGATAGCACCGCCGCTGCCAGAATTGCTGCTTACAGTATCAGCAACGGCATTGGAATAACGCAAGCTACGCCACTATCCTTTGTATTTAATAGAGTTCAACTTCGTTTGAGCACTCCATTGTTGCGCAACATCATTTATACCGTTACCGCAACCGGACTAACCGATTGTGCGGGTAATGTTATTGGCAACGCAAAAACGGCCAGGGTAGGTTTGTTTGAATCCCTGCTGTCTTACGATGTAGTAGTAAATGAGATATTGTTCAATCCTTTTCCAACGAGTAACGATTATATAGAAGTATATAACCGGAGTAACAAAATCATTAGCCTTCGCAACATGTATTTGGCTAACAGAAACAGCAGTGGGGTCATCAGCAGTATTACGCAGGTGAGTACCGAAGATTACTTATTGTTTCCTCAAGATTTTATAGTGTTCACAGCAAATGCCACTTTGGTAAAAACAACTTACGTTGCCAATAACCCGGATGCTTTTATAGAAATGTCGATGCCTTCTTTTAGTGATGATGCCGGCAACGTCATTTTATTAAATGAGCAAGGTGCTGTGGTAGATGATATTCCCTACAAAGATGATTGGCATTTTGCACTCATCAGCAACGATGAAGGCATTGCACTGGAAAGAATCAATTACGAGGATACCGCCCGTGATAATCCGGCTACCTTCAACATAGATGAACAAGCGCAAAACTGGCACAGCGCCGCCACAAATATTGGGTATGGAACTCCTACCTACCGAAACTCGCAGTTCAGGATAGACGCTATGGTACAGGGGACGATTCAATTGACGCCGGAAACCATAAGTCCGGACAATGATGGGCTAGACGATTTTGCTACCATCAATTATAATTTTCCTGAACCTGGTTACGTAGCCAACATCACCATCTTTGATGCAGCGGGCAGGCCTGTACGTTACCTGCAACGAAACGCACTTTGTGGCACACAAGGGTTTTTTCGATGGGATGGACTGGGCGATCGTGCGCAGCAATTACCGGTGGGTATTTATGTTGTGTACACAGAAGTATTTAATCTCGGAGGGAAAACTAAAAAGTTTAAGAGCGTGGTGGTGTTGGCTAGAAGAAGGTAAATATTTTTTAGTCATTTCAATGTAAATTGGTAAGCTTGTTTTGTAATAAGGCGATGCTGCAGAAATTTTGTATAGCTTTTTGAGCGAACGGGTTTGGTTCATGCCCACCAGTGCCAGCGTATTTCATTAGAGAAAAGTAGGGGTCTACTCTATAAATCAAACGGGTACTATCACATAATGGGTACCGCTGATAAAGCATTTAGTAAAATAAAACGGCTGCGGCTTCCTCATTCCTCCTATTTGGTTTAACTTTCGTCGGTCATTAATTTGCTTTTCCCATCATAAAAATAATACCATGCCAACAAACTATTCTCTTTTGCTGTTGATGAAACGAACGTTGATCGCAGTAACCATTATTACTACCTTGATATTTTGTAACAATAATTCTTCTATGACCAAAGAAACATACCAATGGCCGCAAAACATTCAAACTCCTGTGGCTGCAAAAAAGCCCATCAATATAACGGCACATGGCGATACCCGTGTCGACAATTATTTTTGGCTGAACGATTTTTTTAAAAAAGGACCAGACAGCAGTAATGTAGTAGCCTATCTGGAAGCGGAGAATAAATATTATGATACCATGATGTTCGGCACCAACAAGCTGCAAGAAAAATTATACGAAGAAATGAAGGGCCGAATCAAAGAAAAAGACGAATCGGTACCCGTTTTTAAAAATGGGTACTTTTATTACAACCGCCTGGTGGAGAGGAAAGACTATTATGTGAGTTGCAGAAAAAAGGGCAGCCTGGATGCTGCGGAAGAAATTTTGTTAGACGTAAATGTCATGGCAGAAGGCCATGAGTACTTCAGCATTGGCGGCAGCGAAGTAAGCCCGGATAACAAACTCCTCGTTTACGGAGTTGATACGGTGAGCCGCAATGAATTCACCCTCTATATTAAAAATTTAGAAACAGGAGAATTGTACAATGATGCCATTCCCCGTAGCAGCGGGGGTGGAGTGTGGGCTGCTGACAATAAAACTATTTTTTATACTTCTAAAAATCCGGTAACACTTTTAAGTGAAAAAATAAAGCGCCATGTATTGGGTACAAATGCTGCTGCAGACGTGGTGGTATATGAAGAAAAAGATCCTAGTAATTACATCGGGGTCGGGAAAACCAAATCAGAGGAATACATCCTCATTGTGTCTGGCGCTACACTTAGTTCTGAGTACAGGATTTTACCTGCCGATCAGCCTATGGCAGATTTCAAGGTTTTTCAACCCCGAATGAAAGAAGTATTATATGATCTGGAACACGCCAATGGTTTGTTTTACATCCGCACCAATATGAATGCGAAAAATTTTAAAGTGATGACCAGCACAGAATCCAATACCAATGTTACCAGTTGGTCGGAGCTCATTCCTCACAAGGATAGTATCCTCATTGAAGGGTTAGACGTTTTTAAAAATTATATCATGCTGAGTGAACGTAAAAAGGGGTTGACACAAATTCATGTGATCAATACGAGCACCGGGGCAGAACATTATTTAGATTTTGGAGAACCTAGCTATGCTGCTTATCCAATGCCCACTCCCGAGTACAATACCGATGTGATTCGGTACAGTTATACTTCTCTTACCACTCCGGGTAGTGTGTTTGATTATAACATGAGTAGTAAAGAAAAAAAATTAATGAAGCAGCAAGAAGTGGTGGGTGGTTACAATGCAGAAGACTACGTCACAGAGCGGTTGTATGCTACCGCAAAAGATGGCACCAAAGTGCCCATCTCCATCGTGTATAAAAAGGGATTTAAAAAAGAGGGCGCTGCGCCTTTGTTGTTGTACGGATATGGTTCCTATGGTGCCAGTATGGATGCTTCTTTTAGCAGCGGCAGACTCAGTTTATTAGATCGGGGTTTTGCCTTTGCCATTGCGCATATCAGGGGCGGACAAGAAATGGGGCGCCAATGGTACGAAGACGGAAAAATGTTTAAAAAGAAAAATACCTTCACTGATTTTATTGATTGCGCCGATTTTTTGATCAGCAAACAATACACTAGTAAAGAACATTTGTATGCGATGGGTGGTAGTGCAGGGGGTTTGTTGATGGGTGCCATTGTAAATATGCGTCCAGAATTGTGGAAGGGCATTGTAGCACAAGTGCCTTTTGTAGATGTGATTAATACGATGAGCGATGCCAGCATTCCGCTCACTACCAACGAATACGATGAGTGGGGCAACCCTGCCAATAAAGAAAGTTATGAGTACATGAAGTCTTACTCTCCTTACGAAAATGTAGAGAAAAAAGCCTATCCAAACATGTTGGTTATTACCGGTTTATACGACAGCCAGGTGCAATATTTTGAACCTGCCAAATGGGTTGCTAAACTGCGCGAGATGAAAACCGATAGCAATTATATATTACTCTACACCAATTTGGAAGCCGGACATGGCGGTGCCAGTGGACGTTTTAAAGCATTGAAAGACAGAGCAAGGGAGTTTGCATTTTTATTTTCGCTGGAAGGGATCAAAGAATAAGAAATTAATTATCCATAAAAATGAATGCGGTTTCTATACCAACGCTGGTATGGAAACCGCATTGTTGTTTACCAGATCTCCGGAGGGTACAGAATAATTGTTTTGTTTGTTTTATTGCAATAACAACTTTTGGGTGCCTACCAATTTCCCTTTTTCATTAAGAACAGTAACCAGGTAACTGCCGCCGCTCCAATGAGCAGGAATGGGAATTTGTTGGGTATCATTTTTTACGGCAACATTCAGAACCTGTTGTACTAGCTGGCGCCCAGTAGCGTCGCTGATGCGGATGCGATAGGAACCTGCTTCTTTTAGTTTGATCTTACATGATTGTCCGGGTTGGGCAGGGTTAGGGTACAAGTTAAACGCGGGATTAAAACGGGCCTTAAAATTTTGAAGGGTGTCGCTAATATTAAAAATGCGGCTTCTAGTCATACTGATTCCACCTGCCGTCATCCTTCCAGTTACATAGTCTGGAAAACTCTCTAGCACCACTTCGTCTAACAACACAGCAGATTTTTGTAAAACAACTGCTGCATTCCTGATATTTTTAACAGACAGCTTGCTGTTTGTATAGCCGATGGCACTTACCTGAACACTGTCGGTGAGCGGGTAACGGCTCATGTCTGCATGTCCATTTTGGTCTGTAACAAATGTTTTGCTGGCAGGAAACAAGGTTACGCTGGCATTTTGGATAGGCAAACCTGCTTCATCTGTAATATGTAGCCGTTGAATTTTATTGGCCATTACTTCTTGAATACCACGAGCACGTTTTCTGGTTAAGCCACCTACTAAAATCTCATTTGAGATAGGACTTGCCGTAGGAAGCAAAATGGTATCTCCGATAGTAGTATTCATGTTTACTTCCCCTTTTTTTATTCCACCTTGTGCTTTTGCTACTGGTCCTTTAGTGAGCATAATCGCAAAAGCAAGTATGTATTGCCAGAAAACAGCTATTTTTTTGCGGGGTCTTGCCAACGGCTGAATGCTGCGTTCCAACTGATCGGTGTACACTCTTCCACAAACATTGCTGTCATTCAGATTTTCAAAATATTGCAATAGCACCGTATCGCTCATCGTACTAAAATCAATAACTGTTTTGCTGCAAGATGTACAAAAACGGCCCCGTTCATTGGGTGTCATTTTGTTCCAGTCTTGATGACAAGGCTCTTGAATTGAAAGTTGAATGGGTTGCATAGCTGTCGTTTTTTAAGAGATGCAACAGTCACTCCAATTGCATAATGGGGGAGTTAGGTCTCTAAAAGTAACAGGGTAAAACAGTCTGGGATTAATGCAAGCGTCTATATTTTATAAAGCTCATTCCCCCAAAAATTAACTGGTTTGATTGTAAAGCTTTGGCAAGTCAGCTGATAAAGGGAATTATTTTATACTTCATCACTGGAAAGTTCCTGAATATTTTCGCCCAATGTTTTTAGGTGTTTGCCAAAGCTTTTGTTGAAGAGCCATTTGGCAAACCAATAGGCAAGCGGAACCAGAATAGCGATACTAATCACCAACGCTATTTGCACTACGGGTTTGCTCATAAAATAATCTACCGACCGTCCAGAACCTATTGCTCCGCCTAGCATGAAGCCGCCCGCGGTGCTGAAGGGATAAATAAACAGGGCTACCCGCTCTTGGGTTTTCATCCATATTATCATCGATGCATGGTGACGTTTCATTTCGGCCAGCAAAGAATTCTGGGAAGATACAGTTGGCTGTATGCTTTTGTATTGTGTATAGGCTGTACTAATTGCCCAAAGAGTAAACAACAACACGATGCCAATACACAACCTTACCTGCCAATAAGGAAAGAAAAATAGAATGAGCACATAGCAAACGGCAATGCCAATACCCCATGCCATGTTGATGAGCAGATTATTTTTTATTTTTTGAAGCGGCTGATGAGAAGTCAGTTTTTTTAATTGTGGGTTGTTCATCAAAGCGGACAAATCTTCGTCTTCCTGCTCGTTTATGTGTTGCCACTGTTTTTCTAAACTCATGGTGTACTTACTTTAAAATAGTGGTGATTTGTTGTTTGATCCTGTGCAGCTTCACTGCAACATGATTGAGGCCAATACCCATCATTTCTGCAATTTCTCCATTATTGTATCCATCTAAATGGGAGGATATAATGGCACGATCAGTTTCTGCTAACCTTCGAATGGCTTGTTGTAATCGCAGACTATCTTCTTTTAAAATAGCTGTGCTTTCGATGGTTGGAGAAATGTCGTCCAGCCGTTCCTGGTAGTTGATCTTTTTTTGTTTCCGTTGTTGCGTTAGGATGGTGTTGAGGCAGATACGGTAGAGCCAGGTGCTGAACTTGGCGTCACCTCTAAAGGATGGCCAGCTTTTCCACGCCTGTAAAAGCACCTCTTGATAGAGGTCTTTTTTCTCTTCCGTATCCGCCGCATACAATCCCACCAGTTTGTAAATAATTCCCTGGTTGTTTTTCACAGCAGCTAAAAAGTCCCGTTCACTCACCGATTATAGTTTTAGGGGGGTTAGGGTATAGCCTGCATCTCTAAGTAATTTAATCAATCCCCATTGTCCGGCAAGGTGCAATGCCCCCACCGCAATAAAATTAGATTCCTGCTGCATCAGCTTAGGTAATTTTTCCATCCAATCCAGGTTTCGTTTTTTGATCAGGTATTCTTCGTCAGCGGAACTAAAATTCATTTGTTTGGTCAATTCATACATTTTATTCAAATCACGATCTAACCAATGCAGAAGCAATGTATCTCCCATCGCCATCATGCTGGTTTTTTTACTTAAAAATGTTTGCAAAGATTTTACTTGTTCTTCGTCTGATTCGGAGTTAAAGAGGATGTTCATTTGCTCTTGAATGGTTTCTAAAGAAGTAACTGTTTTTCCAGTTGCTTTGGCAGATTTGGCAAAATATTGATCCAGATAATCGCCTGTATATTGGTTCATGATGGATTCATTGGATTTCATCATGTGTACCAATGAAAGCGTTAGGGTAACGTTTACCGGTTTAAGTTTATTTACTGCAGCAATACCGACGCCAATACTTTCTTTTAAAATTACATCTAAACTGTCTGCAGTAGAAGGAGGTAGCAGGTTGCTCAATGTTTTGCCTTTCAACATGCCTGCCTCCATAGCAGCAGCAGTTTGTGACGAATCTATCACTACTTCTACTACTACGCCTTTTGCATTGGTTAGTTTCTCTTTTACCAAGGGGTATGAATGCAAGTAACTGTCTTTGATGAGGTGGTAGGTCCCATACATGTAGGAGCTTTCCTTTAACCCGTTTCCTGAAATACTGTAAAAAATGCCTGGCTTATCCTGGCCGATAGCAAACAACGACCAGATGCAGGCGAGCAAGAATAAACAATTTATTTTGCGAATGTGTCTGAAATTTTTATTCATTGTAATAGATTTTTGAAGTTGATTGTTTAAATCGTCCGGACTTCCTACTATGAATAAGTTGATGAAGGAGTAAAAAGATTACAGCGAGGAAAAAATATTTTTCAAAAAACATTCTACCGGATACATCATGCCCTGCAAACTCAATCAAACATGCAGTATATAGGAAAACCTCTATTGTAAATGTTCCATCTACAATAGAAGTTTTTATCAAAAATAAATTTCGGATAGCTTTTTTATAAGAACCTGGTGTGATACTAAAGGCTTAGCCTTATAAAAAATATTGGCGGGTGATTACGCTGCAACTTTACCCTTATTTCTGTAATTCCTCCCAATATTCAGCGGCTCTCCTCGTGTGAGGGATTACGATGGTGCCTCCCACAATATTGGCAACGGCGAATACTTCATACATTTCTTCGGTGCTCACCTGTAGTTCTTGGCTTTTGCCCAAATGATATTTGATGCAATCATCGCATCTCAACACCATACTGGCCACTAATCCGAGTAACTCTTTGGTTTTTACATCCAAAGCACCTTCTGCGTAGGTGTTGGTATCAAGGTTCCAAAGTCTTTTAATGACCAAATTGTCTTTGCTAAGAATGAGTTCATTCATTCTTGAACGGTAGTCGTTGAATTCATTTACCATTATACTCATAAAAATTAATTTGAATTGCAAAGGTAGTTATCGAAGCAATTGCAGCCTTCGTTGCCGCCATTCTGCCAGAATATTAAGTATCAATTTTGATACAAATGCTGATACAGGTTCCTTCGGTAGCTGTGAAGTTGATCTGACCGTCAATTTCCTCCATTCTCTTTTTCATGTTTTTCAGCCCGTTGCCAAAGCTATTGCTGTTTTTAATGCCACTACCATTGTCTATTACATCTATACATAATCTGCTTTCTTTAGTATATATGTTTACAGCAACCTTGCTGGCGCCTGCGTGTTTTAAGGTATTGTGCAACGCTTCTTTTATAATTAGGAAAAGATTTTTTCTTTGTACACCGCTGAGTTCTTTGTTGATGGGTAGTTCTGAAGATACTTCGCACGAAAACTGAGTAGAACTATTTTCGAAGTAGGCGACCCCAAACTGCCGCACATATTCTGTAAAATTTTGGAGGCTGTCGTTTTCTATATTCAAACTCCAAATGATGGTGTTCATCCGTTGGGCAATTTCTTTTACTGTGCTGGATATTTTCTGGGGAAAATGAGCAGCATTGCCCAACTGTTTTTCTTGTTCTTGTATCATCAGGTCGCTCATCATCCGAATACTGCTAAGCCCACCACCTACATCATCATGCAAATCGGCGATAATGCGTTCTCTTTCTGAAAAAACAGCTTTTTGTCGCTGGTAAGCAGCATCGATGAGCGACTTTTCATTGTCGGCAATCTTACGTTGTAAGGCTACTGTAAACAAAAAGATGTCGGCCAAAATACTAATCATTACAGGGATATAGGAATTAGCATTGTTGATGCTGCCCCCCGGATTTTTTGCAAGTTCAAGCGAAAGGAGTAATGTTACTACACTTCCAACGATTACGTTGATGCTTCCCCAAATGATGAAACGGGAGTAACGAACTTTGTATCTAAAAAGCGCAATTACGATGTACAACTGAACCGGAAACAACAGCAAACTCACCCCATAATAAATGGGATCGTATGTAAAGCCCGTGATGTTACCAGTGAGGCAAAGCATAGATAGGACGACGTACAAATAAATGAGTATTTTAAACGTGCGATGAAGTGGGCTTGCTATTTTTCGTAGGGCCAGATAATGTATTACAAATAAGCCGTAAAAAGCACTGATCATGAACTGTACCGGCCGTTTAAAGAGATCGTATTTTGCTACCAATACCTTATTGACCGGATCCACCCCAAAGAAAAATTCAGGAATGGCTAGCAGATAATAAACGGTTAGCAGTAATAAATAAATACTGTAGAATAAATACTCCTTTTTTTTGAGGATAATGAATTGCATCAAAAAAAAGCCCGACATAAAAAGAGCCACACTTTCAAAGAAAAATACAAACAGTTCGTCGAGGTTGATCATGACCTTTTTGATTCATTGGTTTAAATATAACCAAATATGGGAGAGTTATTGATGTGCTTGTCTTTTCAAATACATATTCACCGCTTCTACTCTTGTATTTACCTGTAGTTTTTTATAGATGTTTTGAACATGCTTTCGAACAGTGCCCCAGCTGATATTGAGTACGTCTGCCACTTCTTTTCCAATGAGTCCTTTTGCCAGTTGATCAATCACCATTTTTTCCCGCTCGCTTAGTGTTTCAACTATTTCATTTTTTTTGTGCATGTCGGCAAAACTGGCAACTACCTTTCGGGCAATGCTGCTGCTCATTGGGCTTCCTCCTGCCAGCAAATCGTCTAGCGCTTCGATGATGATTTTGGGGCCTTCCGTTTTTAAGATGTACCCGCTGGCCCCTGATTTTAGGGAATCAAAAATTTTATCATTGTCTTCGTAAGCGGTGCACATCATGAACAGCATTTCAGGGAAAGCATGTTTGAGTGTTGAAACACATTCGATACCACTGGCACCGGGCAGGTTGATGTCCATCAGCACCGCATCTGGCCGTATCACAGGAATTTCTTTAAGGGCAGATTCAGCATTGGCAAAACTACCTGCCAGTTCATAACGGTCGCTTAGTTGAACCATCATGTTCATGCCTTCCCGAAGATCTTCTTTATCTTCTACGATGCAGATTCGTTTTTTACTTTCAGACATATTGCCCAAATGTACAATTTTGAAAATCAGTAGAGAATACCCTTTTTAGCGTATCAGCAGAAAAGGGATGGTCATTTATTTACCTGATATGCAGGGCTTTAATCCGCATTTTCTTCAGCGTTTGCTAAAAAATCCTGAATACCCTGCAATATCTTTTCCGCCATCTGCTGTTGGAATTGGGGATCCAGCATCAGTGCTTCTTCTGCCGGGTTGCTCAAAAACAAGGTTTCTACCAGCACATTTGGATACTCTGTTGGGCTATTGAGCATAAAATTAAAAGAACCAATTACTCCATATTGGCGCAGTCCCAACTCCTGCATTCGCTCGTTAACGTAATCGTTTAGTTTTTTGTAACCGATATAACGGTAATGCGTACTTGTACCTCCTGCACGTATGGGATCGGCAGCTGAATTCAGGTGAATGCTTACCAGTAAGTCGGGGGTACTATCCCGGTAAAACAAGACCCTTTCTTTGTTGTCTACAAACTTTTCTGTCCTTCTGGTCATGATCACTTTTGCCCCGGCTTTGAGCAGAAGTTCTTGCAACTTAAGTGAAACGGCCAGTGCCAGGGTTTTTTCTGAAGAACCTGTTGGGCCGCCTGCGCCGGTATTGCTGCCTCCGTGGCCTGCATCTACTGCGATTGTTAGATTTGAAAGTTGTAATTGTTTCGGCTGCTGCTTAATTTTAATCACGAGCGTATGGCCTCTGTAATAAATAGAATGTCCCCAATGTTGTGGGTGCTTTAATTGAATTTTTAGTCGAAAGATATCATCTGCAATTTGCTCATAATCTACCTGTTCTACTTCTTTGGCAGTTTGTAATTGGGAGATCCAGTTGCTGTTGTTGGTAGCGCCGAACACATCTACAATGATGCGGGCGGGATTTACTTCCTGCATACTTTGGTAGGGTAATTTATTGTTGAGGGCGATGGTGACGTAGTCGAATTTATCATCGCCATACACCGACCATGCGCCCGTGAGCGACGCTGGTGTATAGCTACCTTTCGGTAGCAGAGATACCTGATCATCAGGAATATAGGCCACCCTGTTTTTGGCGAGTTGAATTTTATAATCGCTACCCACTTTTCCAATGATTTTGAGTTGAATAAGGCTATCTAAGTAGCCTATTTTGGCACCACCCAATCTGTCTTCCCCCAAACCGTATTCCAAATAAGCTAACCTACCTTTGGTGATAGCAATGTCTGATGCAAAATCACTCAGGACTGAAAAGTGATACTTCGTTTTTTTACTGATGGTCTTTCCCTCTTGGTTGCTGAGGGTGATCGTGAAATGGGTAGAAGACAAGCTGTCCTTTTCCTGTATAGTGTATTCTCCCTGGTATATTCCTTTCATCCCATTGCTGTAAGCTGCCGGCATTTCGTGTAGCAGGATGTTATCTCCTGCCTTCATCGTTGCGCCCGGAAAAGCCTTTACTTTAAATTGAATTTTATCGCCTGGTAACAATACCAGGTTTCCCTCCGGAAAAGTTTGAATGCCGGCAATGTCGAACACAGTCACCGCTTCTTCCCGCTTTGGCGGAGCGTAGCTGTACTCTATGTTTTTGTTGATTGTTTTTTTAGAGGGGCTGGTGGCTTTGATAGTAAAAACGGTATCTGGTTTTCCCACTGTGATCTCATAAGCAAAGCCGCCGCTATTGTACACTTTTACGGGTACATCGTTCACGCTGAGTTCACAGGTTTTGCAAGTGCTGCCTATGATAAATTGTTTGGTAGCGGTTACTGCGTTTTTTTCACGTGTAGGGTTTACTAATTTTATAAAAGGAGTTTCTGTGGTTTGCGACCAGCAACACTGAGTCACACCAAGTAATAAAAATAATGCAGAACATTTCATCCTCTAAAATAAAGGTTAATACATGGTAAAAATAAAAAGAGCTGACAAATCTGTCAGCTCTTTTGTTAAAAAATTCGGGAGACTTATTTATAAGAATAAGTAATACCTTTTTTCATCGACTGTTTTACCCCAAAGCCATCTGATTTGTCGGAAGTCATTAAAATGAAAGGAGCGCCCATTTCAGCTGCAGCTTGCATTAATCTTCTGGTTGCTTTTTTGTCGGCTGAACCGGCAGTGTTATAAGAGATGAGTCCGGCAGTTTTGCCTTTTACTTCCTCTCCTTTTTTTAAGCCAACTACTTCTGATGCGTCAGAAATAATGACAACTTTTTCCCAATCTCCTTCTTCGCTTACAACAATTTTTTCAGAGATGGTTTCTTTTCTGCCCGAAGCACCATAGGTAATTTCGGCAATCGCGTATTTGCCAATTGTTTGCTCTGCGTCTTCACCTGGGTATTTGTAACTGACGGCTGTTTCACCTACCTTAATTACTTTTACTTCAAGTGTTTCGCCTGAATGTTTTTTCATTTTATCTGCTACTTGTGCCATGCTGGTAAAACCGATCAGAGAGAGAAAAAATGCAATAATAACTGATTTCATAAAGTTTTATTTTTTTCAAATATAGAATAGGTTCTTGAAAAAAGATTGAATCCAAAGTAAAAAATTTAATTTAAATCAAAAAAGTAATAATAAAATTAATACATTGGTTTCAAATAGAAAATGCAGCTATTTTAATCATTAGCTGCATTTTACAAAAAAATTTATTCCAACATTCGCTTATAAATCGTATTTATTAGCTGCAATCAAATGATCGGCTACTCTTCTGCGCGCTTCTTTGCTGTTGAAAGGAGCCGTTTTTGTAAAACGCTTCAGACCCAGTAGCATCATTCGTTGTTCGTCACCTTCTGCAAAAGCGTTGATGGCTTCTTTCCCGGCTTTATTCACCACGTCTGCTGCATCGTTGAGGTAAATTTGCATCATGTCTGTTTGCAATGTCGCATCTGCAGCATTGGTTTCACTCATTTTAATGACTCTTAGCAGAGCACTTTCTGCATTAAAGGTAGTGATGGCCATGTCTGCAATGTTCATCAATATTTCCTGCTCATTGCTGAGGCTCATCATCAGTTTTTGAACGGCAGCGCCGGCGGTCATCAGGATCGCTTTTTTCAGGTTCAGGATGCTTTTGCGTTCTGTAGCAAAAGGGGTTTCATCTGCGCTGCCAAAATCTGGAATGCTCATGAGTTCTTTGGATACGGCCATGGCAGGCCCCATCAGGTCTAGTTTTCCTTTCATCGCACGCTTGAGCATCATATCCACGGTGAGCAATCTGTTTATTTCGTTGGTGCCTTCATAAATGCGGTTGATGCGACTATCTCTGTACGCCCTGCTGATCATGTATTCATCACTGAAACCATTGCCGCCATGAATTTGCACACCTTCGTCTACCACGAGGTCGAGTACTTCACTGCCATCTACTTTTAGCATGGCGCACTCAATGGCATATTCTTCTGCTGCACCCAACAAAGATTCGTTGAAGGGTTTGCCAGCGGCTGCTAATTCTGTTTCTTTATCGTCTACCCATTTACTAGTACGGTATAAAGCTGATTCACTCACCCATATACGGGTGGCCATTTGAGCCAGTTTATGTTTAATGGCACCAAAACTGGCAATCGGCACTTTAAATTGTTCTCTGGTATTGGCGTATTGTATGCTGGTGTCGAGCGCCATTTTGGCTCCACCCAATGCAGCCGCACACAATTTCAACCGACCAATGTTGAGGATATTGAAGGCAATGATATGGCCTTTTCCAATTTCGCCCAATACATTGTCTACGGGTATTTTGCAGTCTTGAAAATAGAGTTGTACAGTGGAGGATCCTTTGATTCCCATCTTGTGCTCTTCAGGCCCTTGAGTAAATCCTTCCATTCCACGTTCTACAATGAAGGCGGTAAATTTATCGCCATCTACTTTTGCAAAAACGGTGTAAATGTCTGCAAAACCACCATTGGTGATCCAGCATTTTTGTCCGTTGAGAATATAATGGGTTCCATCTGCCGACAACACAGCACTTGATTTGGCACTCAATGCATCACTGCCACTATTCGGCTCCGTTAGTCCGTATGCGCCCTTCCATTCTCCGCTCGAAAGCTTGGGAATATATTTTGCTTTTTGAGCTTCTGTTCCAAAGTATAAAATGGGAAGCGTACCAATACCCGTATGCGCTGCAACGGCCACGCTAAAGGAGAATCCACCGCCCAAGCCTTCATTCACAAGCGTAGAGGTAATAAAATCTTTTCCGAGACCACCAAATTCTTCTGGGGTGGAGGCGCCCAGTAATCCCTGATCACCGGCTTTTACCATTAAGGCAGGCATCAGACCTTCTTCCATTTTATCGATGCGGTCTATCAGTGGAATTACTTCTGAATGTAAGAACTGCAGACACATGTCTTTTACCATGAGCTGCTCTTCATTAAAATCTTCGGGTGTAAATGTTTCCGAAGCAATACTTTCTTTGATCAGCCATTCGCCACCTTTAAACAAATTGGCTGTTGATGTGGATGTACTCATGGTTATTAAATTTTTGAATGTTATAAAGAATGTTTTGATTCGATGTGTGGTTACCTTTATTTCAAATTTTCATACACCCGTTGCAACACTTCTTTGGCGATTTCAATTTGCCCGTTGGTTACTCCCACCAAGGCTTCGTTCAGCGTTTGGTTAGCAAGTTCCATTGTTTTTTCCTGTAAGTCTTTAGCAACCGGAGTAATGTAAATCATGTTGATTCTACGGTCTTCTTTACTGGCTACTCTTTTTACCAGGTTCAGTTTTTCGAGGTTGTCTACCAATCGTGTAATACTTGGTTTGTCGCGAAAAGTAGCATCTCCCAATTGCTGCTGGCTCATGCCATCTTCTTTCCAGAGATGATACAACACACTCCATTGTTCGATGGTGATCTCTACGCCAGCTTGTTTAAAATTCTTCTGTAACCTGCGCGCAATAGCCGTACTGGCCTTGCCAGTAATGAAACTGTATAACTCGCTTTTTTTAAAATGGTTGTTTGGCATATAGTTGTTTATGCAACTAAGTAAAGATAGTGAATCGTTTTAACATGCAAAAAATTATTTTTGCTTTGGTTTGGGGCAAGATAAAGGTAATCTATCGCCCCTGGTTGTTGATTGAATCGGGCTTATTTTATCATAGATCTTATGACGATTGTATTAATTTTTACGGGTTTGTTGTTGCTGGGGTATGCGGGGCTGTTGCTTTATTACCGCAATGGGTGGAAAGAGCTGCCTTTTTACCATATCGCTTCAGGTGCAGAAATGCCTTCTACTTTTATCACTATCCTTGTGCCGGCAAGAGACGAAGCCAATAATTTGCCTGCTTTGTTGGATTCGATCGCGGCCCAGGATTATCCAAAGCATTTATTTGAGCTCATTTTGATCGATGATTTCTCAATCGACCAAACGGTGCAAATAGCCCGTTCCTATTCTTTTGTAACGGTGATTTCATTGTCTGAATTTATTGAGGCAGGGAGTATCAACTCCTACAAAAAGAAAGCTATTGAAATTGGAATTCAACATAGCAGAGGGGAGCTGTTGCTGACCACAGATGCCGATTGCGTAGTTGGTAAGAGCTGGCTTCGCCACATGGCAAACTACTACGAAAGTACACAGGCACAGTTGATGGTGATGCCGGTGATGTTTACCAATAACCGGCAACCGTTGGGGATTTTTCAAGTATTAGATTTCATGAGTTTGCAAGGCATAACGGGAGCCAGTGTGTATAAAAAAATGCATAGCATGTGCAACGGGGCCAATCTCGCTTATACCAGAAGCGCATTCAATGCAGTGGAAGGATTCAAAGGAATTGACAGCATTGCCAGTGGGGACGATATGTTGCTGATGCATAAAATAGCCAAACTTTTTCCAGATGGCATTCATTATATCAAGTCTGCTTCGGTGATGGTACAAACAGCGCCCATGCCCGATATGCAAAGTTTTATTCAACAACGAATTCGATGGGCGAGCAAGGCCGACCGGTATGATGATAAAAGTATTTTTTGGGTTTTGCTGATGTTGTATTTGCTAAACTTGTTGTTATTATTGATACCTTTTTTATTACTTATTTTTCAAAATGACCTTCTGGTAAACATTTGGCTGGGCTATCTTTTGATAAAAACGATTGCTGAATTATTTTATTTATATCCGGTGGCAAAGTTTTTCGGGTATACAAAACTACTTTTCTTTTTTCCACTGGCACAGCCCTTTCATATTTTGTACACTGTGGTGGCCGGATGGTTGGGTAAGTTTGGACAATACGAATGGAAGGGGAGAAGTGTTCGATAAAAACGGTACTGGTATTCATCAAATCAATTGTATTTTACAGCATGCAAGTTTCTTCATTTTCATTTTCGAAACAAATATGGAAAAAACTCCGGCGCAATCCACTGGCGTTTGGCGGCTTGCTGGTCATTGTACTGTTTGTGCTGCTGGCCATTTTCGGTTATTGGATAGCACCCGACAATAGTCCTTACGCCGATTTACAAACCGTAGAAATTCAAGCGAAAAAACCGGGGTATTCCCAGCAGTTTTTAAAAATACCCTTGCAGACGGTTACAGGCCATACTTCTTCCTTTACTTTATTGAATGGAAAACCTTCTCCCTATGCCTTTCTTCCCATAAGCGGGTACCGTGTAAAAGGGGATGTGTTGCTGGTAAATAAATACGTGGATGAAGATACCAGTGTAGTTCAACAATTCAGTATCAGCAGCATCACCCACAACAATGCCTACCGCTTGTCTGATTTGATCGTTGTTAAAAAATACCTGCTGGGAACGGATGCTTTTGGGAGAGATATTTTAAGCCGGCTGATCATTGGCACAAGGGTAAGTTTGGGCGTTGGCCTCGTTGCCGTACTGATTTCGCTTACGCTGGGTATTTTACTGGGTGCATTGGCAGGATATTATCGGGGATGGGTAGACGAAATCATCATGTGGCTGGTGAATGTTACCTGGAGCATCCCAACTTTATTATTGGTTTTTGCCATTACCATGGCGATGGGGAAGGGGTTTTGGCAAATATTTGTGGCGGTAGGGCTCACGATGTGGGTGAGTGTGGCCAGGTTGGTAAGAGGACAGGTGTTGGCGATTCGGGAACTGGAGTACGTGCAAGCGGCCAAGGCGCTGGGCTTTACCAACACAAGAATTATTCTCAGGCATATTCTGCCCAACATTCTAGGACCGCTGATGGTGATTGCAGCGGCCAATTTTGCAACTGCCATCATCATCGAAGCCGGCTTGAGTTTTTTAGGCGTAGGCGTTCAACCACCACAACCTAGTTGGGGATTGATGATCAAGGAGCATTACAATTTTATCATCACCAATCGTCCTACGCTGGCATTGATGCCGGGTTTTGCGATCATGTTGCTCGTGCTTGCCTTTAATTTACTGGGCAATGGCCTGAGAGATGCAGTGGACGTAAAGTAACTACGGTTATTCGGCCGGAGCAACCGGTACATTTCTATAAAACCCCTCTTCTAATGAGATAAAGGTTTCGGTTCTCTCAATACCCTTGATTTTCTGCAGTTCATCGTGCAATACAAACCTTAATTGGGCAATGTCTTTACACACAATTTCTATGAACATGCTGTAATTACCCGTCGTATAATTGAGTCGAATGATCTCCGGAATTTTTTTCAGGTCTTCTGCTACATGATCATACATCGAACTTTTTTCGAGGTAGATGCCTACAAATGCGGTGATGTCGTACCCCAACTGTTTTAAATCTACGGTTAACCTTGTACCTTTAACAATGTTAAACTCCTGAAGCTTTTTGATGCGCACGTGAATGGTACCACCACTCACAAAAAGTTTTTTACCTAGTTCGGCGTAAGAGATTTCTGCGTTGTTCATCATCGCTTCTATGATTTGCAGATCGAGTTTGTCGAGATTTAATTTGGCAGCCATTTTTACAATCGATTTTAGTAATAATTCAAAGATTTATGCAAATATTTGAATAAAATCTATAATTACAAAATATTTGTTGAATTATTTTTAAGTATCAGGCCTTTTTCTTTATCTTTGAAATATCGAAAAAGAAAAAAGTTCTTTTATACTGTGGGGTGATGAAATTTTTGGCAGACATGCCCCCTTGTCTCGGGGGTGAGGGTCACAGGACAAACGTAGCGTAATGCCGATGTATGTGCACGTACACCGACTGGGGTCGACCACCAGTTTGAAATGGGTTAGCGCCTGTTTCTTTTTTTGCGCTATAGCTAACTGCCTCGTGAAGGTTCGAACCCTTCCCCTACAGCTCTTTACAGCCTCCGTTTTTTACAACGGGGGCTTTTTTATGCCTGTTCTTTGCCAATCCATGCTCCTTTATTTAACTCCGATTTGATCTGTATATTAGTACCAATACTTTTTTATATTGAAATATTCTGGCACAGGCCGCTATTTAAATACCCTTCCACACAAAACGCTACACGAAATTTCAGCCACCATACATTACCCTAACACGGAATTTCACTTGGTTTAACATTCAATTTTAATTTAAAGCTATCCTCCTGTATAGGAGCATTGCTTACCTTCGAACAAATTTAAAAGTTCGTTTTCTATTTTACAATGAAGTATTTACTCACCGTTGCAGCCTGGCTGTTTTTACTGTACATTTCTATCAGCTTTAACAGTGGATGCGCGCAAATTGGAGCTCCTACCGGTGGCGCCAGAGATTCGTTGGCACCGGTGCTCGTAAAAGCCAGTCCGGAGTTAAAAACCCTCCAATTCAAAGGCAATAAAATTACCCTCAATTTTGATGAGTACATCGAAGTGCAGGAAATTCAAAACAACTTACTGGTAGCGCCTTTTCCTAAAACCAACCCGCAGGTAACTTACAACCTTAAAATGGTTACCATCCGCCTAAAAGATTCATTGTTGCCCAACACTACTTATAGTATTCAGTTCGGCAATGCTATCAAAGACGTAAATGAAGGCAATATCCTGAAAGATTTTTCTTACGTATTCTCTACCGGAAATATCATCGACAGTTTAACGCTTGCCGGCAAAGTATTGTTGGCAGAAAATGGAAAGGTAGATAGTACCATTTCAGTAATGCTTTACCGCAACACGGCAGATAGTGCCGTGGAAAAAACGAAGCCAGATTTTTTAACTCGTTTAAAAGGAGATGGTAGTTTTGAGTTTAAAAATTTGCCCGGCGGTAATTTTAATATCTACGCCTTAAAGGATGGGGATGGTAATAAATACTACAGCATTAAAACAGAACTGTTTGCTTTTGCAGATACGGTCATTGCCATTGATGCAGTTTCACCCGAACTCACTTTGTATGCGTACGCTCAAGAAAAACCAGCAGATAATAAAGCGATCAGGGTGCTAAAGCCAGTGCTGGAAAAACAACTCAAATTCACCAGTAATTTAAGTGGGGAACAAGATTTGTTGGATAAGCTGGTCATCAGTTTCAACAATCCCTTGAAATTAGTAGATACCGCGTCATTGGCGCTACTGGATACCAATTATAAGGTGATTGCTGGCGGACAGGTTTTGATAGACAGCAGCCGTAAACAATTTAGTTACCAACCAGTTTGGAAGCCGGGGGCATCATATAAAATCATATTTAAGGAAACGGCTTTTGAAGATTCTGCCGGTAATCTGCTCAAAGCAACGGACACCCTTTCTTTTAACGCTAAAAACGAAGCCTCCTATGCACGAATCACGCTTCGGTTTAGCAATTATGATCAGCAAAAAAATCCGGTATTACAATTTGTGTTGTCGGATGTTGTCAAATTTGCATTTCCTTTATACGGAGCGGAGTGGAGCAACAGTCGCTTTCCTCCTGGAGAGTATGAAATTCGTATTTTATATGATGACAACAAAGATGGTAAATGGACCCCAGGTAATTATGCGCAAAAAGCGCCACCCGAAAAAGCCTTTACACTTCCACAAAAACTTACCCTAAAAGCCAATTGGGACAATGAAAGGGATATAGAGCTGTAAACCCAAGGCTATCGACTACGCTTGATTAAAGGTGGTTTAAACTGTTTATAATGGCTGTGGGGTCAAACACAATATTGAGCTCACAGCCTTTGCCAGGAGAAGAACGAATGTCTACTTTGCTTTCGAACATCGATGCCCTGGTTTTGATGTTCATCAATCCCACCCCTTTACTTTTTTTATTGGAATCAAATCCTATCCCATCGTCTTTGATGATCAGTTGTACCAGATTGTTTTTGGTAGAAATAGTAACATACAGGTTTTTCGCACCAGCATGTTTTAGGATGTTATTCACTTGTTCTTGTGTAATTCTATAAATCGTAAGTTTGAGTTTTTGGGAGACAAGCGATTCGTCTAGGTTAGAAAAATCTTCGTGGATTTGCAATCCACTGACCGCAGTAATATTCAACATATTATTTACTGCAGTCCCCAAATCTGATTCTGCCAGGTGAGGGGGGATCAGTGTATGGGACAAACTTCTAACTTCATAAATGGCAGCATTCACTAGTTTTTCGGATTCTACTAAAAAGTCAGAAGCAGAAGGTCCTCCCGATCTTGCCAAACCCAGATAGAGCAATGATCCCGCCAAAATTTGGTTGACGTTATCGTGTAATTCACTGCCAATTTCAGTACGTTCTTTTTCTTGGGCACGAATCACAGCTTCTGTAATTTCATACTGTTTTTTGTTTCTTTCTTCTTCAAGTGCTTTCTCCAGTTTTACTTTAGAGGTTATGTTTTCTCCAAGTGCAAGTACGGCACTTTTACCCCCATAATTTACAGCATGAGAAGCATAATTCATCAGCATGGACTCTCCATTTTTTTTGATATGATTCCATACTCCATTGTAGCTTATGCTGTTATTTTGAATAAAGGAATGTGCAACTAATTTTATTTTATCGTATTCTGATTCTGCCCTTAAATCGAGCATATTGATGTTAAGAAATTCCTCTTTTGTATATCCATATTCTTCCGTAGCCTTGTTATTCACCTCTAAAATTTTAAAAGTTTCAGGGTCCCAAATGATGATGTTGCTGGGATTGTAATCAAACAGGTTTCTGTATTTTTCTTCCGATTGTTTGATCAAATATTCCGCATCTTTTTCCCCGGTAATATCTGTTTGTAAAGCAAAATACCCAATGAGTGTGCCCTTTTCATTTATCTGCGGTTGACCTTGTATTCTGAACCAAAATCTTCTGCCATTTTTAGAATAGTTTAAAACGTCGCATTCAAATGGTTGTTGCCTGGCTATTTTAGTGCGCATGTATCTTCTGGTTACCGGGCTGGTTTCGGGGCCTTGTAAAAAATGACCCGGCTTTTTACCCTTGATCTCAAGTAATTCGAATCCGGTTATTTTTGTAAATGCATTGTTGATCCAAATTAAGTGTCCATTTTCATCGGTGATGGCAACTGCGTTGGATGTTTGTTGGGCAATAAGCGACAATCTTTTAAGATCTTCTTCTGCTTTTTTACGCTGGCTTACATCTCTGAAATTGATCACGATGGCGTTTACTGCTGGTTCGTGTAGTTGGTTGTGAAAGGTAGATTCGATCCAAGTATATACGCCGTCACCTCTTTTGTAGAGGTATTCTTTGGTGATGCTACAGTCTGGTTCGCCGGCGAGCTTTAGCAACATAGCGGTAATGTCGGGCCTAAAGTCTGTATGGATGAGTTCAAATCGATCGATTGACAGAAATTCTTTGTAAGTATATTTGAGAATACGTTGAGCAGATAAACTGATGTCTAGCGCAGTTCCATAAGCATCGATGATGATTAAACCATCGCTGCTGTTTTCAATAAGCGTCCTAAATCTTTTTTCGCTACTGGCTAGCTCTATTTCTGCTTCCTTTTTGTAAGTAATATCCTGTGTGGCACCAATAAATCGAACGGGTTCTCCGTCTGTGTTCCTAATCAGGAAACCCCTGTCTGTAATATAGCCAGTACTTCCATCGTCTCGGATGATCCTGCATTCTACCTCCATCAAAGATGTGTTTTTTGATTGGATAGTTGTCATGGCTGCATCTCTTACTTTTTCTACATCTTCCGGATGAATTTTATCGTACCAATTTTGTTCCTGTATAAAGCCATCTTTATCATTCGATTTAAATAATTTGCGCCAGCCTTCCACGCTTCTTTCAACTTTGCCCGTTTGAATATTCCAATCCCAAATCATATCATTAGTGGCCTTGCTCATGAGTAAATAACGCTGGTCGCTTTCCCGTTGGATACGTGTGTTATTAGCTCTTTCGATGCCATACAAGATGGTTTTCAATAATAATTTTTCGTCGAAGTCTCCTTTGATGAGATAGTCTTGAGCACCTATCGCTATGGCGTCTAACGCTAGCTGGGTATCGGCGGTGCCAGATAAAATAATAACCGGCTTGTCTGCCGCCGATTGCTTTATTTTTTCAAAAGTATTAATGCCGTCTGCGTCTGGCAAGCTGAGATCCAGCAAAGTAATATCTACGGCTTTTTTTTGAAGGATATTGATGGCTTCCCTGACCGATGCAACAGTAAGCAACAACTCTTTATCAAAGCCAGCATTCACCAAAAGTTCTGTTAATAGAAACTCGTCGCCAGGATTGTCCTCTACCACGAGTATTTTGATGTGGGATAGTAACATTAGATTCTAAACTTTTAAGGCGTTAATAATCATATAGTCAGATAGCGACCCGGATCGTTGGCAATTTGTTGACATACGATTGCTACAACCAAACGCATACCGTTGCGGGTCCGAAAAAATAAAAATACAAATTCAACAAATAAACGGGTTGGTTTTAGGATACTGTCTTTTTACGCGAGTTACAAAAAGTAATTTTAATAGTATTAGTAAGCACAAAGTACGCTCTATTTACTTATGGTAAAATAAAAAATGCTTCCTTTCCCCATTTCTGATTCTACCCAAATATTTCCGCCATGTAATTCTACTATTTTTTTGCAAATCGACAATCCTATTCCAGTGCCATTATATTCACTTTTATTGTGTAAACGTTGGAAAATAACGAAAACCCGTTCGGCAAATTCGGGATCAAATCCTATACCATTATCTTTCAGTTTAAACAGCCAGTTATCCTTCTGTTCTATAGCTTCTATCAAAATTTCGCAAGGAGGTTCCCCATGGTATTTGAGCGCATTGCTAATCAGGTTTTGTAATAGCTGGAACATCTGCGTACGACTGGCCGCTTTGAGTACAGGCAGTTCAGTTAACACAATTTTGCAAGGCAATTCTATGATGGTTGCATCCATGATTTGAAGTACATCTTTCGCTACATCGTTCATATCTACCGAAGTGATCAAATCTTTAGTGGTACCTATCCGGGAGTATTCTAACAGATCCAATATGAGTTTTTTCATACGGTCTGCACCGTCTACAGCATAGTGAATGTATTTGGTGCTGGTTTCGTCGATCTTGTCTTTGTATTTTTTTTCTAGCAACTGCAAAAAGCTGCCCACCATTCTCAGCGGTTCTTGCAAATCGTGTGATGCCACACATGCAAATCTTTCTAACGCCGCGTTGGATTCTTCCAGTTCTTCTGCCTGCTCAAGCAATTCCTTATTAAGTTGGCTCAATTTTTCTCCGGTTTTTTTAAGGTCTGTAATATCTTTGGCATGACAAGCCACACCAGAAATTTGGTGTAAACTGTTTAAAATTGGGCTAAAAGAAATAATGCTATATCTACAATCTTCGTATTCTGCACAAAATTCAGCGTATTCTATATTGAAACGCTCACCTTTGAGGGCACGATCATAGTAACTTTTTTCTTCGACTGTTTTTTCATCAGGGTCGTTTAACCCAATCATCAAATCCCCTTCATGTAACAGGGCCCCTGTTTTATTAAACAAATAATTTTCATTGGCGCTGTTACTGGCAATAATTTGATAATTATTACTGATAGACCAAATTCTATCCCCAGTGGTGTTGATCAGCGAATCCAGGTTTTGTTTGATGCGAATGATCTCATTGGTCTGTTCTTTCTGTAGAGAGATGTCTTGAGTGGCACCAATCATTCTCAGGGGCTCGCCTTTGTTATTTCGAATAATATAGCCCTTATCATACACATATGCATAAGCTCCGTCTGATTTTAAGAATCGATATTCTGCTTCCCAATTGTTTTCCTGCGTATTAAAAAAAGTATTTTTTTGATGAAGTTTAATTCTTTCCAAATCATCGGGATGGATTAATGCATCCCAAAACTTAACAAGGGAGTTTTCGTCGGAATGATCGTAGCCAAAAAGTACCTTCAAACCATTGCCAATTCTGGTAACCTCATTTGTCTTAAGATTCCAGTCCCATATGTAATCGTTGGTAGCTTTTGCCACCATATCATATCTTTCATTGCTTTGCTCTAATTGGATAGCAGCTTCTTTAATATCGGTGATATCATGAATGGAACCGATTAATTGAACGCAAACGCCTACTTCGTTTAACAGTGGCTTTACATTCACCTTCCCAATTTTTGTACCACCGGAGTATTCAATGGTTTCTTCCCAGCTCAGGGTTTTAAACGTGTTTACACAGCGATTGTATTTGTCTATAACTTTTTTAGCTGTTGCTTCAGAAAACACTTCTTCTACAAACCGGTGAATCACCTGCTCTTTTGATAGACCATACATTCTTAAAAAAGTTTGGTTCGCCGATTCAAATCGGAAGCGATTTCCTTCTTCAATGTTGATCAAAAAAATGGCTTCGTTTACTGTGTTGTATATGAGATCGAGTTGCCGTTGATTTTTAAAAAGGGATTCCTCCATGTATTTTCGTTCTGTAATATCCTGGATAGTGGCCTGGAATCGGAGGGGCTCGTTATTGCTATCATAGATCAGGTATCCTTTTTGAACCAACGTTTTTACCAATCCGTTTTCGGTAACAATACGGTGTTCAATATTTAATAACGTTTCTCCGATTAAGGATTGTTCAAATGCTGTCAAAAAGTTCTCTCTATCCTCCCGGTGAATCAACGATTGAAAAAATTCAAAAGACCCCTTAAAATCTGCTGCTTCTATTCCTAGAACGACGAGGGCTTCTTTAGAAAAGCTGATATTGTTTGTTTTCAGTTCCATTTCCCAAAGCCCCAGTTTGGCTATCTGCTGGGCAATCTCTAATTGTTCTTTCGATTGTTGCAGTTGGACTTGGATATATTTATTGTCGGTAATGTCTCTCGAGTAACAGGATACACCGACTACACGCTCATTTTGGTAAATAGGATTAAGGGTGGTCACCGACCAGCTTTCGAAAATACCCTCAAATTCAGGGGTAAAAATTTCTTCAATAAGGCGTTCTCCGTTTAAAGCTTTTTTATACAAGGATCCCCATAAACTGACAAAAGATTCAGGAAAATATTCCTGAAGCAACAAACAATCCCCTGGTTTAATTTCAATTCCTGTTAACTTCCTTATACGATCTTTAAATGCTTTATTAGCAGTAATGAGGAGGTGATTTTTATCGAAGCTCCATATAAGATCGTTCGTACTGTTGATCAAATCTTCTTGATTACTTTTTTCAAGTTCTTTTTCTTGATTGGCCAACTTTCTTTCTTCTTCATTTTTCTTATCGAATAACGTCCCCTCTATTTCTGGGGTAGTAAGGGTGACACTCACAAAAATCAGACTCTCGGCTGTGGTTGCGGTCACCATTACCGGGGTGTTTTGTTGCAACCCTTTTAAAGTTGAAGGAAGGGTAAATTCTTTCCCGGTAAGCAACATGTTCTCAGTGTTTTCGACCAGCTTTTGATGGTCATCTGGCGTAAACAAATCAGTAAACGGTTCCTGCAACATAGTATGTAGCGGATAACCACTGAGTGTGTACATCACCTGGCTAATTTGTAAAAGATTGCCTTTGCTGTTACAAATGAATAAACCGGGGTTACTTTTTTCTGGATTCACGGTGCTTGTTTTTTAGATCAAACCGGGGTTTGTTTACATTAAGAAAATCGCAAGTTCTGTTAAATAACCAATATTTTTTGTAGTAAAATATGTAATCATAAATCAACATTGTATTACAGGCATCCTTTTCTGAAACTTTATTTTCGTAAATAAGTAGGCTTTTTTACTACACGTGAACGGAACTTTTGGCCGGAGCATTTATTTTATGATTGATTTATGCGTTCATCATAACAAATTTAACTGTTCCGAATGATGGGGAAGTATGCAGGGATTTTCAAAGGGTCTATAAATAATGCCGTACTATTAGAAATTTTCGTTACATTGTTGTAGCGGGTTTTACAATTTAAACCTTGCACTTGAATTAAACCACCCTTTTTATGAAAAATTTCCTACTCATAGATGATCATGAGATTGTTCGCTCCGGTGTAAAAACGGTATTGCTTGAAATGTTCAAGCCCTGCGAAATATTTGAAGCCAGCAACGAAAACGAAGCTTTAGAGCAATTAAAGGCAAGACGATACGAGCTCATCATCATGGATGTACAAATGCCCGATACTGATGCCGCAGGCTTGATGAAAAACATCAAAATAAAATATCCCGATGCCAAAGTGCTGATTTTTTCGATGAGTGCAGAAAACCTCTACGCAAAACGCTTTATGAAATCTGGTGCCATGGGGTTCGTTACCAAAAACGCCGGTTTATCAGAATTGATCAAAGCCATCAACCTGGCGCTTAACAACCGCAAATACATCAGTGAAAGTTTTGCAGAAATGCTGGCAGTAGATTTGAGTGACGAAAAAACCTCGAATCCCTTCGACAGCCTTAGTTCCAGAGAATTTGAAATTGTATCAATGATCATGAGTGGGAAGTCCCTTAACGAAATATCTGATCTGTTATCCATACACACTTCCACCGTAAGCACACACAAATCGAGGCTATTCGATAAGCTAAATGTAAAAAATCTCCCAGAATTACTAGAGCTAGCTAGGGCTTTCAATTTAAAGTTTGGATCGTCTTCTTCGGTATAATCCTTTAGCGTTTATCTTTGTAGTATGGTTCTGTCTTCATCACTCTTAGAAAATGCCGTTAACGAATTTGCCAAGCTACCCGGAATTGGCAAAAAAACGGCTTTGCGTTTAGTGCTCCATTTATTGAAACAGGATGCCGATGAAGTGGCACATTTTAGCCATATCATTGCAAAAATGCGCTCAGAGATCCGTTTTTGCGTTCAATGCCACAATGTTTCAGATGGGGAACGTTGCAATATCTGTATCAACAAACTCCGGGGCAATGAAACCATCTGTGTGGTAGAAAATATTCGCGATGTAATCGCCATCGAAAGTACGCAGCAGTTCAATGGCTTGTACCATGTTCTGGGCGGTGTAATTTCCCCGCTAGATGGCGTAGGACCAGACCAACTCAGCATTGATGCACTGGTAGAGCGGATTAAAAACGAATCTATCAAAGAACTCATATTCGCCTTAAACCCCAACATACAAGGCGATACCACCATTTATTATATTAGCCGCAAACTAAAAGAAATACCCCTAAAAATTACCACCATTGCCAGGGGAATTGCTTTTGGCGGCGAGTTGGAATATGCCGATGAAATGACCCTTGCCAAAAGCATCAGCAACAGAATCCCCGTAGAACATTACATCAACTCTCAATAGATCGCCTCATATTTTGGCGTTACCGCTTACTTATTATAAATTTGCATCCTCATGAAGGGGCGGATTTGTTTATTGTTCAACCCCTTGGCCCAAATGATGATGAACTAATAAACGAATCGCACTTCCACATACACTCCGAAGCCGAAAATCGTTTATAAGTCTGATTTCTTTGTTTGGATACCTTTAAAAGGTTCCCCATTCTTCATGAACAAACATTATTTTTTCCATGCTGTTATAAACAACACGAAATAAATTACAAGATGTTAGACATTAGAGAAGAACTTAAAAAACGTATTCTGATCATCGATGGGGCCATGGGCACCATGATTCAACGCTACAAACTGGAAGAGAGTGATTATCGCGGAGAGCGCTTTAAAGATTGGCATTCAGATGTAAAAGGTAACAATGACTTGCTGAGCATCACTCAGCCTCAGATCATTGAAGCCATTCATGAGCAGTACCTCGAAGCAGGTGCCGACATCATCGAAACCAATACCTTTAGCAGCACCTTCATTGCACAAGCTGATTACGATATGCAAGCCCTGGCTTATGAACTCAACCTGGCATCTGCCCGTTGTGCCCGCCATGCAGCCGATACGTACACTGCGAAAGATCCTTCCAAACCACGTTACGTGGCGGGAGCGATCGGTCCCCTCAACAAAACTCTTTCCCTTTCACCCGACGTAAATAACCCCGGGTTTCGTGCCGTTACCTTCGATGAAGTAGCCGCCGCCTACACCGAGCAAATCAAAGGTTTGGCAGATGGAGGCGTAGATCTATTACTCATCGAAACTATTTTTGATACCCTCAATGCTAAGGCTGCCATTTATGCTGCTAAAAATTATTTTCAGCAAAACAACCTGCCCGAGCTACCTCTCATGATCAGTGGAACCATCACAGACGCCAGTGGGAGAACGTTGAGCGGACAAACCTTAGAAGCATTTTACGTTTCGGTGATGCACGCCAACCCCCTCAGTGTTGGACTAAACTGTGCACTAGGTGCTGCAGAAATGAGGCCGCACATAGAAGAGCTGAGTGAAATTGCCAATTGCTTTACATCAGCCTACCCCAATGCCGGATTACCGAATGCATTTGGAGAGTATGACGAACAGCCCCATGAAACTGCTCATATCATAGAGGAATGGGCGGCCAATGGTTGGCTCAATATTGTAGGCGGATGCTGTGGCACCACACCAGATCATATCAAACACATTGCAGATGAAGTAGCAAAATTTCAGCCAAGGGCACTGCCAGTGGTAGAAACAGCTTAGTAATCTAAATAAAAGTAGCACATCAGTTCTCCATAAAGAATTGGGTTGCTGAAAACAAACTAACATGAATACAATAAAATCATACCTGCGACTGAGTGGCTTAGAGCCTTTAATTGTTCGTCCAGAAACGAACTTCATCAACGTAGGAGAGCGTACAAACGTAACCGGTAGTAAGAAATTTGCCAGATTAATTCTAGATGGTTTGTATGAGGAAGCCCTTTCTGTAGCCAGGCAACAGGTAGAAAACGGTGCGCAGATATTAGATGTGAACATGGATGATGCCCTCTTAGATGGCGTGACCGCTATGACCACCTTCCTCAATTTGTTGCAGGCAGAACCAGATATTGCTAAAATTCCGGTAATGATCGATTCTTCAAAATTCGAAATCATCGAAGCTGGTTTAAAATGCGTGCAAGGAAAATGTATCGTAAACTCCATCTCGATGAAAGAAGGAGAAGAAAAATTTATTGAACAGGCTTTTATCTGTAAAAGTTTTGGCGCTGCTGTGATTGTGATGGCTTTTGATGAGGTTGGCCAGGCCGATACTAAAAAAAGAAAAGTGGAGATCTGCCACCGGGCCTATAAAATATTAACGGAAAAAGTAGGTTTTGCACCAGAAGACATCATTTTTGATCCCAACATTTTTGCGGTGGCTACTGGTATTGAAGAGCACAACAACTACGCGGTAGATTTTATTGAAGGTACCAGGGAAATCAAACAATTGATGCCACTCACCAAAGTAAGTGGGGGGGTGAGCAATGTGTCTTTTTCGTTTAGAGGAAACGACCATGTGAGGGAAGCGATTCATAGTGTTTTTTTGTATTATGCAGTAGGCGCGGGAATGGATATGGGTATTGTGAATGCAGGGCAGTTGGTGGTGTACGATGAAATTGAACCCAACCTAAAAAAACTGTGCGAAAACGTGTTGCTCAATCGCAACAATGACAACAACGAAGCCACCGAAAGCCTGATTCAATTTGCAGAAACGGTAAAGGCAAAAGGGAAAGAGGTAGTGAAAGATGAAAGCTGGAGAAACGAACCGGTAGAAAAAAGAATGTCACACGCCCTTATTAATGGCATTACAGCATACATTGATCAGGATACGGAAGAAGCAAGGATAAAATACCCTAAACCCCTCGATGTAATTGAAGGCCCCCTGATGGATGGCATGAACATCGTTGGTGATTTGTTTGGCGCGGGCAAAATGTTTTTACCACAAGTGGTGAAAAGTGCAAGGGTAATGAAAAAAGCGGTGGCCGTACTTACGCCATTTATTGAGCAGGAAAAAGAAGACCGCAAGCAGGCGCATATTGCCGCAGGTACTGTTAACGAAGAAGCGGCAGGAGCTCCCAAAATTTTATTGGCCACCGTAAAAGGCGATGTACACGATATCGGAAAAAACATTGTAGGAGTGGTATTGGGCTGCAACGGTTACGATATTATTGATTTAGGCGTAATGGTTTCTGCAGATAAAATTTTATCAGAAGCCAAGAAGCACCAGGTAGATATCATTGGACTCAGTGGTTTGATCACGCCTTCTCTAGATGAGATGGTGCACATTGGGAGGGAGATGAAGCGGCAGGGAATGGATATTCCATTACTCATTGGAGGCGCCACTACCAGCAGGATGCACACCGCCGTAAAAATTGCTCCAGAGTATGATAATGGTGTGGTGCATGTGTTGGATGCGAGCAGAAGTGTAACGGTAGCCGGTAGTTTGCTGAGTAAAGAACAAAAGCCTGCATTTTTATCAGCGCTTAAAAATGAATATGAAAAACTAAAAGAAGATTTTGGCAACAAAAGATCCGTTAAACAATTACTGCCTTTTGCAATAGCACAACAAAATCCGGCCAATATTAATTGGGATGGATTTACGCCAGTGGTACCAACGTTTACGGGTACACGCATTTACAAAAAATACGATCTCGCAGAAATTGCTGAATTCATAGATTGGCAACCTTTTTTTATAGCATGGGAATTGCATGGCAAGTTTCCTGCAATTTTAACAGACGCAGTGGTGGGAGAAGAAGCCACCAAGTTGTATCATGATGCACAGGCATTGCTAAAAACCATCATCGAAGAGCAATGGCTTACCGCCCAAGGCGCAGTTGGATATTGGGAAGCATCCAAAACAGCGCCTGATTCTGTTCACCTGCACCACGAAGGCAATGCGGTGAAGCTCGAGTTTTTACGACAGCAAATGAAAAAAGCGCCGGGGCAACCCAATCTTTCATTGGCAGATTTTATTGTACCTGCAGATCTTCCTGCACAAGATTATTTGGGGGCCTTTTCTGTAACCATTCAGGGCATTGAACCGCACATCAAAAGGTTTGATGACAATTTGGATGACTACAATAAGATCATCTTACAGGCATTGGCAGACAGGTTGGCGGAGGCCTTTGCGGAATTACTGCACAAAAAAACCAGAACAACTTTGTGGGGATATGTAAGTGAAGAGCATTTGAGTAATGAGCAACTGATCAAAGAAGAATACATGGGCATTCGACCGGCCCCTGGTTATCCTGCCTGTCCCGATCATACAGAAAAATACAAGCTGTTTAAATTATTGGGAGGCGAAGAAGCCACCGGTATTCATCTCACAGAATCGCTGGCCATGTATCCCGCCTCTTCGGTTTGTGGTTGGTATTTTGCACACCCCGAAAGTAAATATTTCGGAGTAGGAAAAATAGAAAAAGACCAATTAATTGATTATACCAACCGGAAAGACGAAACCCTGGAAGAAATGAACAGGTGGTTGCGTCCAGTGCTGGAGTAAAATGTCATAAATGTTAGTAAACGGCAGTCTTGGTAAAATAAGACTGCCCTTTGTTTTTTTACATCTTACAATTTTTAAAAAGAGGTATTTAAAATTATTTAATCACCCGGTATCAATTATATTATAGAAAATAGTTGTGTGTTTTTTTATCTTTCGATAAATGGTTTATCCCAAACGGAATTTCTTTGCAGGCCAATGCATGATGGCTAAAAATTAGTAAAGCTTTTGCGGGAATGGTTTGGTAAATGCCGATCTATAGTTGTGTGTTTCGGGATTGAATCGTATTGGGTTAATTCTTACATCAAACGAGTATTGTCATGAAAAAATTAATGGTATTTATTTTTTTAGCCAGCATAGTTTCCTGTAACAGCAGCATTAAAAAAGTGGTGGCGGGCAAAAAGATAAACGATGCCGAAACTTTAAAAATTTTTGACGAAGTACAAAAAGGCACTTTTCGTTATTTCTGGGAAGGGGCCGAACCCAATAGTGGTTTGGCAAGAGAGCGATTGCATGAAGATGGACAATACCCGCAAAACGATCAAAATGTGGTCACCAGTGGGGGTGGCGGTTTTGGTGTAATGGCCATTTTAGTTGGGATGGAACGGAACTTTATCAGTAGAACGGATGGATTGAACCGGTTGGATCGTATCCTTCGTTTTCTGGAAACGGCTGATCGCTATCATGGTGCATGGCCACATTGGTGGAATGGTGAAACTGGTAAAACAAAACCGTTCAGTAAAAAAGACGATGGTGGAGATCTGGTAGAATCTTCTTTTATGATACAAGGTTTGCTGTGTGTAAGGCAATACCTGCAAAACGGTACGGAACAAGAAAAGGCTTTGGCAGCCAGGGCTAATCAACTATGGAAAGAGCTGGATTTTAACTGGTACACCAACAAACAGTCGATTCTTTACTGGCATTGGAGTCCGAACTACGGCTGGGAAATGAATTTTCCGGTGCAGGGTTACAACGAATGTTTAATCGTGTTTGTGCTGGCTGCATCTTCTCCTACCCATGCTGTGGATGCAAAGGTGTACCACGATGGCTGGGCACAAAATGGAAAAATTAAAAACAGCACTGCTTCCTACGGCGGCTACACGTTACCGTTATTACAACAAGGAGGTGCAACAAATGGTGGTCCATTATTTTGGGCACATTACTCTTATTTAGGGCTCGACCCCAGAGGTTTGAAAGACCAATATGCAGATTACTGGGAACTCAACAAAAATATGGCGCTGATTAATTATCAATGGTGTGTAGACAATCCCAATAACTTCAAAGGCTATGGCCCGCATAGCTGGGGGCTTACTTCCAGTTATTCTATGGAAGGATATTCGGGGCATGCACCGCAGAAGGATCGCGATGTAGGGGTGATAGCTCCCACAGCTGCGCTGTCTTCTTTTCCCTATACACCCCAACAATCAACATCAGCCATGCTACATTGGTACAACAACATGAAAGATAAAACATGGGGCAACTATGGTTTTTATGATGCATTTAGTGAAACCCAAAACTGGTTTCCCAAAAGATACCTTGCCATCGACCAAGGGCCCATTGTAGCGATGATGGAAAATTACCGCAGCGGATTTGTATGGAACCTGTTTATGAGTGCGCCGGAAATAAAAGCAGGCTTACAAAAACTGGGTTTTAGCAGCCCGCATATTAAATAGTAAGAAAAAAATATTACTGGCGTTTGCCAGCATCACAACGGTTATTTCCTGTTCCTCAAAAATGCACAGTGCAAAACTTGTTTTGTTGCCGGATACGCAAACTTATGCCGGGAAATTTCTCCAAATACTAGACTCGAAGCTTATCTGGATACTAAATAATAAACAACAGGTTTCATTTGTATTGCAGCAAGGAGATCTTACACAAAACAACAATCACCGGGAGTGGAGCATCGTTAAAAATGCCTTTACAAAACTAAATAACAAAGTTCCTTGTGTACTTGCTGCAGGTAACCCCGATTTGGGCAGTGCCGACGGCAAATTTGCTGATACCAGAAATACGGCACTGTTCAATACTTACTTTCCGATAACCATGATGCAAATGCTGCCTGGCTTCGCAGGCGCTGCAGAAAATAACACAGAAAATGCCTATTATATTTTTAAGACTGGAAAAATTAAATGGCTCGTCATAACACTCGGGTTTGGCCCGAGAAACAGTATTTTAAAATGGGCAGATAGTGTAGTAAAAAAATATCCTTCCCACACAGTTATTATAAATACGCACAGTTATATGTACTCTGATAGTACCCGGCAGGGATCTGAAGATACCTGGCGGCCGCAGGCATACGGCGTAGGTAAAAGCAAGGGAGATTCGGCCGTTAATGATGGCGAAGACATCTGGAGAAAACTGATTAAAACAAACAGTAATATTAGGTTTGTATTCTCGGACCACGTACTTAAGACCGGCGTAGGCACATTGGTGCGTATTAACGACAGCGGTTACCCTGTTTACCAGGTGCTAGCCAACTAGCAGGAAGGCGTCAAAAACCCGGTAAATGGTGGCAGTGGATGGCTGCGCATTTTGGACATGAATTTTAAGAACCACACGCTTAAAGTATCCACCTGGTCTCCTTATTTGAATAGTTTTATGGAAGACCCACAGCACAATTTTTTAATCAAAAACATACTATTCAAAAAGAGTTAGCAATTGCAGTAATATTATTCTTCCCAATTAGTAAATATGTAAATAAAGTAAACAACTATATAAAAGGCTGATCCCCGTGGTTACTGATGACGCTATGTAAATCTGGCTCATTGCGAAAAATACACATAAAAAAATATTTTTTATTACTGGTTTGTCTTTTGAGTCTCGCTTTTGGGGCTACCAGCCATGACCTTTCCCTGTTTACAAAGCATTGGTTTATACAGCATGAGGATACCATGCCTTACCGATTGTTGTTGCCAGAAAATTATGATGCCAGCAAACAATATCCGCCGGTTGTTTTTTACATGGCAGGGGAGAGCGTGGTACCGACAACCAGGAGCAATTGGTACATGGTTCCAGTCTGTTTCTTCGCGACAGCATTATAAAAAATTATCCCGCCATCGTCGTTTTTCCTCAATGTTCAAACGAAAGTTATTGGAGCAATGTTCAGGCCACTACCTCCAGTGAGCGCAATAGTAAAAGAACATTTTTCTTTGTGCCCGATGGGCCGGCTTCTGCCGCCGTGACGATGTTGATGAGCCTCACCGGCCATTTGTTGTTGCAATATCCGGAAGCTACATCACAGGCGTATGCGATGGGATTGTAGATGGGAGGTAGGGTAACTTTTGAGTTGGTGCGCAGGAAGCCAGGTGTGTTTACAGCGGCTATTCCCTCATGCGGCGGTGCAAACCCGGCTACAGCAAAACAATTGCGCAAAACCAGATGGTGGGTATTTCATGACGCAAAAGAAGAGGTAATACTACCTGAATTTTCACAAAATATGGTCACTGCTTTAAAAAAGCAAAAGCACCGGTACGGTTTACCTTGTACCCTAATGCCAATCACAAACAAACTATCTGCTTTGCAGACACATCCATCGAAGAAGAAAAGAAATAATTAAAGGCTTCAAAGTAAGCACTGCCGGTAAGTTTATAAATCAATTAAAAATTTTTATCCGAAACAGGGCCACAAAAATATTTATCCCCCTTATCAACCTGGAGGAATTCAAAGTATTGGATGAGCAGTCAGACGGAATATTTATAGAGTACATACCAGCAGGATTTGTGGTGGTACCAACATTGGTACCTTTCCCTAATACGGATACATCCGAAATGGGGATTCCCTTGCTATCTGTTACTTCTCCGGTGATAGTTTGGTCTTGTGCGGTGGCGCTTAGCATAAATGCTAATGCAACCAATAAGGTTGAAATAATTTTTCTCATCATAAATTTTGGTTTTAATAAAAAAAAGTTGAAAAGGCTATTCGTACACCTGGTTCATTTTGACTGGCGTAGATTTTTTCTTCAGTATCTGCCTTCAATAATTATAGATTTGGCAATATGAACAATTCCTAAATTAGCAACTAGATGAACTGCATAATTTGACCTAAGTCAAAGTCTTATTTATTTCTGATACGGCTTAGCATTTCTAGTGAAAAACCCTGATCGGAAGCGGTCAATGAAAATGAAAATTGCTCTGTTTTGTAAAGCTGCAGTAGCATGAAATGGTTCTAGACAACTATGAAATTTAAAAAAAGCTTCCCGAGGGCAGCTGAAAAAGGGTGGTTTTTGAAATGTCACGGTGATAATGTCCTCTCAACCATTCCGAGTGCATTTCAAAATACCCTCTATTTAATTTTAAATTGCACATTAAAGGTTACAAGCTGATTCTTATTTCCGGAAGTTAAATCTCCAATAAGCACCGGGTTAAACGAATACTGGTACATTAAATTAATAGTTAGTTTATTGATATTATATTGTATGCCGGATGTAAAACGATAATCTAAATTCCTTTCTTCAACCTTGTAATTGGTTTCGCTTACTGGGGCCGAAGTACCTATCAAAAATCCACTGGATGCTCCGCTTGCCAACCTCATTTGAAAATCGTAGGGCTCGATGTCTATTTTACTTTTTGCTTTGAGTAAAACGGAGGCTTGTAAGCCCGCTTGCAGGGAGATATTTTTACTAATATTTATGCCCGCTAGTAGGGGAATGTCAGCATAAGCAACATCATGGTAATGATTGACGGCATTGTAAAATTGAACATTGTTAACCAGGTCATTTACATAAACCGTTTTTTTAACTGCACGGTTTTGTGTTGATACATGAGACCCGGCGGCTAGCCCCAAGGATAAGAAATATTTGTTAGAAACATTATAGCGCAATACAACTACGGGATACGGCCAAAAATTTTGTTGTTGCCCGATCATGCCGTTCATTGACAGTCCGGCAGATAAATTCCATGTGCGCTTCTTATGGCTGTTGCTTACTTTAATCGACACCTTCGTTGAATCGGTATCTGTATAGTCTTTCAATAATGGGATCGTGAGAGATTTTGCGTTGAAAAGTTCTTTCGGCAATTTTTCGACTGGCTGGTAAGCAATTTTTTTTATTATTACCGGTGGTGTAATTTGCGTAGCTGCAAAATCTTCTGGGGCCGATGATAAACCGGAGGAGCTTGCAAGCTTGAGGTTTATTATATGGGGGCTGGATATTCTTTCTTTCTGTGCTTTCGTTGAATAAGAAGGTAGCGCATGTTGGTAAATATTTCTTTTACCAGTTTCAATCCTATTTATTCCGGCATTGGTTACACCATTGTTGAATGATTTGATAATAGTTGTTTTATTGAGCACCAATGTGCTGAATAAAAAGATGGTTGCTAAAGAAGCTGCAACCAGCAGATGAATGTAGAATGCCCGGGCGCTCTTTCTATTGTTTACCGGAAGCGTTTTATCCAATAACAACTGCATTTGCTCCCACCCTTGTTGAGGGGAAATAAATACTTCATCACTATCATGTATATGTCCTTTCATAACTGGCGATGTTTGATTTGTTTTAACTGCATGGACCGCCTTAATTTTTTCCTGGCTTCGCTAACATGCCACCTGGTAGTAGATTCAGAAACGCAAAGCATGGCGGCAATCTCTTTATAACTATATCCATCAAAAGCAAAAAGATTAATTACAATTCGGGTCACATCAGGCAAAAAATTTAAGTGCCGTGAAATTTCTTCCTGCTGCACATTTAAATTTACCTGAAAGTCATCATCGCCCTGTTCACGGATACTATCAATGTGAATGATTTGGGCTCCTCTTTTATTGGTGCGGGTATAGTCAATTGCTGTATTTATAATAATGGTTTTAAGCCAGGGGGCAAAAGTTCCAAGTTCTCTTTTGTATTTCGAAATATTTTTAAATGCCTTCAGAAAGCCATCGTTCAGGATGGTCAACGTATCATGAGAATTGACTGCATATCGTGAACAGATCACAAATATATCGTTGTAAAAATGTTTGTAAATCTTTTGCTGGGCACCGCGGCTGTTAGCCCTGCACCCATCTATAAGGTAATATAATTCGTCAGGAGTCAACTAAGTTTTTAAGTGGTTGAAATGGTTTGAAAAAACCGCAACTTTCTACAAAAGTTGCGGTACCTCCTAATTAATGTTTAAAAGAAATTGTTTTGCTGATTTTCTTTGCAGGGTTGGCACTGTCCGTATATCGTACCTGCAGGATACTATCATTCAGGATGATCACTTTCCAGGAAGTGTATTTAACCGGAGCAGTAGAAGATAGCTTAATTGAATCGCCGGCAACTTTGTACCCCCACGTACCTTTTGCATAATTGAAAATTGTTGAATCACATTTCGTTGTTCCATCCTGAAAATCAAACCCTGTATTCGTAAACTTAATCACGTCGTCACTCATGCAAGCCTTGAAAAGCGTGCTATCCGTACTTGGCTGGCCAATTTTTGGCGTGGTAATATTAGTAATCCTCCAATTGAACACGAGTTTACTTGCTTTACTAGGAACCGGCTTATCATCTTTTTCGCAGCCTACCAACATGGCACAGGCGGTTACCGTAACGGTAATAAATTTTAAAAAACTAGTTTTAATCATTTTGTTTTTTTTAATGGTAAAAAAACTGAAATGATAAAAATTATCTTCCCATCCATCCTCCATCAACTGTTAATATAGTTCCATTTACATAGTCAGATGCGGGCGATGATAGAAATAAAAATGGCCCCGTTAAATCATCCGGTGTTCCCCAACGGTTAGCCGGTATTCTGGATAATATTGCGGCACTGCGATCCGGATCTTCCCTTAATGCAACCGTATTGTCTGTAGCAATGTAACCCGGTGCAATACCATTTACAGTAATGCCATGCGGTGCCCATTCGTTGGCAAAAGCTTTTAATAAAGATGCAACTGCGCCTTTGCTGGCAGCATAGCCCGGCACATTTATACCACCCTGAAAACTTAACAATGAGCAGGTAAAAACAATTTTGCCATACTTGTGTTCCAGCATCATTTTGCCAATTTCTCTGGTAATAATAAATTGGGCATTTAGGTTGATGTTAATGATGGTGTCCCAAAATTCATCTGGATGTTCTGCCGCCGGTTTGCGCATAATGTGGCCTGCATTGTTGATGAGTATATCAATGCGTGGATGCGCCTCTTTTACTTTATTTAAAAAGCGGTACAGCGAATCTCTATCTGTAAAATCTGCTTCGTAGCCATAGAATTTTTTACCTGCAGCCAGTACGGCTTTCTCTACCTCTTTACCCGTTGTAAACATATCCTTGCTCACACCAATAATATCTGCACCGCTGTTGGCAAGTTCTGTGGCTATCGCCATTCCAATACCCCTGCTGCATCCTGTAACAAGTGCAATTTTGTTTTCTACTCTAAAGTTTAGCATTGCAAGTTTTATTGAAGTTCTTTAATATTGATAAAATCCATGTCGGCGAATGAAGCATTTTCTCCCGCCATTGCCCAAATAAAAGAATATGCAGCGGTTGCTACACCACTGTGTATGCTCCACGATGGAGATACAATTCCTTCTTCATTATTTAAAAACAAATGCCTGGTTTCGTGCGGCTCGCCCATAAAGTGAATCACACGTTGTGTTTCCGGTAGGTCAAAATAAAAATACGCTTCCATTCTGCGGTCGTGCAGGTGCGATGGCATGGTGTTCCAAATGCTGCCGGGTTTAAAATTGGTAACGCCCAGCATTAACTGGCAACTCTTTAATCCATCTGGATGTATGTACTTGTTAATGGTACGGTGGTTGGCAGTTTCGGCACTACCCATTTCGGCAGGCGTGGCAGCCGTAGATTTCATTAACTGCGTAGGGTGTTCCATGTGCGCCGGGCACGAGAAGAAGATAAACTTGGTGGCTGTTTCGCCTGCATCGGTGCCTGCAAATACAATTTCTTTTTTTCCTTTGCCAATGTAAAGGCAATCCAGTTTATCAAGTACAAATGTTTCGCCATCTACTGATACACTTCCGCCATTGCCAATATTTACGATACCGATTTCTCTTCTCTCTAAAAAATAATCACTTTTTAGCGCATCGTAAGTACCTAACGTTAACGCTGCAATACCTGGTGTGGCAGCGCCCACAATCATGCGGTCGTAATGCGTATATACACATTTAATGCTGTTGATTTCTACCAATTTATCAAGCAAAAATTTCTCCCTTATTTGTTGTGTGTTGTATTTTACAAAGTCTTCAGGATGCACCTGGTGAATGATCTTCATGATTTTTTATTTTAAATTGATTACAAATTTATTTTCTAAAACTTTTCCACTATTGGTGAATCTGTTGTTTTTTTGTTCGTGCTCGGCTCTTACATTATCCTCATAAACGAGCACTGTATTATTTGGGTTACAACTGTTGAATAAGTTGTTTTGTAAAAGAGAATTTTGCACACCAAATAATTTAATGAGCGCTTCGTTATTATTACAATTATTAATGTTGTTGTTGGTAAAATAAAGCGTTGGCCCCATGGTGCTTTCATCTGTTCCGCCTCTGTATAAATTTAACAGCAAGCCCTTGTTGTTTTCGAACCTGCAATTAGCAATACCCATATTTTCAACATTGTAATAACCTTTGTTATCTGTTTCATCTTTTAAGCTGAAGAGGTTACTATTGCAGGAGATAAATGCCGTGTTTGTAATTGAAATTTCATCTGCATACGATGTTTTTAGTGCAAGTAAAAAAATAGCTGTTTGTATATTTTTAAATTTACAACCGTCTATTTCAACAGCATAATGAATGCAATTGCTTGTGGTATCAGTAGCAATAAAGGCATCGGCTATTAAAGCTTTTCCATTTACAATAAGCTTTGATAATTTTAATTGGTTGTTTCCCGTTACCTTAAATAATGATGGAAGGCTACTGTTCGATTTGAAAATGATGGGTACGTTTTGCCCCTGAATACTGGTATTTTTATTGATGACGATCGGTTTATCAAACTCATATAACAAGCCGGTTAATTGAATATTATAATTTGATTTGTCTGTTGCGAGATAATTGTAAACGGCTGCTGCGTCTTTGCATGAAACGGCAACGGCTGCGACTGTTTTATCCTTTACAGCAGCGGATTTCCACTGAACGCCCATTTTTTTTGCGTTAGTGTACATCCATTTAAAATAGCTTAAATCGGTAGATCCAATATTGTTTGATATTGGCTTCAGCAGTCTTTTATTTTCCTGTTGCTGTATTGAAGCTGGCAAAATTGCTGTACTACTCGTTGAAGTATGAACCGGAAACGTAGTTGCATCCCATTTTTGCAAACGGATGTTTGCTTTTTTAAAACCTTTTGAGCTTGTCGTTCTATATTGTTTGCTGATAATGTTGCCTGAAAAATAAATGCTGTCGGTATTTGAAAAGGAATAATACAATGGCATAGCCTCGTCGTTGTAAAAAATATTATTGAACAGGTATACGTTTATTGGTGGTACTGCTCTTTCCACATCGGCACCTTCGCCTACACTAAACGGGGTGCAATTGTAAAAGCTGTTGTTGGCTATTACCGCATCACGTACAGGAAGATAACGGTTGGGTGGTGAATTAAATACCCCATTCATAATGGCCAATGGCGATCTAAAGCCTTCACCTTTGCAACTATAAAAAAAGTTATGTACTATCCAGTTGCCTTCGTTTATTACACGAACCCCGCCCGAACCTTGTTTGCCGTTACCCCAAAACAAATTCCCTTCAACAGTATTGTTATTACCATGCCTTAAAACAACTGCTCCCTGGCATTCTTTAAACACATTCCCCCTTACAATATTGCCACACGATTTTATAGAAATAATTTCTGTTTCGCCGTCGCAATATTCAAACAAATTATTTTTTATAACGGTGTTGCTGTAAAAAGTACAGTGTTGCGAAACGCCCACCCTTATTATTTCTCCGCCGTTGCTGCCCAAAGGTTTTCTAATGCCAAAATAGTTGCTGTCAATGCTGTGATCGTTCATTCGGCTTCTCTCATCTTCTAAAATAACGGCCATTAAAACCCCCAAATTTGTTTTGTTTAAAAAGCTGCAGTGGTCTATTCTGTTATTTTTGCCGTGTAAGGCCACCCAATAATTTTCATCTAATCTTTTAAAGTTGTTAAACCCATCTATCAGGCAATTGGTAATGCGGCAATTATTGGCAACTGTTCCTTTTTCTGTAAACTCCCATACGCTGCCATTTGCAGCATTTCCTTCTGTGAAAAACAACCCATCAACTGTAATGTAATTGCCGCTTATTCGTAAACTACTTTTGCCTTTTATAATTACCTGCCCTTTTTTTTCTGCTTTAAAAATAATGGGTTCGGTTGCAGTGCCGCTGCACGATAACTGTATTTTAATATTTTGCCATACCCCGTTCTGTAAAATGATGATGTCGCCGGGCAACGCATTTTTATTTGCCTGCTTTAGTTCCGCCTCGTTTTTTACAAAAATTGTTTTAGCCTCGCCGGTGGTTACCAATGCGCACGAACAAAATAATAAGATCATTAATTTTTTCATCAGCTATTTTTTATATCAATTCTTTTAGATGACTCCCGTATAAACAATTTGGGCTTAATCACAATTTCTCTCTCTGACATGTCAGCATCGCTATGCAACATTTCTATAAAAAGCCTTGCGGTAGCTTTACCTATTTCAAAAGCATACATTTCAACACTTGAAATAGACGGTGTTACAAAATTGGTTACAGGTTCATTATTAAAACCCACCAACCCAATGTCGTACGGCATACGTAACCCCTTTTCTTTTATAGCAAGCATAGCACCAATAGCCATTCGGTCGCTTATAGTAAAAATAGCATCCGGCTTGTTTTTTACAGAGAGCAACTCCTTGGTAGCTTCGTAGGCATACCGTTGGTTAAAATCGCAATGAACCATTAAATTTTTATCTGCCTTTCTGCCATTTTGTTTCAGTGTTTGTAAATAACCTTCCATTCTTTTATTACTGATATTTAAATTTTCAGGCCCCGCAAGTATGGCTATTTTTTTATAACCCTGGTCAATTAAATGTTGCGTTGCCTGAATAGCGCCGTCCACATTATCAAGCCGTATTTTTGGTGCTTTTATGCTGTTAATTACCCTGTCAAACAAAACAAGTGGTATATTTTTGTTTTGAATATTTTTAATATGCTCATACACTTTTGTTTCACTTGATACAGAAACAATAAACCCATCAACAAGGCTTTCCATCAACCTTTTTGTATTAACTATTTCTCTTCCAAAACTTTCATCGCTCTGGCAAACCATTACGGTATAGCCTGCCTCCAGCGCCACTTCATCTATTCCTTTTACCATGGTGGCCAACACATAATCGAGGTTAGGGATTATAACACCAATGGTATGCGTTTGCCTGTTCAATAAACTCAACGCAAGTCTGTTTGGCTGATAATCCAATTGTTCAGCCAGTGCTTTAACTGCTTTTTTTGTTTCAGGCTTTACATCTGTAGCATCACGAAGTGCCCTGCTAACTGTTGATGTAGATAGGTGAAGAGCAATCGCAATGTCCTTAATCGTTGTTTGTTTTTCCATTTCGAATAATTAAAAGTAAGGGTTGTTTTTTAATATTTTCGGGAAATTACCGGTTACGTTCCCGGCAACGTTCTCGCTATCAAAAATATATAATCATTCAATAAAAACCCACATTATGTGAATAGCATTCAATTTTTATTTAAAAAATTTAGTTAATATATACATGTTATTAAATTGCTAAGAAAATTAATGGCTCTAATATTACGATGCGATTGTTATGGCTATGTAGATTTTAATATCGGAATTTTATTTATGATAGCCGATATTATATATTTTTCTGCTGCTTTTCTTTCTGCGTTTTTAATTTCTATTTATATGCTGATGTTACAAAATAAAATTGCCATAATTACCGGGGGAGCAAGGGATATAGGACGCCAGGTTTCTGAAAAGTTGGCTGCCGCCGGAGCAAGGGTCTGCATTAATTATTTTAATGATGAAGTAAAAGCAAAAGAAACATTGGCTTCAATAAAAAGTAATGGCGGTGAAGGCATCATTGTAAAAGGCGATATGACAAAAGCTGCGGATGTTAAAAATGTATTGGAAGCCTGTACTGCGGCTTTTGGTAACAGGATTGATATTTTGGTGAATGTTGCAGGAGGATTAATGGGTAGAAAATTATTGGCAGATATGGATGAACCATTTTGGGATGCAGTAATGGATGTTAATGTAAAGTCTGCTTTTTTGGTTACCCAGGCGGTAGTGCCGCACATGAATGATGGAGGCGCTATTGTAAATTTTAGCAGCCAGGCAGCAAGAGATGGCGGTGGTTTTGGTGCGGTAGCTTACTCATCTGCTAAAGGCGCAGTACTTACTATGACTAAAGGATTGGCCAAAGAACTGGGACCAAAAGGAATAAGGGTAAATTGTATAAGCCCGGGCATGATTGATACCACATTTCATAATACGTTTACCAAAGAGGAGGTTCGTAAAAACGTGGCCTCATCAACACCTTTAAGAAGAGAGGGTGAAGCAAGAGAGGTAGGCGACCTTGCTTTGTACCTTGTTAGTGAAGCATCTTCCTTTATTACGGGCGCAAGTATAGAAATTAATGGTGGAACTTATTTTGTTTAAAAAATTAAATTGACTGCTTAGCTTATTATGAGAAAACTGTTTACGATATTATTGACTGTTATAAGTTCACAATTATTTGCACAGCAACATCCCGTAGCATTTGCAACAAAGGCAGATTTGATGGCTGTAAAAAGCAGCCTCACTAAGAATGTATTAATAAATGAATCATACACAGAAATAAAAAATTCGGTTGATAAATGGCTCGGAAAAGATATTGATGTACCGTTGCCAAAAGATGCTGCAGGTGGTTACACACACGATAAACACAAAGAGAATTATACCTTAATGTTTAACAGTGGCCTCCTGTATCATTTAACCGGCGATGCTAAGTATGCAATGCTTGTTAAAAAATTATTTTTAAAATATGCCGCCTTAAATCCCACATTAAAAAACCATCCACAAGCCACCAGTGCTTACCCGGGTAAACTATTCTGGCAGGCATTGAATGATGCAAACTGGCTTGTATATGCCGGGCTTGCATTTGATTGTATTCACGATTATTTATCTGTTGAAGAAAGACAACAAATTACAACAGGAGCCTTTAAACCATTGGTAGATTATTTTACAAAGGATATAAAAAATTGGTTTAATCTAATTCACAACCATGCAGTATGGGCATGCGCCGGTGTAGGTATTGTTGGCGTGGCTACAGATAATGAAGACTATGTGCAAATGGCTTTGTATGGCACCAATAAAGACGGCAAAGCAGGTTTTATTGCCCACATGAATGGATTGTTTTCGCCGGACGGATATTACAATGAAGGTCCTTATTATACCCGGTATGCTGTGTTGCCATTTTACTTATTTGCCAATGCCATTAACAATACAAAACCGCATTTAAAAATATTTGAACACCGCAATAATATTTTGCAAAAAGCATTGAATGGCGCTTTGCAGCAAACCAATTTAGATGGCCGGTTTTATAGTTACAACGATGCGTTAAAGGAAAAAGATTTTACCTCCAACGAACTGGTAGTGGCAATAGATATGGCGTGGCAGGTGTATGGCGCCAATGCTGCGTATTTGCCAGTTGCCAAAGCGCAGGGCCGTGTAATATTAAATAAAGGCGGCGTAAGCATTAGTGAGGCATTGCAAAAAGAAAAAAATATAGCGGCTTTTTATCCCTACCAATCAATTGAGTTTACAGATGGTGCCAAAGGCGATGAAGGTGGTGTTTCTATAGTGAGGTCAGGCAAAGGAAAAAACCTTACCTCGTTAATTTATAAATACAGTTCACATGGTCTATCACATGGCCACTACGATAAATTAAATATCACTTTGTACGATAACGGTAATGAGGTTTTACAGGATTACGGTGCTGCCCGTTTTATTGGTATTGAACAAAAATGGGGCGGCCGTTACCTGCCCGAAACCAGAACCTATGCACAGCAAACTATTGCACATAATACCATTACGGTAGATGAAACTAGCCACTTTAAAGGCATTGAAAAAGAAAGTGAAAAATACAGTCCGGTAAAATTATTTGGGAATGTAGGCATAGAAAATATACAGGTGGTTTCTGTGTTAGATGATAAAGCTTATGCTGATGTAAAACTACATCGCAGCATTTATATGTTGAAGTTGCCGGGAGAAACAAAACCATTAACCATTGATATTTTTAGGGCGTTGGCCAATGGACCGCATCAATATGATTTGCCCTTTAATTATTTAGGCACGGTGGTTAGTACAAACTTTAAATACAATGCATTTACCAACAGCCAAAAAACATTGGGTAGTAAAAATGGCTACCAGTTTTTATGGAAAGAAGCAGAAGCTACATTGAATAACCCATTTGCCCAATTTACATTTTTAAATGGCAGATCGTTTTATACCATTTCATCTTTAACCGGAGATTCATCCAACATCTATTTTACAAGAATGGGTGCTAATGATCCTGACTTTAATTTAAGGCGGGATCCATCTTACATTATCCGTACAAAAGGCACGAACCAAACATTTATAAATGTAGTAGAGATACATGGCAATTACAGTGAGATTGCGGAAGTAGCCAGTGCTTCTTATTCTTCTGTTTCAAAAGTAGAAACACTACAGGATGATGAAAATTACACCGCCGGAATGATAACATTTAAGGGCAAAAAATTAATTGTTATTCAGGCAAATAAAAATTTTGATATTAATGCCAAACACAACTTTAGCAGAGAAGGAATAAACATTAACTGGGTTGGGCCGTATTGCATACAATATGATGGCAACCTGATAAAATAAACAGCAATTTTTAAACATAAATAAAAAAATATGTCAACATTACCGGTTACAGAAATTAACTCTAAAGCCTTTATAGAATATGAAAGTATTGAATGGCAACAAATGGCAGAAGGGGTAAAGAGAAAGATTATGGCTTACGATGAAAAGCTAATGCTGGTGAGGGTTGAATTTGATAAAGGCGGTGTTGGCAGTTTGCACCAGCATTACCATGTACAGATTACCACAGTGGAAAGCGGCATTTTTGAAGTGGAAATTAGCGGCGTGAAAAAAGTATTAAAAGCCGGCGATGTTTTTTATGTGGCGCCAAATTTAATACACGGCGCAGTTTGCCTGGAGGCAGGTGTTTTAATAGATGTGTTTAGCCCAATGAGAGAAGATTTTTTTTGATCCGGTAAAAAATGATTGAATGATTCGCAAAGCAACCTTATTGATATTTATTACAGCGGCACTTGCCGTTCATTTTGCTTCAGCGCAGGGTGATAAAGTTGTACCGGTTATTTTCTCTTACGATGCAGCTATACTTTCTGCTAACAAGTCTAAAATAAAAGCAAACGATTTATTACTGTGTGCGGCTTACAAACAACTATTGAAAGACGCAGACAAGGCTTTAAACCTAAAGCCTATGAGTGTGATGGAGAAAACAAACAAACCTCCAAGCGGCGATAAACATGACTACATGAGCCTTGCCCCTTATTTTTGGCCAGACCCTTCTAAACCAAATGGTCTTCCTTATTTGAGAAAAGATGGAGAAACAAATCCGGAGGTGAAAGACTATAAAGACAAGGAATATTTACCCAAACTATGTGAAGCTGTAAATACTTTAGCATTAGCATATTATTTTTCTGGCAATAACAAATACGCAAATCATGCTGCACAGTTAATAAGGGTTTGGTTTCTGGACAAGGATACCCGCATGAATCCAAATCTTAATTATGCCCAGGCTATGAAAGGCATAAACGATGGACGGGGCGCAGGACTTATTGACACAAGGCACTTGATTAAAGTAGTAGAAGGAATTGGCTTTTTAAACAGTTCAAAAAGCTGGTCGGCAGCAGACCAGCGTGGAATGGTACAATGGTTCACCGATTTTTTAAACTGGATGCAAACCAGTAAGAATGGTATGGATGAAATGAATGCTAAAAACAACCATGGCGTTTGGTATGACGCACAAAGATTGTCGTTTGCCTTATTTACCGGCCAAAAGAATGTAGCAAAAAAAATTGTTTTACATGTGCAAACACGTTTAGATAAGCAAATGGATGATAATGGAAATTTCCCCGCTGAACTCGAAAGAACCAATTCGTTGCACTACACAGTATTTGTTGTGGAGCCATTATTTATGATTGCACAAATGGCAAAACCTACCGGTATTGATTTGTTTAATTACACAAGCACTTCCGGCAAATCTTTAAGCAAAGCATTTTACGCACTGCAACCTTATTTAACACAGGAAAAAAAATGGACGGGGCAAGAAATTAAGAAGTTTGATTTTGATGAGGCAATTCCATTGTTGGTATATGGGGCTGATAAATATAACTGTATTACTTGTACTGCCGCTGTTAATAGACTGGCTGCAGACAAAACTGAAAAATTGAGAATTCGATTGTTTACAAATATTGATTTATAAAATAAAAACTGCTAAAATGAAAAAAATGCAATGCTTGATTTTAATGCTGGTGTTTTTCACTTGTGGGAATGTAATGGCCCAAAAAACAATAACCGGCAAAATCACTGATAAAGCCGGGGAACCACTTAATGGTGTGTCTGTGGTAACAAACAATAAAAAAGCTGGTACCACTACTAAAGAAAACGGAACTTATTCTATTGAGGTTCCTTCTTCTTCGTCGTCGCTGGTGTTTTCGTTTGTAGGTTACGCTTCTCAAACAGTATCCATAAGTGGCAAATCGGCTGTTAATATTGAATTAAGTGCCGAAGAAGGTACTGAAGCCGATGTTGTAGTAATTGGTTATGGCACACAAAAGAAATCCAGTGTAACGGGCGCTGTTTCAAAGTTTAAAAATGAACGTCTCGATGAGGCGCCAGTTTCCAGACTTGACCAGGCCTTGCAGGGAAAAATAGCTGGTGTGCAAATTCAGAATGTTGGCTCAGAGGCAGGCGTTGCCCCAAAAATAAGAATTAGGGGTTTGAGTTCTATTAACGCAGGTGCCAATCCACTTGTAGTTGTAGATGGTGTGCCCGTGCCTGATGGGCTGAGTTTTGTAAATTCTGCTGATGTAGAATCAGTAGAAGTATTAAAAGATGCAGCGTCGGCGGCTATTTATGGTTCAAGGGGGGCAAGTGGTGTTATTTTAATTACAACAAAAAGTGGCAAGTCATCTAAACCGAAGTACACGTTTAAATATTCGCAGGGGCAAAAAACAGCCTATAAGCTTTACGATATAATGACTGCAACTCAATGGGCTAACCTTTTATTTAGTGAGGCTGAATTAAAAAAGCTAGATCCAAGCGTGCCAGCAGTGCAACTTACAACTACGGGTATTGCGACAAATGAAGATAGGGCAGGTTTAATTATTGAAAGAGATATTATAGGAAAATCTACCGATTGGCAGGATTATGCCATTAGAAATGCGCAGGTAAGAAATATTGAAATGAGCGTTTCAGGCGGTAATAAGGATACAAAATATTATTTTTCTGGCATATACCAGAAGGACCAGGGTATGATGATAAATAGTGAGTACGATAGGTTTAGTGTTCGTAGTAAAATTGATGCAAAATTGAGTAATAGAGTAAAACTTACCCTCAATTTTAATCCATCATACATAAAAAGAGAGGCTCCATCTGAAAGGCTGCAGGACTTTGTTCGCTTCAGATCGTGGTTGCCAATATTCTTAGATGAAAAATCTGCATCATTTGTAAGGCAATTGCCCGCCAATGCTAATTTAAAAGCGGGAGACTGGTCTCAAGCACGTTATTTTAGTGGGCTTGTATACTCAGGCGTAATGCCCGATGGCAGCAACTGGACGAGTGCGCCAGGTACAGTTGTGCCATTTAATACCGCCAACCAAACACCGGCGTTTTCAATGGAAGCACAAAAAAATACTACTGATGAATACCGGCTTTTATCATCTGCTGATTTAACTATTAATATTTTACCAGGGCTTGATTTTAAGACCTTGGTGAGTGGATATGCAACCTATACAAAAGGTTTAAATTTTTCAAAAAGGGATGCAACACGAGCAGGAGATGTAAACAGCGGGGTGTATGATGATAGAATTAATGTGGATTTATTAAATGAAAACACTTTAAACTATAATAAGAAAATTAAAGCACATAATATCGGATTACTTGCCGGTTTTACTGCACAAAAAACTTCACTAAGAGATCAGCGTGTCGTTGGGCTTGATTACCCAAGTGATAATATAACCACTCTAAACACAGCTTTGTCTATTGACCGAGCCTCTTCATTTAATACCAGATTTAAAACTGGTTTGGTTTCTTATTTAGGAAGGGCAACCTACGCTTACAACGACAAGTATTTACTTGCAGCCAGTTTTAGAAGAGATGGTAGTTCATATTTTGCTCCAGGCAAAAAATGGGGAAACTTCCCATCTATCTCTGCAGGGTGGGTGGCCAGTAACGAAAAGTTTTTGAAGAGTATTAATTGGTTGAGTAGTTTAAAATTAAGAGGCAGTTATGGCCTTAGCGGAAACAACCGTATTGTTGATTTTGCTTACTTAGATATTCTTTCCCCAGCTAATTATTCTTTAGGGGCTGGTACAGGGTCACTTGTTGCAGGTCAAGCTGCATCAAGAGAAGTGTTGCCAAACCCTGATCTAACTTGGGAGCGCACATTTCAATACAACGGTGGAATAGATTTGGCACTTTTTAAAAGCGCCCTTTCCATTTCATTGGATGTATATCAGTCAAAAACAGAAGCTCTGTTACTTAGACAGGCATCACAGGCATTCACAGGTGTACCTTTTGCATGGAATAATTTGGGTAAGCTCCAGAATAGCGGTATGGAGTTAGAAATTACTTCTAACAATTTTAGGAAAAAGAATTTCAACTGGACCACTTCAGCTAATATTTCCTTTAACAGAAACAAGGTTTTAGAATTGGGTACCGAATCTCGCATTCTTAACCAAGGCGAACGTACAGAATTGTATCTTAATAAAGTTGGTGCACCATTGGTTCAATTCTTTGGCTACGTAACAGATGGAGTGTGGACTTCGCAAGCACAGATAGATGCTGAAATAGCAAAAGGATTAACCAGTCCCTTAACGCCTTATTTTGTACCTGGAGGCTTAAGATTCAAGGACATTAATGGTGACAACAAAATTAACTCAGACGATCGTACGGTAATTGGAAACCCTTACCCTGATTATACATGGGGAGTAACTAACTCATTCAAATATAAAAACTTTGATGTGAGCTTTTTATTGCAGGGCGTACAAGGCGGACAATTGGTAAACGGCGATGCGAACTACTTAGAAATAAAACGTACCACCAGAGCTTACAGCGATAATAGGTGGGTAAGTGCCTTATACCCCGGCGATGGCAAAACACCAGTAGCCAATGTGGGATTTCAAAACTGGCTGTTAACTGATTATGCTTTGGAAGATGCATCTTACTGGGCATTAAGAGAAGTTGGTATGGGATATACATTCCCTGCGAAATGGATAAAGAGAGCTAAACTAAATAATTTACGCATGTACTTTTCTGGACAAAATCTTTTCTTTAATTCAGCAAAGAGTTTTAGGGCACTTAACCCCGAAGCAAGAACAAGTACTGGACCATACAATACGCCTTTGGTTGATGGCTACCAGCGTGGCGCTTTCCCGGTTAACAAAGCATTTCTTTTTGGTATAGATATTACCTTTTAATTTTTAAAATATTCAATATGAAATATTCAATTTATTTAATACTGATTTTTTGCATGGCAATTTCATCCTGTAAAAAAACAATAGATTTAGTGCCAGAATCAAATTTAAGTTCAGCCACGTTTTACAAAACAGAAGCTGATATGAGAATTGCCTTAATTGGCTGTTACAACGGATTGCAAAGGCCAACTAGTAACGAATGGCAATTAACCGAACTTCGATCTGATAATACTAAACAGGCAGAAACAGGCAGTCAAAATTCTTTTAATCTGGACAACAATACTGTAGATATGTTTTTCCCTGCTACAGGTAATAACGCCATTTATACCTATTGGTTAAACACATATAATAATATTCGCACAACAAATACTGTTTTGCAAAAATTAGGTATTAGTTACGATCCTACAGCAGGCGCTATTAGTTTTGGTAGAAGTGAGGTTCCAATGACGGATTCAACTCGCAAACAATTGGCTGGCGAGGCAATGTTCATAAGAGCCCATCATTATTTTAATCTTGTTAGGCTTTATGGCGGTGTATTTTTAGTACACACCCCAATTTCTGCAGCTACTGCAAAAACAATTAACAGGTCGTCGGTTGCTGATATTTACAAATTAATTCTCGCAGATCTCACTACAGCCTCAGGTTACCTAAGTGGTAGAACTTTTTCGCAAATTGCAAGCAATGGTACCGACGTAGGTAAAGTTTCCCGCTGGGCAGCAAAGGCTTTGTTGGGTAAAGTGTATTTAACGCTTGGGTTGAAGAACGAAGCAAGCACTGAATTAACAGGTGTGCTAACCGCATCAAGTGGCTATGGTTTAGAAACTACCTATCCTAATGTATTTTCCATTACTAACGAAATGAATAGGGAGATTATATTTGCTATACGCTATAAAGCGGGTGGGCTTGGTTTGGGCTCAAGTTTTGGTAATGACTTTGCTGCAGCTAATAGTGGGAGCACAATTATTAATGGCTCAGGGCAGGGTTGGAACACTGCAACTTTTGACCTTGATACTGCTTATATGACTACTATTGCAGCTACCCCAATTTACGACCCAAGGAGGGTATTTAATATTGGTAATTTTGGAACGGGTAATGCCTTACGATTATATCCAAAAAAATATTTAAACCAAGTTGTAATTAGAAATGATGGCGAAAGCGATTGGCCTGTTATTAGATATGCAGATGTAATATTGATGCTTGCAGAAGCGCAAGGCAACAATGCAACAAGTATTGGTTACATAAACGCAGTGAGAGCAAGGGCCGGTGTTACAGCCTTATCAACAACATTAACCACAGCCCAGTTTGAACAGGCCTTATCAAACGAAAGACGACTAGAGTTTGCATTCGAAAATCAACGCTTTTTTGATTTGGTTCGTTTTAACACCACACTTACAACTATTACTGCTGAACAAACAATGAGAAATCACTTTGCCAGGGAGTATGCTCGGCATTACATCAATTACCCTACACCAAGGTTAACTATTGCTGAATTGCAGGCAAAGGTAGATGCCAACCATTTGTTGCTACCTATTCCTCAATATGAAATTGATACGAATACACAATTGGTAATTCCACAAAATCCAGGGTACTAATTAAAATAGCCTACAAAAATGAGGAGTATTATTTTTCTAATATTGTTGCTGCAGGGTATTAACGGGTTTGCGCAGGAGGCCACTGATTCTGCATATAAACCTGTTGAATACCCTGCAGGCTATTTGGCACAGTTGAATACGGTTTATACAAAAGTAAATGGGTGGGATGGCAGGATGGATCTTTATCTTCCGCCTGCAAATGGCAAAGCAACACCTGTAGTAATTAATATACACGGTGGCGGCTGGACGAATGGGGTAAAAGAATCACAAGGTGGTTTTAATACTTACTTTAAAGCCGGTTTTGCAGTGGCAAATATTGAATACAGAATGCGCAAGCAAGCAACGGCGCCCGCAGCAATAGAAGATGCAAGATGTGCTTTAATCTACTTAATTAAAAATGCAAAGGCCCTTAACATTGATGTAAATAAGATTGTGGTAATGGGTTCTTCAGCCGGCGGGCATTTGGCTTTAATGGCAGGGTTACTGGAAAACAACCATTTGTTTGATAATAATTGCACCGGGGTAGAAAATATAAAAGTAGCAGCCATCATTGATAAATATGGCATTACGGATGTGTGGGCATTATCGCAAAACAGCGCATTTATAACAAGTAAATCGTCTGCCAATTGGCTTGCAGATAAAAAAACAGATTCACTTTTTGGAAAGGCTGTTTCGCCCATCAGTTATGTAAAAAAAACAAGCCCCCCAGTTTTTATTGTTCATGGAGATGCTGATGCAAATGTAGACTATCAACAATCCGTTACCCTGCATAACAAATTAATGGCAGCGGGGGTTAAGGTAGAATTTATATCTGTTGCTGGCGGCCTTCATGGTAAGTTTACCAAAGAAAAAAATGCTGAGATTAACAATGCTATCATAAAATTCATTTTAGATGTAATTGGCCAATGAAACATTTAAAATATCTTATTGTTCTACTAATATTTTTTGCCAGCCCTACGGTTTATGGTGGAGATAAAGATTTGGGCGATATAAAAAAAATATTGAAAAGGCAAGTGCTTGCAAATGCAAAATGGGCCTTAAAACAACAACCTGTTACAGTAACATCAGCAAGAAGTGAACGGTCAGCAGGAGGTATACACGATTTTTTTTCGGAAGGAGATTATTGGTGGCCCAATGCGGCAGATACAAACGGTGCCTATATTCAAAAAGATGGATTAACAAACCCTCAAAATTTTACTGCACACCGCAAGGCAATGGTTAGGTTTAGCCAAATCATTGGTTCTTTAACTTCTGCTTACCGTATTACAAAAAATGAAAAATATGTAGCTCATGCCATGTTGCATTTAAACGCATGGTTTGTAAATGAGTCTACCTTCATGAATCCATCTTTATTATATGCACAGGCTATTAAAGGAAAAGTTACAGGTAGAAGCATTGGTATTATTGATATGATACAGATGATGGATGTAGCGCAAGGGGTGCGCATTATTGAAAATTTACCTACAGTAAATAAAGATGAAATTAAAAAAATTAAAAACTGGTTTGCATCATATTTAACTTGGGTAACCACACACCCGTATGGCTTAGAAGAAAGAGATACAAAAAATAACCACGCAAGCTGCTGGGTAATGCAGGTAGCCGTTTTTGCTACATTAACTAATAACAGGCAAATATTAGAAGATTGTAAAAACAGGTTTAAAAAAATTTTATTACCCAACCAAATGGATCAAAACGGTAGTTTTCCGTTGGAGTTAAAACGTACCAAGCCCTACGGCTATTCGCTTTTTAATGTAGATGCAATGGCAACCATCTGCCACATTTTGTCAAATGAAAAAGACGACCTGTGGAATTTTAAATTACAAGATGGACGAAGCATAAAGAATGCAATTGATTTTATGTACCCTTTTGTAAAAGACAAAGCAACATGGCCTTATCCAACTGATGTGATGTATGGGAACGATTGGCCCGTGGCTCAAACTTTTTTGCTTTTTGCTTATAAAAAGTATGGGAATAAAAACTGGTTTAATACCTGGAAAAAGCTGGAGCATTTTCCACAAATTGAAGAAATAATAAGAAATCTACCTGTGCGAAATCCATTAATATGGATGGAGTAGTAAAAAACAACATTTACAAATCAATCAGCATAAAATCTATTTTCATGAAAAAACTATTTTCATTTTTTACCTTTTTTCTGGCATTTTCAGTTGGCAACCTTTTCGCCCAACAAGCCAAAAAAGCCAATGTGCTTTTTATTGCGGTAGACGATTTAAATACAGTATTGGCTTGTTATGGAAACACTATCATTAAAACGCCAAACATAGATAGACTGGCAAAAATGGGAACTGTTTTTACCATGAATTACTGCCAGCAGTCAGTTTGCGGGCCTACACGTGCAAGTTTAATGACGGGCAAGCGCCCAGATTATACAAAGGTTTGGGATTTAAAAACTAAAATGCGTGATATGAATCCGGATATAGTTACCATTCCACAATATTTTAAAAGTCAGGGATATTCAACGGCTGGTGTAGGTAAAATTTATCACCCAACCTGCGTAGAAAAAATGGATAATGAATTTTCATGGTCGGTACCTTTTTTAAAACCCCAGGTATCGGACTATGCGGCAGGTTTTGATGAGCCAGCCGAAGGCCATTATCAATCAGCAGCTATTAGAGAAGCAATAACAATCAAAAAAAACGAAAAGAAAATCGAGGATGAAAGTGGTGAAACGGGTGGAGGAAAATTAGGGCCATCATCAGAAAATATTGATGTGCCCGATAATGCTTATGAAGATGGGGTAAGTGCGCTTTTAGCAAAAGCACAGTTAATTAAATTCTCCAAAGAGGCCAATCCCTTTTTTATGGCAGTAGGTTTAAAAAAACCACATCTACCATTTGTAGCACCAAAAAAATATTGGGATTTATATAAAAGAGATGATATGCCTTTGGCAACATTTCAGGAGCACTCAAAAAATGGTCCGTTAATAGCCTACCATAGCTCAGGAGAGTTGCGCAATTACACAGATATTCCGGCATTTGCCACTCAGCCTGCAGATGCAAATAGGGTGGGTTTAAAAATAGAGAAGCAAAAAGAATTGATACATGGTTATTACGCTGCAGTTTCTTACATGGATGCCCAGGTAGGCGTGTTGTTAAATACTTTAGATTCGTTAGGGATTTTGAATAGCACAGTGATTGTACTTTGGGGCGACCATGGATGGCACTTGGGCGACCACGATCTGTGGGAGAAGCATACCAATTTTGAACAAGCAACCCGGGCACCACTAATTTTTGCAGCACCTGGTATTAAAACCGGACAGTCATCATCATTAACAGAGCATGTAGATATTTTCCCAACACTATGCAATTTAGCAGGTCTGCCTGCGCCCAACTATTTAGCCGGAAAAAGTTTGGTGCCCGTAATGCAGAATAAAAAAGCGACGGTAAAGGAGTTTGCTATGAGCCAATATCACCGCATGCTTTCAAAAGAAGAGGCAAAACGCTTAGGCTTAACAGAACGTAAAATTTGGGGTTATGCTATGCGTACGGACAAGTATCGTTACGTAATGTGGCTTAACAATAATTTTCATAGCGACCAAACTTTTAGTGAAGACAGAATTTATGCAACAGAATTATACGATTATACAAAAGACCCATTAGAAAAAGAAAATGTGGCTGATGATAAAATGTATACCTCAGTTGTAAAAGACTTATATAAAAAAATGACCGCATTTTTTAAGTCGGAAGAAAAAGTAATGAAAAGCCATTAAGTTTTTGATCAATATTTTATAAATGAAAAATAGTAGTTTACTTATTGGGTTATTCTTTTTAACGATGCATACGGTGTTTGCACAAAATAACAATGCACGATCCATCAACGTAAATTCTGTTGCAGAACTGCAAGCTGCTATTAACAATGCTAAAAAAGGTGATGTTATTATTTTAGCTGATAATACCTACACCAATATTGGTGTCATTAAGATAGGGACGGATGGTATAACAGTAAAGGCTGCTACTGCAGGTGGTGTTGTTATTACAGGCAATTCAATGTGTAAAATTACAGCGAGCAATGCTGTATTAAGTGGCTTTCAATTTAAAAATGGAGATATTGGTACAGGCAAAGTAGTAGCCATTTCTGGCAACTACAACAACATTACCCAATGTAATTTTTACAATTACGTATCAAAAAATTATGTTCATTTTGAAGGTGGTAGCCACCACAACGAATTGTCGTATTCTAACTTAGAAGCCAAGCCCGCAACAATGAATGCAGGCCCTGCCATACAAGTAACTACATCTCCCACGGTTGTTAATCATACAAAAATTAGGCATTGCACGTTTTTAAATTTTGGGGGAGATGGGGGCGATTTTGGTAATGAACCAATACGTATTGGTTTGGGTGCTGAACAAAATAACATTAGTGGTGCTGTTGTGGAATATTGTTATTTTGAAAACCTTGGTGCTGCGGATAGTGAAACGATATCTGTTAAAAGCACCTCAAATGTTATCCGTTATAATACTTGTAACAACAACCCTACAGGGCAGGTTGTTTTTAGAACGGGTAATAAAAATTCTGCCTATGGAAATTTCTTTATTAACTCTGGAGGTGTAAGAATAAAGGAAGGCGGTTTTCACATGCTGTATAATAATTATTTTGAAGGCAGTGGAAAGGTTCCTACAATTCAATTAATGAATTTTGTATTGAATGCTAAAACAAAAGTTGGCAGCCCATTAAATAACATCTTGCTTTATCACAACACATTTTATAATACCGGTGCTGTAGAACTTGGAGGCAACGGCGAAAACCCACCTCAAAATATTGTATTTGCCAATAATGTATTTTTTAAAACTGCGGGTACCATTTTCTCTGACCTTAATAAAAAAATCAGTTTCACCAATAATCTTTTTTATGGAGGCGCTGTATTAGGAATGAATGCAACTAAAAAAGAATTTACCAATGCAGACCCGCTTTTAATAAAAGACAATAATGGTTTTTATGGCTTGTCCGCTAAGAGCCCTGCAATAAATAAATCTATTGCAACTTACCCTGCCATTTTAAAAAACTCCGAAGTTGATAATGACCCCGAGTTGTTACTGGATATTGAAGGGCAGCCAAGACCCACAGATAAAGTACAAAAGGATATGGGCTGCGATGAATTCTCAACGGGAACCAGCTTAAATAAACCTTTATCAAGGTTAGTTACGGGACCCTCCTACTTATCAAATAATGCAGTAGATATTAAACCAATTGCAGCTGTTGCTACCAAATCTTCCAGAATAAAAGATACAGTTTCTTTTGAAAATGAGTACTTCAGGGTGAAGCAAAATTTCATTGCGGAGCAAATGACTGATTTGGGCACCAGGCTTATTGTTGCATTATCAAATGTAAAAATTAAAAGCAGCCAGGGTAACAGTAAAATTGATAGGGGACAGGTGTATGTGATAAAGTTAAATGAAACCTGCAAAGTCAATGGAGGTGAGTATTTTGAAATTGTTGTCAAAAAAAATCATCCAGCTTTGCAGGCTCCACAAAAATGGATAGAACCTGTAAATAATAAAATACTGTACGAAGATGAACAATTTAGGGTATTTGAAGAGAAGCTTGATGCGGGAGAAACAAGACCGTTACACAGCCACGCACAAAGAATGGTTGTTAGGCTAAACGAAGTGCAGCTAACTGACCCAACCACTAAAGAAAATACATTGCCCGGTGCTGGAATACAAATACCTGACACTACCAAATATGCAGATGCTGTATCACATGTTGTAAAAAACCTAAGTGCAATTCCTTTATTTAATATCGTAATAGAATTTAAAACAATTCACCATTAAGCAATATGAAAAACAATAAGATCCTCTATTTATTAATGTTGGTTTGCCTAGGTAGTGCAAGCATGGTAGTGGCACAAACAAAGCAAAAACCTAATGTGCTATTTATAGCTATCGATGATTTGAAACCTATATTGGGTTGCTATGGCAATAAGCTGATTAAAACACCCAACATTGATAGACTTGCAAAAATGGGAACCGTGTTTATGAGCAACTATGTGCAGCAGGCGGTGTGTGGGCCTACACGTGCAAGTTTAATGACGGGTAAAAGACCTGACTATACAAAGGTTTGGGATTTAAAAACAAAAATGAGAGATGTAAACCCCGATATTTTAAGCTTACCTCAATATTTAATAACGCAAGGGTATGCTACTCATGGACTAGGGAAAGTATATGATGTGCGTTGTGTAGATAAGGATATAGATAAACCATCGTGGAGCGTTCCATATCATAAAACAGATAAAAAATATTTCCCTGAAAATATGGGTGAGCCTGTTTTAGACAGGTACCAACTACCAGCAACAAAAGCATTAGTAGAAAAATATATGAAAGAAGCCTTGGCAGAAGGCAAAACAAAAGCGGATGCTACAGATTATGTACAAACAAAAATTAAGCCTTCTACAGAAAATGCTAACGTTCCTGACAATGCATATAATGACGGTGCAAATATGCTACAGGCAAAAGAGATTTTAGCAGAATTGAGTAAAGCCAATGCGCCTTTCTTTTTTGCAGTAGGTATTTCAAAACCGCATCTGCCTTTTATTGCGCCAACAAAATATTGGGATTTGTATAAAAGAGATGAACTGCCAGTAGCCGCATACCAAGAGCAAACAAAAAATGCTGTTTCAATAGCATACCACAATGCCGGAGAAATGAGAGGCTACACCGATATTCCACCACTTACATCTTTTACTGATCAAAAAGAATATGGTATAACCTTGCCTATTGATAAACAAAAAGAATTGATACACGGATACTATGCTGCTGTAAGTTATACAGACGCTAATGTAGGAAAACTGTTAGATGCATTGGATTCTTTGGGTCTTACAAAAAATACCATCATCGTACTTTGGGGCGATCATGGTTGGCATTTGGGCGATCATAATTTGTGGTGTAAACATACCAACTTTGAAGAGGCTACTCGTGCACCATTAATTATTGCAGCACCAGGTTACAATTCCTCTAAAACTAATTCACAATCCGAGCATATAGATATTTTTCCTACCATTTGCGAATTGGCCGGGGTTAGTATACCTACTGTTTTAGATGGGAAAAGTTTAGTGCCTTTAATGAAAAATCCGGGTTCAATTGTAAAAGAATATTCCGTTAGTCAGTACCCACGCAGCAATGCTACCGCAGAAAACGAGCGGTTGGGTTATGCCAGTGCAAATGCCATGGGATACTCTATCCGCACAAAACAATACCGTTATACAATTTGGATGAACAATGGATTTAGAAGTACACAGGCTTTCAGTAATGATTTAATTATTGGGACAGAAATGTACGATTACAAAAAAGATCCTTTAGAAAAAGTGAATGTAGCAAAAGAGAAAAAGTATGCTGCAGTAGCTAAAAATATGAATGAAAAAATGATGGCATTTTTAAAATCGCAGGTTAAATAGTAAGATGAATATTCGTTTAAATTTTTTATTGATAATAACAGCTTGTGGTTTGGGGCTCACGGGGTATGCCCAAAAAAAAGTGGTTGCAAAAGCGCCGGATTGTTCTACAAAATCATGCTGTACTACTGCAATACCTAAAAGATTTGCTGCCACAAAAACTACAGTAACTACCGGTAAGCAATCAATTACTCCGGCACTAAATAAGTACGATGGAATGGTTTGGATAGAAGCCGGCACATTTAATATGGGGGCAGACAATGAGCAGGGAAGGCAGGATGAATATCCTAAACATACCGTAAAACTGCGTGGTTTTTATATGGACATTACAGAAGTAACCAACGAACAGTTTGCAGCTTTTGTAAAAGCAACCGGATATAAGACAACCGCTGAAAAAAATGTGGAATGGGAAGAATTAAAAAAGCAATTACCTGAAGGAACTGAAAAGCCTCCGGCAGAAATGCTGAAAGCAGCATCGCTGGTTTTTGTACCAACAGAAACCCCTGTTAATCTTCAAGATTATAGCCAATGGTGGCAATGGACACAAGGAGCAAACTGGCAACAGCCTAAGGGCTTCAAAACTAATATTGTTGGTAAAGAAAAATTACCAGTTGTGCATGTTAGTTGGGATGATGCAAATGCTTATTGCAAATGGGCAGGAAAACGTTTGCCTACCGAAGCTGAGTGGGAGTATGCTGCACGAGGCGGCTTGGAAAATAATATTTATACATGGGGAAATACACCTGTAGATTCTGGTAAAGCGCCCTGTAATTATTGGCAAGGCAGTTTCCCTAATAAAAATGATAATAAAGATGGTTTTTTTGGGGCCGCAACTGTAAAATCTTTTGCGCCAAATGCATTTGGTTTGTACGATATGGCTGGCAATGTGTGGGAATGGTGTGCTGATTTTTACAGCAATGATTACTACGAAGAACTTTCAAAAATAAAGGTTGCAGAAAATCCCAAAGGACCTAAAAAAAGTTATGATCCAGATGAACCACTCGTGGCAAAAAGAGTAATGCGGGGAGGTTCTTTTTTATGCAACGAATCATATTGCAGCGGTTATAGAACAGCTGCAAGAATGAAAAGCTCCGCAGACTCTGGCATGGAGCATTTGGGTTTTAGGTGTGTGGCCGATAAGTAATACGTGGTAAATTATTTTAAAATAAAACGAAACAAAATATTTAGAAATGAATTGTAAAAAAATATCCAGCAACCCATTTTATACTGCATGTGGCAAGGCAGGAAATATCTTGTTTTTGTTTATTTGCATAAACCCGTTTTGTGTAAGTGCACAAAAACCGCAAACTAAAAAGCCAAATGTAGTTGTTATTCTTACGGATGATATGGGCTATTCAGATATCGGTTGTTTTGGGTCAGAAATAAATACACCCAACATTGACCGCTTAGCTGCTAACGGTTTGCGTTTTACACAATTTTATAATACTGGCCGTTGCAGTCCTACCCGTGCATCGTTGCTTACCGGGTTATATCCCCACCAAGCAGGCATGGGGCATTTAAGTACAGAAAATTTTCCTGAGCCCGGCTATGTTGATGATTTAAGTAAAAATGCAGTTACCCTTGCGGAGGTTTTCAATAAAGCAGGTTATGCAACTTATATGGTGGGCAAATGGCATATCGCAAAAAGTATTGCTAAAAGTGGCGATAGATCTAATTGGCCCATGCAACGGGGGTTTCAGCGTTTTTTTGGAACCCTTAATGGTTCAGGAAGTTTTTATGACCCGGGCACATTAATGAGCAACAATACCTTCATTGCGCCGGATAAAAATTTTTACTATACCAATGCCATCAGCGATACAGCAGTAAAATTTATTAAGGAACATAAAACATCAAATCCATTTTTCTTTTATGTTGCTTACACATCTGCCCATTGGCCCTTGCATGCACCCGAAAATGAAATTGAAAAATACAAAGGGAGATATGATACGGGATGGGATGCAGCAAGAGAACAACGTTTTAATAAATTAAAGAAGTTAGGAATAATAGATGATAAATGTGTACTAACAGAAAGAGGAGTAGAGATTCCTGCATGGAAAGATGAGCCAATGAAAGAATGGCAAGTAAAAAGAATGGAAGTTTACGCCGCCATGATTGATATTATGGACCAAGGGATTGGAAGAATAATTACTTCGCTCGAAGAAAAAGGGGAGTTGGATAATACCGTTATATTTTATATGCATGATAATGGTGGATGTGCAGAAACACTCGATTCAGATAAGCCACATGTTCCGCCAACAGCGCAACAAAATGTTTTAAAGCCTTATGCCGCCGATTCTATATTTCTTGAAAGAAAACCACTTTACACACGTGAGGGCAGGTTCCTAAAAAGTGGAAAAGGTATTATGCCAGGGCCAGCTGACACCTGGGTTACTTATGGTGCTGAGTGGGCCAATGTAAGCAATACCCCTTATCGTTTATATAAACATTGGACACACGAGGGCGGAATTGCAACACCATTAATAGTTCATTGGCCAAAAGGAATTTCGGCAAAAGGGCAATTGCGTTCGCAACCGGGGCACCTTATTGATATTATGGCAACCTGTATTGATATTGCTGGTGTTGGTTATCCTGATCAATTTAATGGAAATAATATTCAACCTTATGAAGGAAAAAGTTTAGTGCCCGCATTTAAAAATAAAAAAATAAATAGGGCTAATATTTTTTGGGAGCATGAAGGAAACCGGGCTATAAGAGTAGGTAATTGGAAATTGGTTTCAAGAACGCAAAAAAATAAATTTTTTACCGCAGCAGATCAAAATGCTTGGGAGTTATATGATATGAAAAACGATCCTTCAGAAACAAAAAACTTGGCATTTACTTTTCCTGATAAAGTAAAAGAGATGACAATGCTTTGGGAAAAAGAAGCTGCAAGAACAAAAGCTACACCTTGGCCATGGAAATAAAAACTAACAAATTTTTCTACAATTAAAACAATTACTAGTGGTCACAAAAATCCTATTTTATCTTCTTGTTTTTACAAGCTGCTTTATTGATGTTACAATAGCTCAAAAAAAACCTAATATCATTTTCATATTGGCAGATGATTATGGTGTAGGCGAAGTAGGCGCCTATGGTTCGGATAATTACAAAACGCCCCACATTGATGCACTGGCAAAAAACGGGTTGAAGTTTAACCATTGCTATACTGCAGCTTTGTGTGGGCCCTCTAGGGCATTGATTCTTACAGGACGTTATGCTTTTAGAACCGGTGCAACCAACCAAGATAGAACAGGGCAGTTTACACCGCAGGCAGAAACAATGATACCCAAAATGCTAAAACAAGCTGGCTACAAAACAGCATGTATTGGTAAATGGGGGCAATTACCCGCCACGCCTGGTGATTTTGAATTTGATACCTATTTAACTTTTAAAGGCAGTGGAATTTTTTGGAACACACAAGCAAAAGGAAAAGAGTATTTCATAAACGGAAAAACCATTCCATTAAAAGATGGAGAGTATATGCCTGATAGAATGAATACACAGGTGAATGAATTTCTTTTTCAAAACAAGAGCAATCCTTTCTTTTTGTATTACTCTTTATCACACGTTCATACCGAAATTCTACCTACGCCGGATAGCAAGCCAGAGCCTAAAGATGTTTATTTTGACAACGTTAGCTACATGGATAAGTTGGTAGGTAAACTAATGACCACCTTGGATAGTTTAAAACTTTTAGAAAACACGCTTGTTGTTTTTGTTGGTGATAACGGAACAGCTAACAACAAAGCAGCAAGGGCAACTATTGGAGGAAAAAGGCTTACGGGCGCAAAAGGCTCAATGCAGGAAGGCGGCGGGCTTGTTCCCTTAATTGCTTATTGGAAAGGGGTTACACCAAAAGGCAAAACAACAGATATGATGGTGGATGCCAGTGATTTTTTCCCAACCTTTATGCAAATGGCCGGCGTAAAAACTACAGCAAACCAAATTGATGGCCAAAGCTTTCTCTCTGAACTAAAAGGCCAAAAATCGGAGCATAGAACCTGGGCCTACAACCAGCTTGCAAAAATGTGGTATGTACGGGAACTTAAATGGAAGCTGAACGAAAAGGGCGAATTATTTGATATGACCAAAGCGCCTTTTGAAGAAATATTAATAGCAAATGATACAAACATTGAAGAAGCAATTGCAGCGAGGGCAAGGCTTCAGAAAATTTTAAACCAGCTGAATCCTGCAGGGGGAATGGTAGATGATGGCGACGGAACAGGCAGGCACAAGGGTAAAAAATCAGATTAACCAGTTGCTTTAAAAATTAAAATATTTATGAAAAATAAATACCTACATGCTTTTTTTGCTGCATCAACCATTATAATTATTGCATCTTCATTTCTTATTGTTGAGAGCAAGCAGGGCAAAAAGATTTACCATTCAGTTGCAGCCCAAAATGAATTTCACCTAGATGAGTCACTTCAAAATTTTCATCAAGCTCTTCAGGCTCAAAAATTCGTAAATACTGGCAGCCGTGCTAAAACAAAGCAACTCGATAAAAAGCCTGATATTTTATTTTTCATTGCAGACGATATGACGTCTATTGATTGTGAGCCCTATGGTAATCCTGATGTAAAAACACCCAACCTTTTAAAACTAGCAGCAGAAGGAATGTGTTTTGATAATATGAATAATGCCACAGCTATGTGTGGTCCTACACGTCAAAGCTTATACACGGGTATTTATCCTGTTCGTAATGGCAGTTATCCTAACCATGCACAGGTGTATAATAATATTATAAGTATTGTTCAGCACTTTAAAAATATTGGTTACAGGGTCGCCTTAATTGGTAAACAACATTATGCTCCTGAAAAATCATTTCCCTTTGAATACCTAGGTGGCCGAAACAGTGATAATGGTGAAGGTGTTGATATTACGCTCTCTGATGCAGAAAAATGGATTAAAAAAGATGAGTCAAAACCTTATTTATTAATTGTAGCCACTAACCAGCCACACAACCCTTGGACAAGGGGTAATGCAGCACAATATGATGCCGATAAATTAACCATAGCACCCTATATGGTTGACACTAAAGAAACAAGAGAAACCCTGGTAAAATATTATGCTGAAATAACTTATGCTGATAGCCTAGTAGGTTATTGTATGAATATGGTTGATAACAGTAAAAATAAAAACAATACTATGTTTTTGTTTGCAAGTGAACATGGCAACTCGTTGCCGTTTGCTAAATGGACCTGTTACAATATGGGCTTAAAAGCTGCATTTATTGTACGATGGCCGAAGGTGATAAAGCCGAAATCACGCACCGGCATACTTGCTCAATACATTGATGTTGTGCCTACTTTGTTTGAGGCAGCAGGTGGTAATCCCAAAACGTTAAGAGGCGATGTTGACAAAAAAATGCGCCTTGACGGTAAAAGTTTTTTTGCCACGCTAAAAGGTAAAAACGCGGAGGTTCGAGAATATGTATATGGCGTGCATACCACACGAGGTATAAAAAGTGGCTCTGAAAATTACCCCGTAAGGTCCATTCAAAACCACCAATATAAATTAATATGGAATTTAAATTATACCGAACCTTCTTACAACGCTGTATCAAGGCTTGGCAATAAATTGTATGAAGGCTGGTTAGAAAAATCTAAAAATAATCCTTCTCAAAACGAACACGCTTTGTTATACAGAACAAGGCCTGAGTTTGAGTTGTACAATATGCAAAATGATAAATATGAATTAAATAATCTAGCAAATGACGTTTCGCTTACACAAATTAAAGCATCGTTGTTTATCAACTTAAAAAAATGGATGCAGCAGCAGGAAGATAAAGGCATTGAAACAGAGTGGAAGGCGTTGGCAAGGTTTAAGGGAGATACACTAAAATGGAGAACATCTGCAGACTAATGTAGATGTTACATGTACAGCAAAAAAATGAATCATTAGTTAAAAAGTATACATCATGACACAACAAGTTATCGGAAAATACAGGTGGACTATTTGTGCCATGGTTTTTTTTGCAACAACCATTAACTACCTCGATAGGGCCGTTATCAGTATTTTAAAATCAGATTTAACCAAACAGTTTAATTGGACCGAAAC
>JBBSDF010000010.1:0-80031 GCA_038249665.1 Chitinophagales bacterium
GCCGGCTGGATGAAAGTAAATAATATAACCGAGTCATATTACAGTAGTAATAAGTTGTATTATGTATTTAATGAAGGGGGTATTTTTGGGGCTGCTGAACTAAGTTTGATGGAATCTTTTACCGTACAGTGTATTGGCAATGAATGGCGCATGATAGCCCGATCGCATGATAGATGGTTTCACTAATCAATTGACCAATAACTATACATTTTATGAAACAGATAACCAATTAACAGCCACCATTATTTGCTTGGTGCAACAGAAAGCACTCAAATACATTTGGGCGGGCTTTTAAGAAATGGAACAAATAAACCGAACCCCAAACAACGGAACTCACCATCAACACAAAGCTTAAACTAATTTTTAGTCACGAATATTCGGTAACCTAAAAGGAAATAGTTCGTACTGCAATGGCGAAGGACAACCTACTAACACTTTTACCAAAAGCAGCCGTATATGTGCTGAAGTAATTTCCCAAAAAGGCACATTAAAAGATGCATCAAAATTTCTCAGAGCGATAGCGAAGCGTAAAATGGTTCTGTTTTGAAAAAATAATAGGAGGAGTAAGCAAAGGCTTGCTCCTTATTTGCGGGGAGTATTTACTCCACAGCGGATAGGTTCAATACAATTTTTCGATACTTTTGTGCAAAATACCAGCAACCTTTTTGCAAGGAAAACACTGCAATAATGCCTAAAATAATCTTATTCCTTTTGTTTTTTTATAAACTCTCCCTTCATTCATTTGGGCAGACTGACACGGTAAAAGTAATGCTTTCAGACAGTTCAACTGCTAAACAGGGCCTTGTAAAACGTGTAGTTAAAAATACCTTTAACCGCTATTTTAATGATTCTAGCAGTCCGGAGAAACCCAAATTTTTATTGTATCCTACCGTAGCTTTTTCTCCTGAAACAAGTTGGGAATTTGGTTTTTCGGCACTGCTGTTGTATTATGCCAAAAGAGATACCAGCAATCGTTTGAGTGAGATACAAACCTTTAATTTTTTTACGTTCAATAAACAATACGGAGCTTGGTTCGATCATTTTATTTATACAGACAAAGACAAATGGTTTTTTTTGGGAAGATTGCGCTTTCAACGATTTCCATTGCAGTATTATGGAATAGGGCCCGGTGCAAAAGAAACTGATGAACAGTTGGTGAATTCAGATTACATCCTCATCAGAGAAAGGGTATTGCGAAAGATTGTTCCCAATCTTTTTGCCGGATTAGAAATTGATTATGAAAAATTGTATAATGTTAGTATCGAAACCAATGGTAGCACCTTACCGGTACCTTTGGGAGGGACTGGTACGCAAAACCTGGGTATCGGTGCCGGGTTGGTGTATGATGACCGCCACAACGCATTGAACGTACGAAAAGGACATTTTGGAGAAATTGCTTACATGAATTATTCGCCAAAATTGGTTAGTGATTTTAAGTTTAATACGCTCACCATCGATGCGCGTATTTACCGAACAGTAAAGAAAAACCAGGTATTTGCGGCACAAGTGTTTGCACAATCTGTTACAGGGAATGCACCTTTTAATCAGTTGGCTTTACTGGGCAGCGATGCCCTCATGCGAGGATATTATTACGGAAGGTTCCGCGATAAAAAATATTTTGCAGCTCAGGCCGAGTACCGGTTCCTGCCTTTGCCATTTAGCAAAAGATTGGGAGCTGCTGCCTTTATTTCAACTGGAACGGTAGCACCGACACTCAATGCTTTTTCAATGAGAAATTTATTGCCATCAGGTGGGGTAGGGTTGCGTTACCTAGTGTTTCCTAAAAAAGATATTTTCCTACGATTCGATGTAGGCTTTACCAAGGAAGGCCCAGCTTTTTATATTTTTACCGGAGAAGCCTTTTAAAACCTTTGATGCCTTTCATCATTTTCATTCAAACGGGGTGGTATAACGGTAATTGTTCAAATAAATACTGAAATAGCTTAAAAATCCTTTTATATTATTTATTATTGTAAAGGAACTTTCCTTTACAACATTTTTTATCAAAATCAACATCTGCTGTATGCGGAAACTCTTTTTCATGCTCTTATGCACTTTGTGCGCTACTTGGGTGTTTGCACAAAGCATTACATTTCCTGGAGGGAGTCCCAACTTTTGTCCGGGTGGGCAAACTGTTTTAACGGCGTCGAACCCTGGTCCAACCGTTGTGAGATGGGAGTTCTCTTCAACGGGCAATGCTCCGTGGAATTTGTTAAATCCTGCATCCGCCACTTTTAGCGCTAATGTGATTGGTTTTTATAGGATTCTGGATGTACCTCAAACTAATATTTATGACACCATTCAAGTAGCACAACACCCAATACCAACTGCTTCCTTCACATCTTCTCCAGCGCTTCAATGCGGCACAACACCAGTCGTTTTCACCAATACATCTACAGGTGGAGCAACTTATTCATGGAATTTTGGTGATCCCAATTCAGCCCCGAATAATACTTCCACTGCTATAAACCCTACCCATAGATTTGTAGGGCTTCCGGGAAATGTAACTCAAACATTTACAGTAACACTTACGACTACCAATGTAAACGGTTGCAGTGCTACCACTACAAGAACTGTTACCACTACTCAATTACCAGACGCAACTTTGGGTGGTCCAGGTTTTGTTATTTATGATAACAAAAAGTTTTTTAAATTATGTAACAACTCACCTTCTGATATTTTCGATTTCTTCAACGCTTCCACCACACAGGCAACAAACACTAACTATCAAATTATTTGGGGAGATGGAAGTCCAGACTACAATTCACCCACGTTTCCACCACCTCCTTTCATCATTTCCCACACATATCCTGTGGGCACCACCTTGATGAAATACATTGTAACGGGATTAAATGGATGTAAGGATACGACTGATTATTTTATATTTCTTGGAAGTAATCCATCGGTAGGTTTTGCAAACCCGGGTAATACCTCCATCTGTACAGGTAGTTCACTCACTTTTCCAATTACCGGAACCTCTTCTCATCCTCCAGGCACTACTTATACCGTAACCTTTAATGACGGAACACCCGTTTTAAACTTGCCATATCCGGCACCAGCTAGTATCACGCATACTTTTAATTCTACTTCTTGCGGAACCAGTAGTTCTATATACAGTAACTCTTTTTCAGCAACGATACAAGCTTCTAATGCCTGTGCATCCAGTTCTGCAATCGTAGTGCCCATTTATGTTTCACAAAAATCTACGCCTACGTTTGATATATCTCCTAATGATACAGTATGCACCACTAACAATGTAATTTTCACAAATAATACAGGCGCAAATAACGATATCAACAATGGGTCCTGCGTTCCTGGAAAATTTGTTTGGCAAATTACTCCTGCTACTGGCTGGACGGTCATTTCCGGTACGCTGGGAAATAATTTTAATTCTAATAATACAAACTTTTGGATTACTGGTACCAATGGCTTAACCGTAAATTTTAATACGCCCGGCAATTACTCTATTAAACTAATTACCGGGAACACCACTTGCCTTACAGATTCTGTGACCCAAACTATTTGTGTGAGCGCTGCTCCTACCGCAGCATTTGATGTGAGTGCGACCGAAGGTTGTGCACCAATGACAGTAAATACCACCAATAACTCCCCAGCTTCTTTTTGTGGGGCAAACAGATATCTATGGTCCGTAACATACGTAGCAGCTTCCGGTTGCACACCATCCACGTCCAATTTTATTTACCTGAATGGAACCGGCGCAAGTTCAACAAATCCTCAGTTTCAATTTTTAAATCCAGGAACCTATACGATCAACCTGATCACTATAACACCCGGTAATACCTGCTCTTCCAATGTGGTCACACGTACAATTTTAGTAAAAGACAAACCGAATGTAACGATGGCTACCATAGCTCCGATTTGTCAGGGTCAATCTATCGCAGCAACGGCAACAGTAAGCTGTTTTTTAACCAGCACCAGTACTTATGCATGGTCATTCCCTGGTGGTAGTCCCGCCACTTCCAACTTGGCCAACCCGGGAGCTATTACTTACAGCGCACCCGGTAACTATATTGTTACGCTGGATGTGACCAATGACTGTGGCACTACTACAGTAACGCGGCCATTGGTAGTTAATCCTGTACCCGATCTAACGGTACCGCCTAACGCTTCATTCTGTGTGGGTGAAACTGCTGGTCCTTTTACTTTCGCCAGTACTGCAACGGGCACAAGTTTTACCTGGACAAATAATAATACTTCTATCGGATTACCCGCAAGCGGTACCGGTAACATTCTTGCTTTTGTTACCAACAACAATGGTACTACGCCCATTACTGCGAACATAAACGTTACTGCGTCTAATGGGCTCTGCAGTACCCAACAAATATTTTCTATTATTGTAAACCCTCGTCCACTTGCGCCAGTGGTAATTAGTCCAGTTGAATATTGTTTGAATGAAACGGCTGTAGCCCTCAGCGCTACTGCTACTGCCGGCAATAGTTTATTATGGTACACCGTACCTACAGGCGGCACAGGTTCTGCTACTGCGCCTATTCCCGCTACCAATGCCTTGGGCACTACCAATTTTTATGTGAGTCAAATCAACAGCATTACTAATTGTGAAGGGACCAGATCAATGATCGCCGTTGCCGTGAAACCAGTACCAGTTATCACTTTGGGCACGGTGGTCAATCCAGCCACCTGCGGATCTTCTACCGGTAGCATCAGTCTCAATGGGCTCGTTGCCAGTACTTCTTATACGGTAAATTATATCAGAAACGGGATCCCGGTATCTGTACCAATCACTTCTAATACAATAGGTACCATTACCATCTTTGGTTTAAATGCCGGTACCTATTCAAATATTTTTGTAGTACTCAACGGTTGTCCATCACAACCTGTAGGACCGGTTATTTTATCAGATCCTACTCAGCCGGCAACGCCCACCATCACCAGCAATGACCCGCTTTGCAGCGGAGGTACATTGAATCTTACAGCAAGTTCTGTTAGTGCTGGTGCTACTTACTTGTGGACAGGCCCTAATGGTTTTACCAGTGCCATCTCCAATCCATCTATTACAAGTGTAACGGTGGCGGCTAGTGGCACTTATGTAGTTACCGCTACTTTAAATGGTTGTATTTCTGCTGCAGCTAGTGTAGCTGTGGTAATCAATCCAACACCTGTAGGTAATGTTGCCAGCAACAATGGTCCGGTGTGTGAAGGAGAAAATGTAACACTCAATGCGGTAACCGGAACTGTTGGTAACATTAGTTACAACTGGACAGGCCCTAACAGCTTTACCAGTAATTTGCAAAACCCCGTTATCAACAACGCCACCCTCGCAGCTACTGGAACCTATACTTTAATTATTACAGCTACTACCAATGGTCAAGCATGCACTGGATCGCCTGCTGCTACTGCAGTTACCATCAAGCCTGTGCCAGTGGTCAGTATTACCAATGCCAGCAATCCCATCAACTGTGCCTCTGCTACTGGTAGTATCGTATTGGGGACAGTATTGCCAAATACTTTGTTCATCGTAAACTACACGCTTAATGGTTCGCCACAAACAACAAATCTTACGTCAAATGCCTCCGGTTTTTTAACCCTGGCCAATCTTACTCAAGGCTTATACAATAACTTTATTGTAATACTCACTGGCTGTTCTTCCAATACCGCAGGGCCTGTTACCTTGTCTGATCCCAATCCACCGGCTGTTCCTACTATTAGCAGCAACAGTGCTATCTGTGCCGGACAAACACTGAATCTTTTTGCAAGCACCAGCAATCCTGGAGTCTCTTCTTACATCTGGTCGGGCCCCAACGGATTCAATAGTATATCTCAAAATCCTACACTTCCAAATGCCGGGGCCAGCAACGCTGGTACATACACGGTAACAGTTACTATCAATAGTTGCACATCGCAGGCTGCTTCAACCCTTGTGGTCATCAATCCTTTGGCAGTGTTACCTGTTGTAAGTAGTCCGCTTAGTTACTGTATCAACACCAATTCAGTGGCACTAACGGCTACCAATAACGCTGGACATACCCTCAACTGGTACAATTTACCAACAGGCGGTACAGCACTTGGCGCAGCACCGGTTCCCATCACAACCATCACAGGAACTACTTCTTATTTTGTAAGTCAAACAACGGCACTCGGTTGTGAAGGGGCCAGATCACAAATAGATGTGATCATTCGCCCCAATGCATTGGCAGTTTTTATTCCGGTAGATACCATGAAGTGTGCGCCTTTTGCAATCAGTACTGCAGATGTAGGTTTGCAGCAGTACCCTGCAAACAATAGCATTTACAATTGGTATGCCAATAACGTTTTTATCGGAGCCGGTACGGTTTTCCCGGGATATACCATCAATGTACCAGATGATTCCATCACCATTAAGCTGGTGGCGATTTCTGCATTTGGTTGCAGAAACGATAGCATGGAGCGGAAATTCTATACCATTAAAATACCCATCCCCTCTTTTACCATCAGCGATTCTGTGGGCTGCGGGCCATTGTCTGTCACAATCACCAACACGAGTGCGGAGATTAATTTGTACAATTATTTGTGGGATTTTGGTAATGGGCAAACCTCTACATTGCAACAGCCAGGTAACATTCTTTTTGCTGCCAACCCTAGTTTTAGTGATACCATTTACACTATTATTTTAAGAGTGGCTTCTATATGCGATACGATGACTTTTAGCAGACAGGTTCGTGTGAAGTCGCCACCCAAAGCATTGTTTATTCCAGACAGAACTACAGGATGTTCGCCGATGCGGGTTTTGTTTACAAACACTTCAGGCGGATTGAACAATACTTATTATTGGGACCTGGGAGATGGTACCGCATTTGTTACCACCGGCCGCGATACATTTACACATACCTACACAACGGGTGTAGTGAATACTTTTTTCGCACAATTGATCGCAGTAAATGAATGTGGAGCTGATACGATTCGTTTCCCCCTCATTGCAGCCCCCAATAATATTCAACTCAATTATATTGTAAACGCACCCGATAATTTTGGCTGTGCACCTCATACGGTGGCATTTGTAAATTTATCGTCCGGTGCCAGTACTTTCCAATGGAGTTTTGGAGATGGTAATTCATTGAACACCACCGCCAATATTGATACCGTTTACCATACTTATGCCAATGCAGGAAATTATACCGTATCGGTTACTGCGTCAAATAGTTGCACGGATACCAGTGCCACCCGATTTATTACTGTTTATCCCAAACCTACCGCTGCATTTGTGAGCAATGCCTACACTATTTGTATTGGACAACCGATTCAGCTAACCAATCTGTCTACAGCAGCCAATACCTATGCCTGGAATTTCGGCGATGGCAATACTGCTGTTTTGGTCAACCCTACACATACATACAATTCACCAGGTTTGTATAACATTCGGTTGATCGCTTTTAGAAACAATCCTTCCGGCGATGTTTGTATTGATACGGCATTTCAGCAGATTCTCGTACGCGATACATTGCCCGGACTATTTAGTATGTCTGATTCTTTGAGCAATTGTGCACCGCTCACCGTCATCTTTGTAAATCCTATAAGGCCTTCTGTAACTGCCTCCTGGAGCTTTGGAGATGGAAGTTCTGCTATCGGGGATAGTGTATTACATACCTATTCTTTACCGGGCATATACTTTGTAAATCTGATCGTAAGAGTACCCGGAGGTTGTGTTTACCAATCACAAGATACAGTAACCGTACTGGGTCCGGCAGGCACATTTATGTATGACGCTGGTTTCAATTGTTCGCCGAATGCGGTGATGTTTACTGCATCCGCATCCAATGCCAGTAGCTATGCGTGGAATTTTGGCGATGGCAATTCAATTACTACTTCCACCAATACAATTTTTCATACCTACAGCAATCCCGGTAATTATGTTCCTTCGGTTGTACTGCAAAACCAAACAGGTTGTAATTTTCCTATACAAGGAATTGATACCATCAAAGTTGATAAAATAGACGCTGGGTTTATTTATGCCGCGCAACGGAATTGTGGTTTCACATTGTTGCAGTTTACAGACACAACGAATGCATTTTTTGGAATCAATAATATCAATTGGGATTTTGGAGATGGAACCAATGGAACGGGTGCTTCCGTAAATCATGTGTACAGTGCGTCCGGACTTTACACCATTACCATGATCATAAAAGGAAACAGCGGCTGTGCTGATACCAGCATCCAGCAAATTAATATCCAAGTGAACAGCGTGCCAATAGCATCTATTATTGCCGATGCAGAACGATGTGCTTTTCAAAATATTATTTTTTCAGCCAATGTAGTTTCAACGGATCCTGTTGCGATACAACAATGGAGATTGTCAAACGGTGTTACGGCGGTGGGTCCTTCATTTTCTTATCTGTTTAATGTGCCGGGTACTTACAACGTGAGGTTTATTGCTGGTACTGCTGTTGGATGTTTCGATACAGCTTTTCATACGATCGTCATCAGACCAGTGCCGGTGATCAATGCTACCAATAGCTTAACCCTTTGTTTGGGCAGTTCTGTCCAACTCAATGTTACCGGAGCGGCCAACTATCAATGGATCCCCGCACAGGGACTGAGTTGTAGCACTTGTCCCAACCCCATTGCTTCGCCTTTGGTCACCACGCCTTATGTAGTTTCATCTACCAATGCATTTGGTTGTGCCGCATACGATACGGTGGTGGTAACAGTGATTCAACCTATGAACCTGGTGGTTACGCCCAACGATAGTATTTGTATTGGCGCATCTTCTAACTTGTTGGCGAGTGGGGCCACCACTTATAGTTGGACGCCTGGAGCCACTTTGAGCAGCACTACAGCAGCCAATCCAGTTGCAACGCCTACGATCACCACCAGTTATCGTGTAGTTGGTTACGATGGGTTCAATTGTTTTACCGATACTGCTTTTGTGGTAGTGGCAGTAGGAAATTTCCCAACAGTGAATCTGGGACCTGATCTAACACTTTCTACTGGAACCATACATCCTTTAAACAGCACTGTCACCAATGGGCCAATTGCACAATGGCTGTGGCAACCAGCAGCAGATCTTAATTGTAACACTTGTCCGTTACCGTTAGCTACCATAAAAAAAGATGTTACCTATACGGTACTGGTCACCACTGCATATGGTTGTACGGCATCTGATACGGTCTCAATAAAAACTTTCTGTGAAAATTCACAGGTATTTATTCCCAACGCCTTTACTCCGGACGGAGATGGCATCAATGATGTACTGATGGTTAGGGGCAAGGGAATCGTCAGTGTGAAGAGTTTTCGGATTTTCAACAGATGGGGTGAACTGGTTTTTGAGCGGTCTAATTTTGCGCCAAACATCGCGTCTTTCGGTTGGAACGGACGAGTACGGGGCGTGGTTGGTCCGCCGGACGTATTTGTGTACACGGCAGAAGTAATTTGTGAAAACGGAACCACCTACACGTACAAAGGCAATACCTCTATTATCAAATGATGAAAGCTAAAAAAATGCAAAAAATTAAAAAAATATTAATTCCAATGTTGCTGATGCTTTGTGCTACCACAAAAGCACAGGATATTAATTTTTCTCAGTTTTATGAAATGCCTTTGTTGCGTAATCCTGCATTGGCTGGATTGTATAAAGGCGACTTTAGAGCCACGGCCGCCTTCCGCAGCCAGTGGAATAGTGTAACTATACCCTATACATCTCAAGCACTGGGAGTAGAAATGAAATTCAGCACCAGTCAATACTCAGATAATTATTTGGCATTGGGTGTACAAATGACCAACGATTTGGCAGGTGATTCAAAGTTGGGAAGAACGCAAGTATTGCCCGTGCTCACTTACCATCAATCACTCAGCGACGATAATGATACTTATTTGTCGTTGGGCTTTATGGGTGGCCCCGTGCAACAACGCTTCGATCCATCCAAACTTACATTCGATGATCAGTTTGTGAATGGGGCCTATAGTTCTACCAACCCCACCCAGCAAACATTTAGTAACAGCAATGTTTCTTATTTAGATGCCTCCGTGGGTATGTTGTTTAGCACCAGTATTGCCAATGATGTAAAAGTTTACTTTGGCGGTTCATACTTTCATCTCAATCAGCCAAAAGTAGCATTTGACCGTTCCCGTGATGTTAGGTTGAATAAAAAAGTAATGATCAACGCGGGGGCCTCTGCACCGTTGAGTGATTATGATCGCTTGATTTTGTATGCGGATTATTTTATGCAGGGTGGCAATAAACAAATGCAGGGAGGTTTTATGTTTAAACACGATTTGATTCAGATGGATGAAGAAGAAACCGTCAGCATATCAGCTGGAAGTTTTCTTAGATGGAATGATGCCGTGATACCAGTGGTTAAATTAGATTTGTATGAACTCAGTATTGGCCTCACATATGATGTGAACATCTCAAAACTAAGGGCCGCCTCCCAATCAAGGGGAGGGTACGAAATAACATTGAGTTACCGCAATTTTCTGAATATGAGAAACAGCTCTGTGAATGCCGTAAGGTGCCCGGTTAACTTTTAGCTTGGCCAACTTTCATTTTGTTCCTTTTTTTGAGAATTTATGAGGCCAGCCTACTTAATATATTTAAAAATAAAATAATTCAAGCTGCGTTTTTTATACCCGGATTCTCATAAGCGCTTTCTGCTCAATTTTTCGACGTTAAGTCTTTACAAAAGTTTTCTGAGAAATATGGTCATTTAGGGCAATCTGTTTATCTTGCCGTCAATCAAATAATAAATAATGAAGCATTTTTCTACCATTCTTAGTGTTGTTTTATTAATAGCAATTGGCTTTCTTTATTTCCACGAATTTTCTGGAAAAAAAACCGCGGCGACTAATGTTGCAAAACCTAGTGATTTTAAAAATTCAGCTGCAACGCCAGCATTGATCGCCTATGTAGAGTTGGATTCCCTAAATGAAAAAATCACTTTTATTAAAGAGAAAAGAAAAGAACTCGAAAGCGAACAAAGAGCCATTGAAACAGAATGGGAGAGCGGATACCGTGGATTGGAAAATCAAAAAAATACCTTTTTGAAAAAAGGAGATGCCATCACTCAGCAAATGGCCGAAGAATTCCAGAATCAACTGATTCTGCAACAACAAAGGATCGATGAAAAAAAGCAAGGTCTTACTCAAAAGTTGAGTGAGAAGAGTTATAAGTTTATGGATAATATCCAGAAAGACTTAAAAAGTTTTTTGATCGAATACAATAAAACTAAAAACTATCAGTATATTCTTACAACAGGTACAGGAGTAGACTATATGGTTTTCAAAGATTCTACTTTGAACATCACCTCAGATGTGGTCAACGGGATGAACGAAAAGATGAAAAAAGGAAAGTGATAATCAATTCAATTTAATTATCTTGAATCCCGATCGTTCAACGATCGGGATTTTTGATTGAATCAAAATTAAACCAACTAACAATGCAAGAAACTACTCCTGCTTTTAAGCCATCGCTGGGACTTTTAGATGCTACCATGATTGTGGCAGGATCTATGATTGGATCAGGAATATTTATTGTGAGCGCTAATATTACTCAAAATGTAGGAAGTGCCGGCTGGTTAATTGCGGTATGGCTGATTACTGGTTTCATGACGCTTACAGCAGCATTGAGCTATGGGGAGTTAAGTGCGATGTTTCCCAAAGCCGGAGGGCAATATGTTTACCTCAAGGAAGCGTTCAATCCACTTGCAGGATTTTTGTATGGCTGGAGTTTTTTTGCGGTGATACAAACCGCAACGATAGCAGCAGTAGGCGTGGCCTTTTCTAAATTTGCAGGTTATTTCGTTGGCGCATTGGAAGTTACAGATGCTAACATTATGGCGCAGATTGGAATTTTTAAATTATATCCTGCCCAGTTACTGTCAATAGCCATGATCATATTACTGACTTATATTAACACCAAGGGAATACAGAGCGGTAAGATGATTCAAACTGTTTTTACTGTGGTTAAACTATTATCTCTTTTTGGCTTGATATTTTTTGGATTTATCATTGCTGCAAAAGCAGATATTTGGAATGCTAACTGGGCAGACGCCTGGAACATGAAACAACTAAACGCCGAAGGACAAGTAGTAGGGGGTGTAGTGGGTAGTGCTGTAATGGGCGCCATTGCTGCTTCCATGGTAGGATCTATATTCAGCAGCGATGCATGGAACAATGTTACTTTTATAGCAGGCGAAGTTAAAAATCCTAAAAAGAATATTGGATTAAGTTTGTTTTTGGGAACACTGATCGTAACGCTGATCTACGTTTCAGCCAATCTCATGTACATCAGTGTATTGCCCTTACAAGAAATTGCTGCTGCGCCACAAGAGCGTGTAGCCGTTGCCGCTAGTATTCCAATTTTTGGTGAGATGGGTGCCTATGTGATCGCAGTGATGATCATGATCTCTACCTTTGGTTGTAACAATGGGCTCATCCTGGCAGGTGCAAGGGTATATTATACCATGGCCAAAGACGGACTATTTTTCAAAAAAACGGCAGAACTCAATAAACACAACGTACCAGAATTTGCGTTGTGGATACAGTGCCTGGTGGCTTCATTGCTTTGCCTGAGCGGGCGTTATGGAGATCTGTTAGATATGATCTCTTTTGTAGTGGTGCTGTTCTACGCATTAACCATTGCGGGTATCTTTATTTTAAGAAAAAACAGGCCGGATGTTGAAAGGCCTTACAAAGCATTCGGATACCCTGTACTTCCCGCTTTGTACATATTAATGGCCATCAGTTTTTGTGTGCTGCTGATTTATTACAAACCCACGTATGCTGGTTGGGGATTAGCAATTGTGCTAACTGGTATTCCAATTTATTATATTGCACTCAGAAATAAAAAACAATCCTAATGTCATTTAACCATATCGCCGATCAAGGCAACCAAATTTTTGATGATGGTATTGCAAATTATCACATGACTGATGATGTAGATGCGCCTATTCAAAATGAATTTGAAAAATCGTCGATGGAGCATTTGATGTATCTTAAAAACTGGATCGACACAGTGCAATGGCATTTGGAAGATCTCATCAGAGATCCGCAAATTAATCCTGCAGCCGCTTTGTTGCTCAAAAGAAGAATTGATGCATCTAATCAGGAGCGCACTGATGTGGTAGAATACATTGATAGTTACCTGCTCGAAAAATACAAAGAGGTTGTAATACAACCCGATGCTACGCTGAATACGGAAAGTCCGGCATGGGCTATCGATCGGCTTTCTATTTTGGCTTTAAAAATTTATCACATGCGCCAGGAAGCTGAAAGAGAAGAGGCCAGCGAAGCACATCGAAATGTATGCAGTCAGAAACTCGCAGTTTTGTTGGAGCAACGCAAAGATCTATCGCAAGCCATCAATGCATTGTTGCAGGATATTGAAACCGGGCGCAAATACATGAAGGCTTATAAACAAATGAAGATGTACAATGATGAGGCATTGAATCCAGTATTATATAACCAGCCTAAAAAGTAAGTGCAATCAACACAGCATATACTTCTGCTGCGGCTCTCTGCAATGGGAGATGTAGCCATGACCGTTCCCGTGTTGAAAGCCTTGCTGGATCAGTACCCTTTGGTAGAAATTACGGTACTGAGCAATCCCATGTTGGCTCCTTTCTTCAGCGATATTCCCCGATGTTATTTTGTACCTGTGTATTTAAAAGCTCGCCACAAAGGGGTAGTTGGACTGTGGAGGTTGTACAAAGAATTATTGAATGGAAAAAAAATTGATGCCATTGCAGATTTACACAATGTATTGCGAACTACTATTCTCCGGAAGTATTTTTTGTTATCAGGTATTAAAAATGCGGTGATTGATAAAGGCCGGGCTGATAAAAAAAAGTTAACCGTACGCTCCCACAAAAAACTGGTTCAATTGCCTACTTCACATGAACGGTATGCATCCGTATTTGCGCAATTAGGTTTTCCGATTGATCTTTTTAAAGCAACAACTGATTCGAATCGTAAACCATCCATTCAGCCATTTTTCGATCAATTAGATACATCCAAACTACTGGTAGGTATTGCACCTTTTGCTCAACATGCTCAAAAAATGTTGCCCCTACATCAAATGAAAATGCTGGTGGCTGAATTAGCCTCCCGAAAAAATCTCCAACTGCTTTTTTTCGGTGGAAGTGGAGCGGAAGCTACTATTTTGGAAGAGTGGGAACAAGCGTATCCTGGGACTTTGAATATAGCGGGAAAATATTCTTTTCAGCAGGAATTAGGCATCCTTCAACAATTAAAAGTGATGGTGAGTATGGATTCAGCCAATATGCACATTGCCAGCATATACGGAATACCTGTAGTGAGCATTTGGGGCGCCACTCACCCTTTTGCAGGGTTCTATGGATGGAAACAAGATCCCGAAAACATCGTGCAACTATCTTTGGAGTGCAGACCCTGCTCTGTATTTGGGAATAAAATATGTTATCGAGGCGATTTTGCCTGCATGGTGGGAATCAATACAGAAATGGTCCTTCAAAAATTAGAACCCTTCCTAAAAACTTTTTGATACCAAATACACACTCGAGCCTGCTTTAGCAACTATTAAACGAATAGCAGGGTTCATTAATCACTGTTCAATCAATGGCAATAAATCTTAGAATCTTTGTGGCAGTAATTTGAATAATTTTGGGCCTAAACCTATAACAACTTATGCATCCTTTTTCTATCGTTATTCATGGCGGGGCTGGAACTATTTTGAGAGAAGACATGACAGCTGAGCTCGAAAAGGCTTATATCACAGCATTGGACGAAGCTTTAAAGGCGGGCTATGCAGTATTGGAAGCGGATGGTTCTGCTACCAATGCGGTGAAGGCCGCCATTGTCGTACTCGAAGACAATGTACTCTTCAACGCAGGTCGCGGGGCTGTATTTACAAAAAAAGGGGTACAGGAAATGGACGCAGCCATCATGGATGGTAATACTTTAAATGCAGGAGCAGTAGCAGGTGTTCGCAATGTGCGCAATCCCATCGAACTGGCTGAAGAAGTAATGCTGAATAGCAATCACGTTTTTTTAAGTGGAAAAGGTGCCAATGATTTTGCCATCAAACAAGGGGTGAAGCTAGAGCCAGACGAATATTTCTTTTCTCAATTCAGATATGATCAATGGAAAGTGCTGCGCGACGGTGATAATTATTCACTCGATCATACACATCAGGATCTCGAAGAACTCATGAAAGATAAAAAATTTGGAACCGTTGGTGCAGTGGCCTGCGATGTTTACGGAAACCTTGCCGCTGCTACCAGTACGGGTGGTATGACGAATAAAAAATACGGACGTATTGGCGATAGTCCACTTATCGGTGCCGGAACTTATGCGAATAATAAAACCTGTGCCATTAGTTGCACAGGCCACGGTGAACCCTTTATTTGTGCGGTAGCCGCTTATGATGTAAGCGCATTGATGGAATACAAGGGGTTGAGTTTACAAGAAGCCATGCAAGAAGTGGTGAATGTAAAATTGGTGGCAATGGATGGAGAAGGCGGCATGATCGGTGTTGATGCCCAAGGAAACACCGCCATGGTACTTAACAGTGCCGGAATGTACCGTGCCATGAAAAATAGCAAAGGAGAAGAGTTTATCGGAATTTATGGAGATTGATTTAAATAGCTTTAAACGCCAGCAGCCTCTTTATTCTTTCATTTTTAATGGCTAATACGGTATCTAATGAATCATGTAGCTAACCCATCTTGTAACTTAAAATAGATTGTGGTATTTTCGCGTCAAATTCAATACAACACATGAATAAATTTGCAGTGATAGTAGCCGGTGGAAACGGAAGCAGGATGAACAGTGCCGTACCTAAACAATTTTTATTACTCAACAATAAACCCGTTTTATATTATACAATCGATACTTTTTTGAAGGCCTATGACGACCTGAACATCATCTTGGTTTTACCGGAAGAATACGTGGCTACAGGTCAGGAAATTATTGACGCATGGTTCGATTACAAAAGAATAAGGATCACTGTAGGAGGCCGCACAAGATTTCACTCTGTACAAAATGGATTGCTTTTGGTGGAAGAAGAAGGAATCGTTTTTGTTCATGATGCCGTTCGGTGTTTACTCACTACTTCATTGGTTCGTCGCTGTTACGAAGCAGCGCTCGAATTTGGAGCAACGGTGCCGGTGATAGATTGTAAAGACAGTGTTCGTTTGGTGAATGCGAATGGCAACGAAGCGTTGGAAAGACGCAACATTAAACTCGTTCAAACCCCGCAGGTATTTCTTAGTGCTATATTATTGCCTGCCTTTAACATCGATTACAAAGACAAATTCACGGATGAAGCATCCGTAGTAGAATCATTTGGAATGAAGGTACAGCTGGTAGAAGGGGAGGAAAATAACATTAAAATTACCCAACCAATTGATTTGGTATTGGCAGAATATTTATTGGCTAAAAGAATAGCCGAGAAAGGATAAACGCTGAACGTTTAAATAGTTTCACCCACCCGGGTAATCGGTTAATGGCAAGAAAAGGGTAAGGCTCGTTTACTGCGCCAAACTGTTGGTAAAAAGAGGCAATGCCTTCCACATCTGAGCCTTCAAAATCCAAGATCAGATCTTGTTCGCAAAACTCTTGTATCAATCGCTGAAATAACAAATAGTTAGCCTCTGTTTTTTTTCCTTCAGCCGTAACACATGACATTACATTATACAATCGATGTTCATCTTTCAATAAAATAATTCCCGCCAACATTTCATTGTTACTATCTGTTACTTTTCTCACCACCAATTGTTGTCGTGCTGCTAGTTTATTGCAAAGTATTTCAAAATTTTCATAATCTTTCGATTGATACACCAGCTCACGATCGCTATACAATTTCCTAAACATTTGAATGATCTTGCCGGGTTCATTTTCAATTTGATAATTTAACAAAAAATTCCCGGCTCTTTTTATATTTTTCGCATGTGAACCAGAAATATTTTTTAAAATAGTCTCATATGAACGGTTCAAAGACAATGTAAAATTATTTCTACTCACCGTATATTTTGTAAATTCAGCAGGAACGATGTTCGAAAAGTTTAGGGGTATTTCAAGGAATCGATAGTGCTTTAATACCTTGTCGATAAAGGCTTTGCATATCATTTTATCTTCGGCATGCCTGCCAAATATTCCCATCTGTGCTACAAAGGCCGGTTGGTACATGTAACGGATACCCCATTTTATTTTATAGGTAAGCGGCATCACCGTTTCATAATCATTGAGAACGAGTGCTTCCCACTTACCACTCATCTGATTCAGGCACAAAGATTGTACATAGATGAGTGGATGAGCACATCCCTTAATGCAGTCATCCCATTTTTGCAGATCAATTTCATGGTATGAAAGATGTTGAATCTTCATATTAAAATAAAAATTGTGGAAATAATTTTTTAGCACTTAACTGTTGGATATCAATACTAAAAGAAATATTTTTTAAAAATCTTTTTTCGGTGATAGTGCTTTTAAAATAATCACCATACACTTTACTATACATCAAGGGAACATAAACATTTACGGTGTTTTTAAAAAGCGATAATTGCAATCCGGCATCAAATAAAAATCGGGCGGTACCCGCATCTGCTTCCCAGGCCCCTGCATAAGTTCCAATATCGGCAAATACTTTTAGCGGCAGTTTAAAAGGAAGTACATTCAAGGGATTGATGTTATCAGGAATAGTGCTGCTGAGATTCATGGCCACCAGCCAATTATCCGTTTTACCAATCTTGTTGCTCAATAAATCGGTTCTCACTTTGAAGCCCCCATCTCTCATCATGATTTGTTGGTTAGAAAAACCATCAAATTCGTTTCTTCCAACAAAATAATTTTGATAAGTATAGTCTTCATTACCTTTCGGGCCTGTCATATTTAAATGATATCTGTCCGTGCGAAACCTGGTTAAAAAAGTTGCTTCACTTGTATAAAAAAACTTCCCCGCAAACAAACGGACATCCGCTCCACCACCCTTTGCAAAATTGAAAAAGTAGTTGCCTGTAAAATTTGTTCGTATAAATCCATCTCCTTGTTCTATTTGCAAAGCAGCTTTGTAAGGATATAATTTTCTGCTGTCTTCTAACACAAACTGAAGTTGGTTTACATACCTGTTTTCTTTCGGATAACTGATCACATCCACATTTGTGATGGTATCTCTCGTGAATCTTAAACCAGTTTCTGTGATTAAAAAACTTCTAAACTGGATAAATTTGCTAACACTGCTCAACGGATTACTAGGCGCAAAATCGTATTTTATGGAAGGGGCTATTTTGGTAAATGGTTGGTAATTGGTAGTGCCGGTAGAATCTGTAAAACTATCTCCATTAAAATGTGCACCAGATAACGAAAATTCTAATGTTGCCCCATTGTTGCCTGGAAACAGGCTGTAAGAAATTCTACCCAAACCATTTAGTTTTTTCGACCCGGTTCCAAAAAGTGGCATTGCCAAAAACTGTAGCTTGCTAGGAGGTAAATTGTAATTGTGGAGCATGGCTCCCAACATGATCTTATCATAAAAATTATATCCTACGGCAGGAAGTATAGATAAGTAGTGATTTTTTTCAATGTCTTTCAGGCTGAAAAAGGAAATGAATTTTATTTTTTTTGAGGTAGGAGGCGAAAGATTTCCTTTCTTGTGTAAAAGGCTAAATAAACGATCGGTTGATTTACCAGATACATTATTGACCACTTGTTGAAAGTCTTCAGGATAGGGGTGCTTGAATTGATAGGTTCGATAATAAGTTCTCATGACGGAATCAAACAATTCTATACCCAATTGTTGTTCCATTAATTGCATCCATTGTGCAGCTTTGGAATAGGCGATCAGGTTGTAATTGGTAGAATTAAATTTTTCCGCTGTTGTTTCAATGGGTTGATCTTTTTTAATGGCCGTTATGGTTTGGAGCAATGTTTGTTGAATACTTTCTGGTTTTCTTTTACTGATAAAACGGTCAGTTCCACCAAAAAAATCCGGTTCTGGTATGCCATAATATTTTTTAAAATAGCGTTGATCGTAATAACTGTTCATGCCTTCATCCATCCATGGATGCGTTCGTTCGTTGCTGGCCAGTATCCCGTAAAACCAGTTATGTCCCACTTCGTGGTTGATAAGATAATCCAACATAGGCTCATTATCATCGGCCGAAAGCAGGGTTATAGTTGGATATTCCATTCCTCCTCCTGCACCCCCTTCCATTTGTTCTACTACAGATACTAGCGGGTACGGATATACGCCCAGCCATTCGCTTTTAGTTAGGATAGCCTGTTTAATAAATCGTATGCTATTGGCCCATAATTTTTTATTGTTGGTGTGATAGTAGGCATACACATCTATGATCTTATCTGCCAGCTGTAAGGTATCGTGAAGTACTTCGTAAGAAGGATTTGCAAACCATGCAAAATCATGAATGTTATCCTGCTGATAGTGCAAGGTTTTCAAACTATCAGCAGCGGTACTGTTAATCATTTTACCTGTTGCAGCTACCGTGTATTGTTGAGGTACAGTGATGTACACATCGTAATTCCCGAATTCGCTGTAAAATTCACCTTGATCAAGATATGGCATGGCATGCCAGCCTTTGTGGTCGTACACTGCAGGTTTGGGAAACCATTGTGTGATGTAGTAGGATTGGTTTTTATGTCCGGCGCGGGAAAATATATCTGGTAATTTTACCTGAAAGGCAGTTTTGATTTCTACAGAGTTGCGGGGTAAAAGTGGTTCAGGCAACATCAATTGAATGATGTCCTGATGTTGTGGATGATCTTTAGTGAACGATCTTTTTCCATCAACTGTAAAATCAAGCCGATTCATGTAACCTTTTCGATCATCGTCACTGAAATAAAAATCGGTATTTCCGTTTTTTAACTGTTGTTCGCTAAAAGCGGTACGATCGTTTTTATACGCATTGGGCCAAAGATGTATCCAAATAAAAGTGAGGGTATCGGGTGAGTTGTTTTGATAATTCATATTGATATCGCCCGTTAAAGAATGGGTTTTATCATTCAGAAAAACTTTGATGGTACTATTCACTCTTTGTTGCCAATAATCATTGCGTTGGCCATTGCTGATTCCAAAAAATACGGATAACAATAAGAAAAGCAGAAGTTTTTTCAACACTGGACTCTTTTTTCAAAAATAACAAATTATCTACTAGTAATTGTATAGACGATTCTATTTGCCTTTTCCTGCAAATATGATTTGTATGGTATGAATCATGATTTTAAAATCTAAACCGAGGCTGAGGTTTTCTACATAGATCAAATCATAAGGCATTCTTTCCAGCATTTCATCTACCGATGACGCATAACCGAACTTCACCATTCCCCAACTGGTAAGGCCAGGTTTAACTTTGAACAAGTATTTGTATTCTTCATTTAAAGCTACCATTTGGTCAACATAAAACTTTCTTTCTGGTCGGGGGCCTACCAAACTCATTTCACCTTTGAGTATGTTCCAAAGTTGCGGGAGCTCATCTAAACGCCATTTTCGCATTACTTTTCCCCAGGTAGTGATGCGTGGATCTTCTTCACTGCTCAACTGAGGACCGTTGGGTTCTGCATCTATGGACATCGATCTTAGTTTGTACATGGTAAAGGGTTTTCCTTTGTAACCAATTCTTTCCTGCAGGTAAAATACAGGTCCTCGGGAGCTTAATAAAAGTCGAATAATACTATATATAATCAACGGAGAAAGTAGAATGATAGCAGTAAAGGATACAGAAATATCGATGACTCTTTTTACATTTTGTTGCCAAGAAGGGAGGATGCCAGAATGAATATCGATGAGTGGTACACCCATTATGTTTCCTGTATGAAGGGCACCACTAATTATATCAACAGTATCGGGTGTTATTTTGATGTTTACTTCTTGGTCACTTAGTTTTTGTAATATTTTAGTGATGAGCGTTCTTTCACTTTTATCAACTGCGATGATGATCTCTTCGATGTTTTCTTTTTTGATGATCGTAGTAAGTTGCTCCAATCCTTCATATTGTTTTATGGATGGAGGAATCGCCCAATCATTTTTTCCATTGGTATTGATATACGCTGCAATACGGTAACCAGATTGATCATTAGCTTTTAAAAATGACTGGTAGAATTCTGCCACTTTTTTACCATTGCCAACCAGTGCCGCATTGAAATAAACCAATTGCTGTTGAAGCTGTTTTTTTACAATGTTTAACATCAGCAACCTTACCAACATGGTACAGATAAAAACCGGAAACAATAAAGCATAAAATTCGAGGTAATAAAAGTCGTTGTTGGTTTTAGGATTTTTTAAAATAAAAAAAAACAGTAGAAAAAGTGAGCCTAAAATACTGGTTGCAAGGGTTCTGATAAATTCTCCGTACCTCGATTTGTGGTATATAAAACCGTAGGCGCCACTTAGAAAATGAAGGGTGATCCAGCCAATAGTGTAAAGCAACAATCCAATATAAAATCCACCGGGAACAGAAAATTTGAATTCATGTATCCGTGACCTGAAATAATAAAAGCAAAACCATGTGAAGAAGCAGATAGCTATATCTGTTACTATGTACCAACTGATATGTATCCTAGGTTGCTTCACGTAATTTAAAGTAGGAATTAGTTTCTTACTTAATGGTGCGTATGGTTTATTTTTTCTAAAATTTGGTGTGCAACTTCCATGGCCCTGAATCCGTCAATTACAGTTACAGGTGTTTCGGTATTGTTTACGATTGCATTTCTGAAACATTCCAGTTCCATTTTAATGGCGTTTACTTCCTGTACGGGCGGGTTGGCAATAGCGATTGTTTTTTTACCATGATTGGTATCTATCTCAAAGGTGAATACACTGCTTTCGCCTGGTGCATCAATTTTGATTACTTCTGTTTTTTTCTCCAGAAAATCAATTCCGATATAAGCATCTTTTTGAAAAATCCGCATCTTTCTCATTTTTTTTAAAGAGATACGACTACTGGTAAGGTTGGCCACACAACCGTTATCGAATTCTATACGAACGTTGGCGATATCAGGCGTATCGCTCATCACTGCCACGCCGTTGGCAGAGATGTAACTCACATTGCTTTTCACAATACTAAGGATGATATCAATATCGTGGATCATCAGATCCAAGATCACACTTACGTCTGTACCACGGGGATTGAATTGCGCCAAGCGATGTACTTCTATGAACATGGGTTTAAGCAAAGACTTATCGAGCGATAAAAATGCAGGATTGAATCTTTCAACATGACCTATCTGAAATTTCAAGTTCGATTCTTTGGCCAGTTTTACCAACGTTCTTGCCTCCTCCATGGTATTGGTGAGGGGTTTTTCTACAAAAACATGTTTGCCTTTTTTCAAAGCCATTTCACAAAGATGAAAATGGAACGGGGTAGGCGCCACAATATCTACTGCATCACATTCATCCATCAATTCTTCTGGTGTCAAAAATCTTTTAATCTCGTATTTTTCTTGTACGGGAATAGCGTTTTTATCGTCGGGATCGTAAAATCCTGCGATGACTACATTTTCTATTTCCTGCCAGTTATTGAGGTGAAATTTACCCAGATGTCCTACTCCCAAAACGCCTATCCTTAGCATATAAGTAATTTGATTTGATTAAAAGAAGACAGTATTGACTATTTGTTGTTTTACACGGAAGTAGAGTCCGTTTCCATTTCTTCCCAAAAGCCCATTTTGCCGAATTTGTCTATTCTTTTTTCGATGCGCTCTTCTGGTGAAATTTGTTTGAGTGATTGAATCGTTGGTAGTAAGTAGTTTTTTAAAAGAGCTGCAGCTTCGTCGTAATCCCAATGTGCACCGCCCAATGGTTCGGGTATTACCGCATCCACTAAACCAAATTCCAGCATGTCTTTGCCAGTAAGTTTCAACTGTTCGGCCGCCACTTCTTTTTTGTCCCAACTGCGCCACAGAATACTACTGCAACTTTCTGGGGAAATAACGGTGTACCATGTATTTTCCATCATCACTACTTTGTCGCCCACGCCGATGCCTAACGCGCCGCCACTTGCACCTTCGCCAATGATGACACAGATGACCGGAACTTTTAGACTGATCATTTCAAAAATATTGCGTGCAATGGCTTCCCCTTGTCCTCTTTCTTCTGCTTCTAAACCTGGATAAGCTCCGGGAGTATCTATTAGAGTAATGATGGGCTTATTGAATTTTTCAGCAAGCTTCATTAAGCGGAGCGCTTTTCTATATCCCTCAGGATTTGCCATTCCGAAGTTGCGTAATTGACGGGTTTTGGTGTTGGTACCTTTCTGTTGTCCGATGATCATGACGGTTTCTTCTCCTAGTTGCGCAAATCCTCCCACCATGGCTTTGTCGTCTTTTACATTACGATCGCCGTGCAATTCGATAAAATTACTGCACATTTTATCAATGTATTTCAAAGTATATGGCCTGTCGGGGTGCCTGCTCAGCTGAACTTTTTGCCAGGGTGTTAGGTTTTCTGTGAGATGTTTTTTCGATTCTCCGATCTTATCTTCCAGCAGTTGAATAGAAACGCTGTGGTCCACTTTCGTTTTTTCCTGTCCAGCTTTTAATTGTTCAATTTGATCGTATAAGTCTTTGATAGGCTTTTCAAAATCAAGGAATTGCCTGTTTTCTAACTTTGGCATACTGTGAGTTTATATATATGAATACTACAATCCGTTGTAAGATAGTTTGTAAAAATAGCGGATACTCCTTTTTTTAAAAAGTTTTGTTTTCAAATTTTAATTTCCCTTATCTTTGCCATCCCAAAAACGAAAGGAGTGGTAAAACACTTTTTGAGAATAGGGAGAAGGATTGGTAGTTCAGTTGGTTAGAATGCCGCCCTGTCACGGCGGAGGTCGCGGGTTCGAGTCCCGTCCAGTCCGCAAGAAAGGTCATCTAAAAAAGGTGACCTTTTTTAGTTTTTGCTCTTTAGCTCAATTTAAAAATTAAAGCTGGTGAGGATACCTGCCTGTCATCCCCACAGGATTGTGGGGACGGGTTCGAGTCCCGTCCAGTCCGCAAGAAGCTCGTCAGTAGAAAATCTGCAGCTTTTTTCGTTTTAAATTCTGAATCGTCAATATAAAAAGGAAGTAAATGTTTATCATTTACCTCCCTTTTATATTTGTGATATCGTGCTACGCAGTACAGTTTGAATAGTATTAAGCGGTGCCTTTTAAAATTTTATTCCAGTAAAGCCAAGGCAGTACTTTCGTTTTTAGTAACCACATGCTCCATCTGGGTTTCGACTGATCAAATGGGAAAGTCATGGTAGGTGTGTTCGTATAATCAAATTCAGCTAACATAAGCTTGCCATATTGCGTAGGAATCGGGCAAGCACTGTAACCTGTATATTTCCCTTCTAATGATTGATTATTTAAAAAAGCAAAAAGATTTTCAACAACTACTGGTGCCTGCTTTCTAATGGCGGCACCAGTTTTGCTGCAAGGAGCATTGGTACAATCCCCGAGAGCAAAAACATTTGTAAAGCGACTGTGTTGCAAAGTATTTTTATCCACTTCTACATAACCATAAGGACTGTTCGCATCTGCTAATGGACTGTTCTTAATAAAATCTGGTGCTGATTGTGGTGGTACTGCATGACATATATCAAACTTCATGGCTTTGCGCTCTATTTCTCCGTTGGCATTTTTTTCTTCAAAATAGGCAGTTTTAAGGGTGCCGTCAATTTCAACAACATTTACGCTGAAATGCACTTTAATATTTGCATTTTTAATCACCTCGGTTAATGTTGCAGCGTATTCTTTTACGCCAAATATTACGCTGGCTCCTGATAAGTAATGAACATCGCATTGGTCAAGAATTCCTTTTTTACGCCAGTAATCGCAGGCCAGGTACATGATTTTATGAGGTGCACCGCCGCATTTAATGGGGCCTGTTGGATTGGTAAAAACAGCCGTGCCTCCTTTGAAATTTTTGATGAGTTCCCAAGTATACGGAGCAAAATCAACATGGTAGTTGCTGGTCACTTCATTTTTCCCCAACGTTTCTTTAAAACCTTTTATTTTATTCCAGTCGAGCTGTATGCCGGGGCATACGATCATCGCATCATAATCGTAATAAGTACCGGATTTACACAATACTTTGTTTTGTTCTGGCAAGAAGGCTGTTACGGCATCTTGAATCCATTGTGTTCCTTTCGGAATATAATCTTTTTCATTTTTTACTGTTTCATGAACGTCAAAAATTCCGGCACCCACGAGCGTCCAGGCAGGCTGGTAGTAATGTATAGAAGAAGGATCAATAATTTGAATCTGTAAATTCTTGTCTTTTTTTATAAGCTTGGATGCAACAGACAATCCGGCATTGCCGCCACCAACAATGAGTATTTTTTTAGCAGACATGATTTGAAATTTTGATTGAACTTCAAGTTATATCCTATTATTTTTAAATTATGTAACATTGGTTACACAGGAATGGTTCAACTTCCATCTCTGCTGATCCAAAGATGTTCACATACCAACTTTTATGATTAATAAATAAATGGGAATAGCCGATAACTGCTCTTCATATACTGATGGTAGCTGCTGAATTTGAGTTGCAGCATTTTCTCTTCCCAGCTCATTTTGAAATGGAGCACTATGGCAAGTAGCAAAAAAATGAGGAAACGATCTAAGGAAAACTGGTCGATCAACAATCCAGTGCCGCCCATCAGCAGGCTGCTGTACATAGGATGTCTAACCCATCGATAAGGGCCATTGGTAATAAGAACAGCATCTTGAGCTGGCGTTGGGAATACCCTTAATTTACTTTTTCGCATGCTTAGTAAAGACCAGAAGATCAGTATCATCGCAGCAACTAAAAAAATAGCTGCTGTAAAATCAAATTCGCCGTAATCCCCGGCAACCAAAAGGTAAAAAATGCAAATAAATTGTACACCTACCAGTAGAAAGGATTTGATGTGATTGTATTTCTTTAGATTGATATCTGGCATGTTTCTAAAGCTACGGCTGATTAGTTGTTTCTCCTGAACTAGCAACAAGTAATTTTTCTTCGATAATTTTTTTTAATGTATGCTTAGGTAAAACGCCTGGTTGCAGGATGGGTTCGCCTGATGCATCAATAAACAGAAGGGTAGGGATGCTCTGAATACCAAAAACCGCAGACAGTTCTTGCTCAACGTCTGTGTTTACTTTGTAAATCAACAACCGGCCTTTGTATTCAAATGCCAATTCTTCTAAAATCGGGGCCAATATTTTACACGGGCCGCACCAATCTGCATAAAAATCGATGATGGCTGGCAAGGATCCCTGATACTTCCAATCTTCTTTGTTTACATAATCGAATACTTTCTCTTTAAAGCCCTGTGTATCGAGTGGTAATGTGTGCATAAATGTTTGTTTTTTTGCAAACATATTACAGAATAACCGGTTAGAAGGTAACTTTTGCTACATGGCACCTGCTATTGGAAAGCTTTTTATTGAATTGATTTTTCACTTTTAATTTTATTGCTGTTAACCTAAGGGAATGAATAAATTATTATCGATTTGAATAAGTAACTCTACGCGTAAATGAGTGGTACAATTTCGCACCAAAAACAGACGGTGCGTTTGTACTTTTCCTCGAATATGATTAAAATTTTTGATTGGCATAATAAAATATCAAAGAGAACGTTAACAATAAGCAGCATTTCCCTAACGGCGCCTGCGCCATGTATCTACCTACTACCTGAAACCTTTTAGGGTTCTTTATTTGTCTTTTCAAAAGAACGTTGATTCAGCGTTCCTCCATACTGGCAGAAAAAGTTCCCTCGCTTATCATCTTGAAACCAATATTTATGAAATCCAATGTTTACACACCTGTAAAGGTTTTAGCACTTGCTATGCTTTTAACTGTATGCAACAGTATCTTCAAAGCATCCGCTCAACAATTCTTAACAAAAATCGATGGTTGGAATGCATATGTGCATCTGCCAGCAGAATACCAAGACAGTTTACAAAAAAAATATCCATTAATTATTTTTGTTCCAGGACTTGGAGAGGTAGGCACCAACGCCAGTAAACTATTGCTGAACGGTCCGGCGAAATTTATTGCCGCAGGCGCTTCGATGGAGTTCAATGTGAATGGTAAAGTTGAAAAGCCCATCGTGATCAGCATCCAACCGATAGATCCCTGGGCACCTAATCCATTTGTGGTAAACAGAAAAGTAGATTCTATCATTGCCCGCTGGCGGATCGATCTACAACGCATTAGTGGAACTGGTTTAAGCATGGGCGGACAAACCTGGCAGAATTATGTTAATACTGGCAATGCTACCCTTACCAACAGGCTTGCTTCAATTGTGGCCATGAGTGCACCGGGGCCAGACAATGGTGTGGCCAGCATGAAAAATTTTGTTATCGGTGGTGGTAAATGGTGGGGTTTTGAGGGTACCAGTGATTATAGAGGAATGGATCAAATAAGAGATGTAATGAACAGCAATATTCCTGCGTCGGCTCGATATTTCCTATACACAGGAGGACATTGCTGTTGGAATACCTGGTACGTTCCTACCTGGAATGAAAATGGCGAAAGTGTATATACTTGGATGCTAAAACAAAGAAGACCTGCCGGATCAAATATTACTCCGGAGGCAAATGCTGGAAGAGATACAAGTACCATTTCGCTCGTAACCAGTTTGCCTCTTAAAGGAAATGGCAACGACCCCGATGGCAATCCAATCAACTTTGCCTGGAGAAAACTCAATGGCCCAGCTGGCGGAACTATAGCTAATGCTGCCATTGCGCAAACCACTGTTTCCGGTCTTGTGGTAGGAACCTATCAGTATGAACTCGCCGTTACAGATGTGTTGGGTGCTGCTTCAAAAGATACCGTAACCATTCATGACGGCAATTTTGTACTGCCACTCACGCTGGTTAATTTTACGGGTATAGAAAAGTCGGGTCATGTGATGTTGCAATGGATCACAAAAGCTGAATCGAATACCAGTCATTTTGAGATAGAAAAATTAATCTCCCCTCAACAATACAGTAAAGTTGGCTTGATAACTGCAAAAGGCTTTTCAACCCTCGATAATAGATACGAATTCAAAGATGTGGTGGCAGAGCAGGGTTTGAATTATTACCGTCTTAAAATGATCGATAAGGACGGTCAGTTTACATACTCTGATATAATTAATGTGCAAGTCAAAAAAGGAATATCGGCCTCATCACCTTTAATAAATGTATGGTATGTCGGTGACGCCATTCGATTCAACATTACTAGTTCTCAACAAACTAACAGCGCTTTAGTGTTAACTGATGCGGCTGGCAGGGTTTTGTACAAATCAGCGGTATTAATTAACAAGGGATTAAATAGTGTAACCATTCCCGTTAGTTTACCTGTATCAATATATTACGCAACGCTTATCAATGGAGAAGAAAAAATAACACATTCTTTTTCAGTGCAATAAAAATATTATTTTAAAAAGTACAGGAGTTGGGGCTTACTCAACTCCTTTTTTTATTCGAAGCTGTGCTATCAATGCTAAGTGATCACTGCCAGAACTCTTCACCCGTTGTATGTTAATGGGTTCAAAAAAATCGGTACAAAAAATATAATCGATTCTAAGTGTAGGAGAAAATAACTTGAAAGTTCTTCCCAGTCCGGACCCACATTTTCGCCAAACGTCTATCATTTTTTTATTGAGTGTTTGATAAGCATTTCCGGTGGGCGTATCGTTTAAGTCTACACAAGTGATCAATGCGTTTCGGGAATTTTTAACCATACTGTCTAACAATTCTACCTGCCTCGCTCGGTGTTGGAATCCATATTTTAATTTTCTAACAATGGAGGGAACTCCTTTCCATATTTTTTTCTCTTTTCGCTCCATCCCCAGTGTTGCATAATCATACCCATTTAAATACACACTTTGAAGTCTGGAAGTGATCAAGTCGATACGCTCTCCTCCTTTTATAATGGTTACTTTGATGATAGCTCCATTGCTACCATCAGTGAAAGAAACCCTATTGGTATCAACAATGGGAAATCTGCTAAAGATCACTGACCCGCTGTAAAATTCACTGGAAAAATATTTAAGGTCTTTTGAAAAATAATGATAAGGATATTTCATCGTTCTGGTAATAGAGTCGAGCAGGTTGTAATGACTACCGGGATATAATGCTGTAAAAAATTCCTGCAAACACACCACATCTGCATCGCTGTTTTTAATTTCTTGGAAAATGTTTTTATTTTCTTTAATAGCGGTAAGACTATCCGGCGCAGAAAAATTCATAATACCTACATTCCAACTCATCACTGTAATAAAATCCCCCGCCATTTCATTGCCATTCATTTTTTTAGTATTAAAGGCAATTGTTTTGGTTATGTTGGGAATACTGATCAATAGCATCACAAAAAAAAGCCAGGCCAAACGATGTTTTATAAAACCAATTATCAACAAACCAACAGCATTTACAATAAAAGCAGCAGGAAAAAGAAGTCCAGCAATGGCAACCATCCAATAGGTGTTGCTGGGGAGAAGTGATGCCAAATTACTTGCCATCAGAAAAAACAGTGAAGTACAAGCCATGAACCATAAAAATGAAATCCCCAATTTATTAGAATATGCTGCCTTCATCTTTTTTAAAGTTTATGCTTAGCGCAATATTTCTTAATTGTTATTGTTTTTAATCGAAAAAAAATCAGTGTATATTCTCTTCCAAATATAATCAATATGGTATCTTCGAATCTCATTATTTCTTCCTGATCTCACATAATTATGTGTTTGAATAGACATTATACCTGAAATAATTCATATATTTAACGAAATACAACAACCCTAAATTCAACATTAGATGGAATGGATCAATATTTTAAAATGTCCAATCACCGGTAAGGATCTTCTCAAACTTTCCGGGGATGAAATTGAAGTTTTGAATAGTAAAATAGCTCAGCAACAATTGTGGCAAGCAGATGGTAAATTGATGGTTCAGCCTATAGAGGATGGATTAGCAACCTTGGATCGATCTTACGTCTATCCCATTGCAAAAGAGATCGTTTTATTGTTGCCCGACCTGGCGCTGGTAGATTCTCCTGAAAAAATATTGGGTGATACGCTAAGTGATGATAAAAAATTGGTAAAGAATTTTTACGATAGCAGGGGATGGCATACCACCGAAAAAGGAGATTATGAGGATGCAGATATTTTTGAAGACCTTCGGCCATTTGCGCAGGAGTATCTTACCAAATGCCACAATAGGGTAGGTAGGTATTTGCATCCAACAGGAACTTATTTGATGGATGCTGCGTCTGGCGCTTTGCAGTTTACAGATTACCTGCAGTATTCCCAAAATTATACCTATCGTATTTGTGTGGACCTTTCCTTTCAGGGTCTCTTAGAATGCAAAAGAAAATTAGGGAATAAGGCATTGTGCTTGTTATGTGATATGACGAATTTACCGATCAAAGACAATCAAATAGATGGTTTTGTATCATTAAACACGGTTTATCATATTCCCAAAGAAGAGCAGGTGAAGGCCATTACAGAAATGTACAGGGTTACCTTGCCAAAAGGCAAAGGAGTAGTAGTATATGATTGGTACAAACACTCTCCTTGGATGAACTTCTGGTTACTTCCTTTCAGAGGAGTGGAGTTTATCAGGAATCGGGTAAAAAGTTTTTTCTCGCGTGCCAGCGGCAAAGGGGAGCCAGCAAAAATGCTTTATTTTTATGCTCACAACTACGAATATTTTAAAACTCACCTGAAAGTGCCATTCAAATTAGTTTGTTGGCGATCTATCAGTGTGCCATTTATGAAAGTTTACATACACCAAGGGTTGTTTGGAAAAAAAATATTGGACCGAATTTATAAGATAGAGGAAGATAAACCAGAGGTTTGTGGTTTAAAAGGCGAATATCCGATGTTTGTTTTCGAAAAGTAACAACGATTGCTGGTATTCGATTTCTTTTACTAAACAATTGGCTATATGAGTTATTTAATTAACAGGATAGAAGTTTATTCTCTTTACTTACTAGAGTACATCAAATTTGGAGAGTTTGCATCCTTGAAGAATGCGATTACCTACATGATTACGCGAAAATCAAATGCAAAAGGGGGTATTGTAAAAAGCCGGCTGGGCGTTTTTGAAACCCGCCCCATGTCATTAGATTTTCAACATGTAAACTATGCCTACGAAATCAGTATTAAAAGATTTATTGAGAAAGAAGACTTTACCGTATTCTTCGATATAGGTGCTTGTTTGGGCGAATTCAGTATTTGGCTGGCTTCAAAGGGTAAAAAATGTATAACATTTGAACCGGTAAGCTATAGTTACAACATGATTCAACGAAATATTCAATTAAATAAAGTAGAAGACAGGATCATGTTATTCAAATGTGGACTCGGATCTCAACGTGCGGAGGCCCATTTCGAACTCAATAAAACCAATCCAGGTTCAAATAGAAGAGTAGAAACTGCAGCAGCCGATACAGAAGTATTTATCATTAACACTTTTGACGAACTTTTGCCGTCTTTTAATTTATCTCCTAACGATAAAATACTCATCAAAATTGATGTTGAGGGTATGGAACTGGAGATGTTGGAAGGTGCACGTCAATTCATCAATAGCTATGATGATATCGTAATGATCATCGAAGAGAAGTTTAGTGGAGAAGATAACATTCGTAAAGGCCTAAGTAAAATAGCAGACTTTGAATTTGGAAAACTAGACGAACACAATATTTACGCACGAAAAATTAAACGAACTATATAATTGCTATTATTTCAACGCATCAATAAACCTTTACGGATTACAGCAAATTTATCTTTGAGTTGTAACAACCACTTTATATAATTCATAAGAAAGGCCCGATACGATGGCAGTTGCCAAAACAAAGCAAAATGGTAATATGACATCGTAAACCTAAAGTACTGTATTATTAAATAGCTTCATGAACAATAGCAAAATGACCTGGCTCACCACCGTACGAAATATATAAAATTCCGGTATAGTATTTACCGGGGAACTTTAAAATATTATATCCAAGGTTTACAATGAACTTGCCAGGAGAAGCAGCTAAAATAATGTAACCAAATAGAATAAAAATCATTGCGGGCGAAAATAAGAAATTGAAATTATAAGGAAATTAGTGATGTATAACGATATGAAAGGTATAGCAATGGCTTGAATGAGATAATTTGCTGTATATTTTTTTAGCCGCAAGAAAATATTTTCTTTAAAAAACGAATATGCTGCCAATGCTCCATTTCCGAAATTATCCAGGCGGCAGAATGTAAAAAAGTACATGATGTCATCTCACACATTTTAGATATGGTGCTCCTGCAAATAATAAATCAGAACGCGGTTGCTGATCCCAATTGAGGTGAAACTTATGATCATAATCAACAACCTGTTTTTTTAATAAGCCAATGAGTAATCAGGTGAAATTGCTTTTCTATCCATACAGACCAACGCAGTTCTATAATTCCATTATTAAGTACGGTAAGTAGCAATTAAAAATTAACGCCGAGGGTAAACAGGCACAATAAGTTGGTTGCAACAAGGATATTTTGGGAGATGCCCGTTTTGCTAAAAATATAATTGATGCACAAGATGATGAAAATGCCAAACCCAAAATGCAACGGCCATATTCTTACAATCCTGCGCACATAAAAATTCTCCACGTTTGCCTTTTTCTTTAATTTCATTCTTTTTGAACAAGCGGAAAAAATAAGAAAACCACTGGGTACAAAAAATAGCGATACCCCAGGTGCACCCGATACTGGAAATTGATTTTTAATTGTACTAAACAATTCAGTATTAGCGTTGATCTTATACCCAGATACCTGTTGGAGTACAACCATCAATGCTACTAAAAATCTAAGTCCACCGGGGTTTAAAATATAATTTCATCACGCCGGTGCTGGCATCAGAAGTAATGCAAAGAACATTATTACATGGAATCTATGTCTTTATTAAAACGGTGTTCTGTTGCTACAGAAAATTCATTCGCTTTTTTGGCTTTGAATAACGAAAGAAATTGTAAAAACATAAATTTAGGAATATGAACCAATGAGTGATAAATTCTTTTGTCTGTTTTGGAATTAAACAACGCCAGAAAAAAACCGCCCATAAACATTCCAATAAAAACCAACCAATAAAGCGCGGCAGTGGTATTGATAAAAATATTGGCAATTAAAATTAAGCTACAGATAAAAAGCAATAGGAACAAAGGAGGTCTGGTAAGGACGAAGCCAAATAGCAATGTATTGATGTCGGCTTTTTTTATTCCCAGTCCCATTAATGAAAAACCGAACTTGAAATAACGGAACCAAGTGTTGTTCCACCGGGCTCTTTGTTTTACCAATTGGTCTGAATGAGCTGTTTTTTCATCATACACAATGGCTTCTTCTGCAAAGGCAATCCGATACCCTCTTTTCGTAATTTGGTATTGAAGTACTTTATCAAAACCAGCACCATTGTTATTCAGCTTCTCTAAGCATTCTCTATATAGTGAAACAGTAAAAGCCATGCCTGAGCCTGATAACATACAAGAAGAACCAATGTTAAAAAGAATTTTCCTATCGTAGAATAAATAGTATAGTTCATTTACGGCATCGATGCAAGCATAATGAGTATCTAGGTTCTTAGCAGTTCTAACCCCCTGCACGGCCTCGTAGCCTGCATTGAAAAATGGATCCAATGCAGCAAGGTAGCCGGGGTGAACGATGTTGTCACTGTCTATAATGGAGAGTAGATGGTGCGGTCTTTTAAAATGCTGGATAGCTAAAAAATGAGATTTCAGTTGATTGCCTAATGGAACAGGGGGTTTGATAATAATTACCCGGCTGTCATTAAAATGACATTCATAATCAGGGCAATTATCAGCTACTACATAAATGATAAAATTATGATGTTGCATTTTTAGAAGCGAACCGATTACGTAATCCAGGTTTGATGAATTTTTATAAGCGGTTACAATAAGTCCGTAATCATTTTGCTGACTTAACTCTTCTAAATAAGGAAGGGTTGTTCTTTTGAAAAGAAAAACAAAATAGGAAAATACAGGAAACAACAACATAACGGCAAAGACGGCCTGAAGTAATATCCAAACAGTGCTTAATATTGATTGTAACATAATGTATTTGATTTTCTATTTGTAAGTTAACCAATTATTTTTCTAAATTATTTAGTACTGCTTTGTACACTTCTATTGTTTTATTTGCTGCAACTTCCCATCTAAATCTAGCAGCCTGCTCTAATCCTTTTTGAATTAAAATTTTACGTCTGTTGTCATCTTTACTTAAGGACAACATCGCTTCACCTAATTGGGTAACATTTGCAGCATCAATCAACATTGCAGCACCACCTGAAATCTCGGGTAATGAACTATTATCAGCAGTAATTACTGCGGTACCACATGCCATGGCTTCAATTACAGGTAATCCAAAGCCTTCACTGAAGGAGGGGTATAAAAACAGGGTGGCTGCATTGTATAATAAAGGGAGATCGTTTGCAAGAATGTAGTCCATGCAAATGAGGTGTTGCATAACTTCATCAGCTTCTAATGACTTCAATAAAAATTGAGCCTTTTCTTCAGTAATATTGGTAAGCACTAGTTTTATCGGAGCAGTACTTTGCTTACAATATTGGGCAAATGCCCTCAGCGTTCCAATGGTATTTTTTCGAGGTGCGTCATTGGCAAAATGTAAAAAAAATTGTTGAGGCAATAGATGGTTTTTTCTAAAACTATTTATAATTTGATCATCTTTTATCACTTTGAATTTTTCGTTTACGCCATTGTGCACAACAAATATTTTATGCGCCGGTATTTTCAGTTTACTGGCGATTTGTTCTTTTGCGAAGGTAGAAACCGCAATGATGGCGGCAGCTTTTTTGGCTACGATGGGTACAATCCATCTTCGGTATAAGTTCCCGAAATTTTGATAACTTGATCCGTTGAAATCAATTTTGTCAAGGTAAATTAGATCGTGTATTGTTATAACGAGAGGCACATGACAAAATATGGGTGCGGTGTTAGAGCAGCAATGCAACAGCTGAACGCTGTTTTTTTTCGCAAGAAAAGGAAGGTAGAGTTGTTCCCAAATTGGATACGGGATTGAAGGGGTAGTATGAACATTAAAGTGACGGGTACTTTGAAGACATTGATTGTCTGAATCTTCTTTTACAAATACTTCATATTGGTTGTTAACATCATTTTGTTGCAGCAAACGGAGTATCTCCAATGATACAATTTCCATTCCATGCTTCTTACTTCGAAACAAACGTTGTGCATCAAAACCAATTTTCATAATATAAAATTTACAATTCTGAAGCAGTAGAATGGTTAAAGTTCCAAGAAACCGCTTTCAAATATGCTCTTAAGTGATCGAACTTTTTTGAAAAAGTAAAAACAAGAATATTTTTAGGAACTGCAAACAAAAGATAATATGGGTAAAAGAAAATTCTTTGAACGCTACTACTATTTCTTCTGATGAATAAAATTCTGTTTCTATGGAGGTAGTAAGTTTTTAACGTGCTTCCTTTGCCTACGCTCATAGATTCTTTGTGGTAAATAACGGCCTTGGGCTCATAATAAATTTTGAATCCGGCTTTTAATATCCGGCAGCTCCAGTCCCATTCTTCGTAATACAAAAAAAACACGGCCGGGAATCTACCCGTTTTTTGAATCACTTCTTTTTTAACCATCATAGCACAACCATGTGCACTCCAGGTGTATTTACCAATATCGTGTTGTCCCAGATCTTTTTCTTTATCGCCGATAGTGCTGGTTCTTCCGGTGTACATATTCATTTTGTTGAAACCGGCGTACTGTATGATATCTGGATGATCGAAATATTTTATTTTGGGTGAAACAACCCCTATTGTTGGATCTTTGTCGAAAGCAGATAGCAAGTCAATTAATAAGGTAGCTGTGACTTCTGTATCATTGTTTACTAAAAAAATATAATCTCCTTTTGCAATTGACATACCTAGATTGTTTCCTGCAGCAAACCCTAAGTTTTTTTCACTCAATACCAACTGCACAGTCGGCAATTGTAAAGCATTTACTTTTTCGGAAGGATTTTCATCAGAGTTCATATCACACACAATGATCTCCACGTTGGGATAGGAAAGTGCCTTTGTACTTTCCAGAAACTGGCAGGTTACATCTACTTGATTGTAATTGAGTGTAATAATTGAAATGAGCGGAAAACCCGTTAAAGGAAAATCAGGCATTGCATGTTAATTTCGTTAAAATTAAACATTTGCTTTTTGTAACAATGCAGCCGGAGTTTGAATCAGTATTTTAAGATCACCTTTTAAAGATCTGTTTCTAGCATAAGTGATATCCAACAAAATTCTTTCTTCATTGCTCATTTCTGCTTTGCCCCTTTTGGTAATTTGCCATAATCCCGTAATACCTGCAGGCGCCATAAATCTTTCGGCCCATTCATCGGTTGTCAACGTGGTGGCTTCATACAGAGGTAGCGGACGGTTACCTACTATGCTCATATCCCCTTTAAATACGTTGAAAAGCTGGGGTAGTTCATCCAAACTGCTGTTTCGTAAGAATGTACCAAATTTTGTGATTCTGGGATCATCCTTTACCTTGAAAAAGTTCACTTTCTTGTCCCCGTCCGAATATAGATTCAGTTTAGATAATTCTTCCATTTTTTTGTCAGCGCCCACTTCCATTGTTCTGAACTTGTAAAAATCGAATATTTTAAAACCTTTGCCAGCCCTTGGTGAGCTATAAACAACAGGTCCTCTAGATTCTAGCTTAATAATGACCGCGATCAATAAAATTAAAGGCGAAAAAAACAACAGCGCAGTAATAGATAACAAAATGTCTATCGAGCGGATCAGCAAACAACTACTATTGTTGCAATTTGTTTTTGCGATTTTCTGTTGCCTTACGGGATGACCCTTGGTATAAAGATACTTTTGAAAGAAAATTACTTTTTGAGATAGTTTATCAAAATTATTGTCAAGTAGCATCACATCATCCACTAATTTCTGTTTAAAAAGTTGATTGATGTGTTCTTTTTTAAGTGCAGTTTCGTTGTAAATAATCGGAATGTTGTTCAGCTCATTTGAAGTAAGCCAAACTTTGAATTCAACAAGTTCGAGATGTTGAAGAGGCGTGTCTATAACGATCATCTCGGGCAGTTGTTCTTCCCTTAGGAGCAATTCTTTGGCTTCTTCGAATGAAGTTGCGTTAAGAGAGCTTTGTATAATGTGTTGGTAAGGCTTGTGGCTATTTGCATCTATGATAAAAAGGAACCTTTTCTTTTTCGAATTCATCACATTTCTATCGCATTGCTTATCTGCGAAATCATTTTCTGTGCTGTTGTTGGTACTATGCATAAGAAGAATCATTAACGGTCATCGTTCAAATGAAAATAAGGGCGGTAAGTGGTAGAATTTGAATTAACGGCAAAAAGACCTAGAAAATGTTCAAGTTAAAGCTATTTTTTCTTTTTTTGATAATAGCAAAATCATTTGGACCCAGCATATCTTTTACCATTTTAGATAAAAGGATTGGGTCAAATGGTTTGGTCAGAAAAAGAGAGGCGCCAAGCTGAACAGTTTTATCTTTTAATGATTCATCATTTGAATTGGAGATTACAACTGTTTTTATATTTTTAAAGATCGCACTGGTATAGAAATGTTCCAGCAAGTCCATGTTTTCTGATTCAACGTCTGCTATATCCAATATCACCACTTCTTTGGTGAGGTCTGATTGTAAATGATAGATCGCATCTTTGCAAGTGTTCACTGATGTTACACTAAATTCTTTTCCAAGTACTGTGTTCATCAAATAGCTGATGGCATTGCACCCGTCAATAGTTAAAATACCTTTTTTCACAATTTAAGTTTTACTGTTTTCAAAAATCACAAATGGCGATTTTCTCGGGCGGATTAATTGGGAGCTATTGAATATGACGGCTATTCGAAGTATTGTAAAAAATACAAAAAGATATCAGAGTTGGAGGATTTTCTTTAAGATTGGAATACTTGCTTTTGGTAGGAATTGAGAATTTGGATAGATGTTTTGAATCAACACCGAGGTGTAAAGCTATTAAAAAAAACGGACTGACAAAATATTTTTGATATTTTTTTTTAAAATACTCCAAAAAGGGTAGAAATTTTGAATACATTTTAAATGTTACACTTTTCTTTTTGCTTTGTCCCAAAGCACTGATTGCGACTTGTTGAGGAATCTTCTGAAACCCAAAAACAACGCCATATTCATGAAAACAAAATAATATGGAATATAGAGTGATTTAACCTTGATATTTTTTGCAGCATAATAACCTCCAACAGCAGCAGCCATATAAAAGATAATTTGTGCTGCTAATAAGATCTGGTAAAATAATTGGTTATCTGCGGTCGCTAATATGATGTTTAAAATCAGTATTGACGGTAACAGTATTGGACAAACGATCCATCTCAACACCCTATGCGATATGTATTGAAAGGATAAACGTCCGTATTTAAAAATATTCAATAGATCCTTTAACATCCATACAGATTGAAATCCGCCTGCACTGATCCTGATCTTTCTTTTTTGTTCTTCCTGGATGGAGAAGGAAGGTGGTTCAGTAGCAAAAGCCGCAGGCTCGTACACCACTTTATAGCCTTTTTTGCAGATATTCATCGAAATGATGAAGTCGTCTAGTAAAACCTCGTTACCCACATGCTCATACAGATGGGTTCTTACGGAAAACAATTCACCTGCTGCACCTACCACTGTATAAAATGCGGAATCCATTTTTTTTAAAACCGATTCATACTTCCAGTAAAGACTTTCGCCTGCACCCGCAGCGTCTGCATTTTCTCCTACTGCTATTACTTTCTTTTCTCCTGCAACAGCGCCTACTTTTTCATCTTTGTAATGTTTTATTATTTCCCTGATACATTCTTTGTTCAACATCGTATTAGCATCACAAAAAACTACAAAATCGGTGGTAATGTACTGCATAGCCCGGTTGATAGCTGCCACTTTTCCAGCTCTCTTTTGTTCAAATAACAGTTCAATTTCTGGGTACCTTCTAAAGATTTGAGTAGTTTCATCTATTGAACCATCTGCTACAAAGCATATTTTTAATTTGTCGGAGGGATACTCAATTGCCAAACAGTTGGCAATTTTTTGCTCCAAAATGGGAGCCTCATTGTAAGTGGCAATCACTAAACTCACTTCTGGTTCAAAAATGTCTTCAAAGGTTGGTGCAACTGGCTTAATAAACACTCTTTTGATTTTCAGAAAAGCCCATAAAAAAAGCCCATAACCTATGTAGCTGTAGAAAACAATAAAAATAAATATCCAGAAAATAGTCTTTAATACATCCATGAAGAAGAAGATTACCCGCAATTATCTAATAGAAGCTGTTCACTTAGCAAGATAAAATTGTGTCTTTTTTTGAAGAAATGAAAAAAAATATTTGTTTATTCAGAATTTTTCCTGAGATTTGCTTAAATATTTCGATAGAATATTCAATCTCCTTGGAAATTAACCGCCCTTAACTATCCTGTCTTTTAACTACCGCTTTATCTAATATCTTCTGACAGGTGATTACTATATTGTATCTCCCAAAACCAGACTATTCCAATCAAAATTCCTGTTGATCTACCGCTAAAACTTAAAATTTTACAGGAGATGAATAAGTTATTTACCCCACTGGCCATATTATTTTTGGTGATTGCATTCGCATTCAACAGCTACGCACAACCAAACGTATTAAATCCGAATGATCCGGACGTAATATATACTACCACAACTCAGCCACCTCAGCCAGCCTGGAACAATTATAACATAGTTAAGTGGGGGCATACGAACCGACTTAGTTGGAACCCCTACTCAAAAGGATATCGTTGCTATTACTTCCAGAATATGGCCTTCCGCATAAAATTCCCTAAAACTTACGTTCACAACTTGGCTGATGGAAAAAAATATCCTATGCTGATTTTCTTTCACGGAAGAGGAGAGGCAGGAACCATTTACGATAATGAGTACCAATTATTACACGGTGGACAAAACCATGCAAATAAAGTTGATGACGGCACTTTCGATGGTTTTTTGTTGTACGCACAAAGTACAACCGGAAACTCCCAAGATTATTTTCAAAGAATATCTAGTCTAATTGACTCTCTGGTAAAATATGTGAAGTTAGATGCTGATAGAGTTATACTCAACGGGCTATCATCTGGAGGCCAGGCTAGCTGGGAATTTGTTGGGAATGCAAACTATGCAAGAAAAACGGCAGCTACATTGCCTATGTGTGCAGCCAAAAATGAATATGTTCAAACCATCAATAACTTCCTAACTATACCAGTTTGGGTTGGGTATGGTGGATTAGATCCTGCACCAGCCGCGGGAACTGTTGAATTCGTTGCCAATTCATTTGCAAATGCCGGCGGCACGATCACCAGAACGTTGTATCCTACACAAGGTCACGGCATGTGGGGTTCTTTTTGGAATGAGCCAGATTATTGGCCGTTCCTAAATCGTCAGCACAAAGCAAATCCTCTGGTGTATTTTGGCAGAAAAGAATTTTGCCCCGGCATAATAGTGGATGCTAGATTAGGACTACAAGCAGGCTTCAATGCATACCAATGGGAAAAAGACGGGGTTGTAATTGCTGGTGCTACCAGTAATACATTGAATGTTAATAGTTATGGAACTTATAGAGGCAGGTACAGAAGAACCTCTACTTCTGCTTGGTCTGAATGGTCTCCCACTCCTGTTGTTGTTTCTCAGAAACAACCAACAATCACTCCGCCTATTCAAATTAATGGAATGTTTAGCAATATATTGCCTTCCGTTGATGGTAGAACAACAGTTCCTTTAACGGTAGCCGGTAACTATACAAACTACGAGTGGAGAAGAGTAAGTGACAATGCACTGGTTAGTTCAACTGCAAACTTTAATGCGCCAGTAGGAGAATACAGATTGAAAGTAACTGAGCAATTTGGTTGTAGCAGTGAATTTTCTACTCCTTACAAAGTAACCGCTGCCAATGGCGCAAACATTCCTGATAATGTTTCTAATTTTTCTGGTTATGCTTTGACCAGTAATTCAATACGAATTGATTGGAACGACAATCCTACGCCGCTAAATAACGAAACATCCTTTGAAATATACAGAAGTAGAACGCCTGGCTCCGGGTATCAATTGATACACAAAACCGCTGCAGACGTATTGGGTTTTACTGACGTCCCATTGGTTTCTAATACAAAATATTATTACGTTATTCGTGCAGTCAACAACAATGGCGCAGCCCCAATAAGTAGTGAAATTAATGTCACTACCAAAAATGACGTACAGGCTCCAACAGCTCCTGTGAACTTGCGTGTGGTCAACTCTACCCGTACTTCAGTTTCTTTGGAGTGGGATGCATCTACCGATGATGTGGGAATTGACAAATACGATGTGTATGTAAACGGCGTGAAAGCATACGTTACCGCTAACACTTTCGTTACGGTGAGTAACCTTACTCCTTTCCAAACTTATGCTTTGTATGCAAAGGCAAAAGATCTTGCAGGGAACGAATCGGTGAAAAGTAACCAAGTAAGTGCTACTGCTGCCTTGCGTGGTTTAAATTACAAATATTATCATGGCACTTGGTCTGTATTGCCAGATTTTAATGCTCTTACCCCGGAAAAAGTAGGTAATAGTGCCAATGCTGATTTAAGTGTGCGTGCACGAAATGATAATATAGGGTTCCTTTGGGAAGGTTCTGTTAATATACCGGTATCTGGTAACTATACTTTTGAAACAAGAAGTGATGATGGAAGTAAATTGTATATCGGTTCTTACAGCCACACCGCAACAGCATTGGTTAACAATGATGGAGCCCATGGCATGCAATCAAGAACAGGAACTATCTATCTTACAGCCGGTTCACATCCGATAGCTGTAACTTTCTTCCAGGGTGGAGGTGGCTTCGGTATGGAATTGTTTTGGCAAAGTACGGAAGCCGGAATCACCAGACAAAGAATTCCCAATACCGCATTTACTGATGGCATCGAAGTGCCTGCAAATCAAATAATGACGAAACCATCCAATCTCAGGGTTAATACTGTTTCCTATAATAGATTGAATGTTTTGTGGGATGACAATAGCAACAACGAAAATGGGTTTGAGGTAACCAGATCAACCAGCGCCACAGGTACCTATATCACTGTTGGAACAGTTGGTGAAAATGAAACCAGTATTGTTGACAGCGTCGGGCTAGCTTCCAATACCAAATATTTTTACAATGTCAGAGCAATCAATCAATTTGGTGCTACTTCTTACATCTCCACTTTGCAATCTGCCTGGGGTTTCAATTCTTCTTATGCAGACGGAAGCGGAAATAATAGAAATCTAACAGCAGGAAGCAACCCTAATTTTAATACAGCGGATAAAAAAGAAGGAACCGCAGCGATCTCGCTCAATGGGTCTAACCAGTTTGCAGATATGCCTTTCAGCACCAATCGTAATTATCCGAGCAATGAATATACGGACAGGACGGTAGGTCTCTGGATTAAACCCGTTGCTACCACAATCACCGCGTCCAACAAAATTATTTTTGATTTTGGTGGATCAGACAACGGCTTGTCGCTCCGTTTTAGAACTGGTTTCTTGGAAGCTGGTATCGCAAATGGAAATGTTAGGGCTACAGCGGGCGTGGGTGCGATTACAACAATGCCTTATTGGGTAGTAAATGGTTGGAATCACGTGGTAGTTTCTTACCATATAAATGAGCTGAAGCTTTTTGTAAATGGCACTGAGGTAGCTTCTACCATTTTACCTTTCAGCGCTGTGGCTAATACCACCAACGCTTCTAGAATTGGTGCTACCAATTCTTCTAATGCATTTAATTCTTCAACATCCGGTACCAACTTTGGTGGCTTAATAGATGATGTAGTCATTTATGATGAGCCGATTACATTAGAAGGAATAGCTGCTATGATGTTACAATCATACGCATCAGGTACCACGTTAGAATTACCCGAAGCCCCGGCACCTCCCGCCATCAGTAGCGCTTCTGCAGCTTCTACCACTTCCATATTGTTAGAAATTGCGGATAACTCTTCCAATGAAACTAATTTTGAAATACACAGATCTGTAGGTAATAATACCACCTATAGATTGCTTTCTACCTTACCTGCCAACGAAGATGCTAACTTCAGTTTTACTGACAACGACCTCTTTGCGAATGCAACGTATTTTTATAAAGTGCGTTCCGTAGGTGTAGGTGGTACATCTGAATACAGTGATGAGGTATCTGTAACCACGTTGAACAATCTGCCTGTTTTTGTCAACGTCGCTAACAGCACCATGCGATTCGATGGCAATAAAACCATTAACATCGTTGCAACGGATGCAGATGCTGATGCTTTAACCTTTAATCTCTTGAGTCCGCTCCCATCATTCGGTACTTTCGTGGGCACCGGAACTGGCACTGCGAATATTCAATTTATACCAACTAGTGCTGGAGCTCAAGGTGTTTATCCTATTGTTGTTGAAGTAGTGGATATTTACAATGGTAAAGACACTTTAAACTTTGTGCTTACTGTAAACAATAATTATATACCTGTATTCACTACTATTGCTAATAGAACAGTTGCAGAAGGCTCTACTACAAATGTAGCCATCAATGTTTCTGATCTTGATGGTAACGCAGGTATCACAATTGCACTCAGCAATGCGCCAACCTTTGTAACGCTTACCGACAATGGAAACGGAGCGGGTAGTTTAACACTTGCACCAACTTATGCGAATGGTGGGGTTTACCAAGTAACCGTGTCTGCCAACGATATGGCTGGTGCAACCGAACAGGCTACATTCACACTCACCGTTACAGAGGTAGAACCTGCAACGGAAAGATTCTTCATGAGCATGAAATATACCGGAGCCAATGCTCCAGCTCCCTGGAATAATATTTCTACACCGAACACTAATAACCTGTTAAACAATAATGGTCAGTCTACTCCGGTAGGTATCGAATTCATAGGTACCCCGTGGAACGCAGGTGATGCAGGCGCGGTTACTGGAAACAACTCTGGGGTTTATCCAGATGCTGTTATCAGAGATTATTTCTGGTTCGGTGTATTCGGTGCACCAAATACCATCAACACAAATCTTAAAGGATTAGATCCCGCTGGAAAATACAATATCACTTTATTCGGAAGCAGCTCCTGGACTGGTTTAGGTAACAATGGTACCACTATTTATACGATCAATGGTGTTCCAAAACCATTGTATGTAGATAGGAACAGTAACAATACTGTTAGCTTCACTGCTATCCAACCCAACGCTTCTGGCATTATTACCATCAATATGAGCAAAGGCGCCAATACACCCTACGGTTTGTTGAACGCCATCGTGGTTGAAAAACCATTTGATGATGGTACTGCACCTGTGCTACCAACATCACTTGCGGCCACAGCTTTAGAGAATGGAAACATTCGCTTAAACTGGAACGATGTTGCTTACAATGAAGTTAGCTACTTGATGCACAGGGCTATTGCAGAAGCAGGCCCTTATACAGTCTTAAACCCAAGTGCATCAAATGCAAACGCCACGAGCTACACCGACAATACTGTTTCTAGTAGTACCACCTACTATTATAAACTAGAAGCGGTTAATCAAAACGGTACTTCAGGATTTACGGCTGTAGTAAATGCTACTACTGGTAATCGTGCACCTGTAATTAGCTCAGTGCAAGATGTGGTAGTGAAGTCTGGTGAAGTAGCTCTTAGAAATTTCAGCACAACTGACGATGCAGTTGGTCCATTGAACATTACCGTTACAGGGTTACCGTCTTTTGCAACCTATCAAAGCACTGGCAACGGTGCAGGATCCATCAGCTTTGCTCCTTCAACAACAGATATTGGTGTGTACAATGATATTTTAATTACAGCTACAGATGCTTCCGGTGCAAGCGCTACCAGAACATTTAAAGTAAGGGTGATAGACAATGCACTTCGCAACGTATTTGTGAACTTTGGGGTGCAGGGCGGTATAAGTGAACCAACACCGTGGAACAACTTCCTGATTTTTCCTTATGCAAACGCACCATTGTCTTCTTTAAATGATGACGCGGGTGTTAACACAGGATTCAGCGTTAGATTGCAACAACAATGGGATGGTAATTTTAACTTTGGTACCATTACAGGATACAATGAAGGGATATTCCCAGACAATGTTTTACAAAGTAGTTTTTACACAACCAGCTCTGCAGGTAGAGGCATTCAAATCGACGGATTAAATCCATCTAAACGGTATAATGTAGTTTTTCTTAGCAGTCACAATGCTGGACCAAACGCTCAGGTAACATTCTCTGCTGCAGGCCAATCTGTTACACAAGAATCAAGGTATAACAGTATTCAATCTATTCAATTGAATGGACTAACTTCAACTGCTTCAGGTCAAATAGTGGTCACTGCAACTAAAAATGCATCAGCAGCTTACCTAAACTTGAATGCAATGGTCATCCAGGAATACAACGTTACAGATCCTTTGCTAAAGCCTTACTACTTGTTTGCTGAGTCTATTCTCGAAAATGGCAAAGTGAAATTCACTTGGGCCGACAGATCTGCCAATGAAACTGGATTCGAGCTATATGGTTCAACTTCTCCTTCATCGGGTTACAGTTTGTTAGCTGCCACAGGGGCCGATGTTACTACTTTTACTGCAACTGGATTGAATCCTAATATTAGACATTACTTCAGGGTGCGTGCCATCAATGCAACGCAAAACAGTGATTATAGCAACATTGCCTCAATGGTATTGTCGCCGAATGTAGTGTTTGTTAACTTCAATGCCAACGCTGCACAAAATGCTGCCACACCTTGGAACAATACCAACGGTCCATCAGTAGAGGGCGCAACCTTTAGCAACCTGAGAAACAATTCATCTGAAAACAGTGGTATTGAATTGGCAATTACCAAAGAGTTCAATGGTCCAGGTTTTACAGGAAGTGCAGGTGCGGGTATATTCCCAAGTGTTGTAATGCAAAGCAACTATTGGACAGATGCTGGTCAGTTGTCCCAAATTAAAATCAGCAATCTTGATATTCGCCGTAAATATAAAGTAGGTCTTTTCGGAAGTGCCATCTTCTCTGGTTATTCCTTTGCGAACTACACTTGCAATGGTAAAACCGTCCAGTTGAACAGTATCAGCAACAACTCAAAAGTGGTTTACCTGAAAGACCTTGTCACAGAAAACGGAGAGTTGATCATCGACGTAAGAACTACTGCTGGTTCACCGTATAGCTTCACCGGAGCAGTAACCATCGAGTCTTATGAAGATGTTACTCCTTACGAGCCGGTTAATTTCAACGGAAGGCCTGCTCAAGATCAGTCTGAAATATTTGTAGGTGATGTGATGGCTGCCAGAGGAAGCTCAGCAGTTTCACAAAACGTTACTAACACAACGATTCCAGCAAAGGTTACAATAGAAAAAGTGGACGTTGAAACCGTTAAGCCGGTCATCAGTGTCCATCCAAATCCTTTCACGAACAGAATTGATGTAGAGATCAATAATGAAAAAGCGTCTAACGTCACAGTGATGCTGTATGACCTCAACTCTAGATTGATTTACAGGTCTGCAGATCAAAAACAAACTGCAGGTAGAAATAAAATTACAGTGAATCTGCCTTCGTCGGCTTCCTTACTTCCAGGTAATTATGTGGTAAGTATCATGATAGATGGAAAATTGGCGAAATCAGTGAAACTCATAAAAGTCAACTAAGGAAAACCAACTATTAAAAAAAAATCTGGTAACTTAACGTCGCCAGATTTTTTACTTTGCTTAACCTCTAATTTTAATAAATGGATCTCCTGTATTTTTTAAAAGTACTCTTTCGAAAAAAATGGGTCATTATAGGCTTGTCTTTTATTTCCGTTGTGATTACTTTTTTACTGTTAGTTAATAAGAAACCACTTTACACCTCACTTGCTCAATATTCAACAGGCTTCACATCTGAAAGGGTGAAACTGGTAGATGGTACCTCCGCTGTTGATATCTACACGGTAGATATCAAGTTTGATAATGTAATAGAAACTATTAAATCACCTCAAGTACTAAATAGGATATCTTATGCACTCATGTTGCACGACCTCACAAATCCTGAAAAAGCATTTCGAACACTTTCTGATAATGAGAAGAAACAGCCAATTTACAAAGAGGTAAACCCGGATACAGCGAGAACAATTTTAGCCCAAAAATTGGTAACCAATCAACTGCTGCAAACAGATATAAAAAAAGAGGAATTGATCCTTAAATACCTAGAGCTGTATCAATACGATTATTTTAGTTTGTTAGAACTTCTATCCGTAAACCGTGTTGCCCGAACTGATTATCTTGACATTACTTTTAATGCTGAAAACCCGTACCTCGCATCTACCGTTGTGAATAGTATTGGGGATGAGTTTTTAAATTATTACAAAGGCCTTAATCTTCGTAGAACAAATGAGAATCAGGAAAGTATTAAGAGTTTGCTAGAAAATCAACAAAAAAAAGTGGACAGCCTGGGTCAAACCCTTCTGAATGAAAAAATGAGCCAGGGTACCATTGACCCCGTGAGCAGAACCACTAGCGCAATGGAAACGGTTACACAATTAGAAACTAGGTTGGCGGATGAAAAAGGAAAGTACAATGAACACAAAAACAGGTATGATTACCTTGTAACCAGACTATCTCAATTAAAATCATCTGAAGGCGCAGGAGGTTCCAATGAAGAAGTAATCAGACTTACCAAAAGAAAAAATGACCTTGTCTCAGAACTTGCAGCCAAAGGCGGAAACGATCCGGTTTTGGATAGACAAATTGCTGACCTGCGTACAGAAATAAATCAGAAGTCAAGTGTTGGTTCAAATAAATCGAAATTGAATGATCAAATTGATGGATTGAATAAAGAGATCAGTGAAGAAAATGCATTGATGAATGCAGCAAAATCAACTATTGTAGATTACGAAGCAAGGATTCGGAAATACATGGGGATGACCAATGCAAGTCCTGGAAGTGAAGTGAAAATGGACGTCATCAAAACCAAACTGGAAATGGAAAACAAACAACTCGGAAATGTAAAAGAGATGTACAATCAGGTGGAAGGACTTTCTAAAGACGACCCTACTGCTAACTTTATTCAAACAAGGGTAGGTCAACCAGCCGCAGAACCCAATTCTAAGAAAACCTTGGTAAAAATGATGTTAACGGGTATTTCAGTATTTTTTCTATTAGCTGTTTTTTTTATTTTCCTCGAAATCTTTGATTCCTCTGTAAAAACGCCAGGTATTTTTGGCAAACTATCTAAAGCTAAAATTTCTACTGTGATCAATCAGATCAACATTAAAAAACAAACAATTTCTGAACTAATGGTTGCCGATGGATCTGGAAAATTGATTCGAAAAAATGCCGTCTTCAAAAACAATATTCGAAAATTACGCTATGAATTACTGAATTCCGGTAAAAAAATATTTTTATTCACCAGCACACAGGCAAAAACTGGTAAGTCTGTAATCATAGAAGCGCTCGCTAGTAGTCTTTTACTAAGCAAAAAAAAGGTATTGATCATAGATATGAATTTTTCGAATAATTCACTAACACGCCAATTTAATATAGATGTTTTTATTCAGGATGTAGCACAGAAATTGAATTACTCGGTACCTGCCAGTCAATTAAAGATTGCAGGTAAAACAACACTAGAAGACCTGTTCATCATCGGCTGCAAAGAAGCAAATATTACGCCCGCCGAAGCATTATACAATATAGACATGAGTGCTTTTTTTGAATACTTGAAACCAGGGTTTGATTTTATACTTATAGAAGGGTCTTCTTTAAACAACTATGCCGACAGTAGAGAAATTGCCAAAAATGTAGAAGGCATTTTCACCGTTTTTGCTGCAAACGCCTCTGTACAACTGGTTGACCAGGAATCGCTCAGATTTATTGCAGAAATGAAAGAAAAAAATCATGGCGTTATTCTGAATAAAGTAGTAATAGAGAATATTAATTCCTGATGCACTTCAAATTCCCGCAATGAAATCATCAGAAAGGCAAACGTGGATTGATTATTCAAGAGGTATTGCATTAGTGCTTGTGCTATATAGGCATGTTTTTGAAGGCATCAAAAACGCCGGTTTCGATATTCAGGAATACATTGATATAGAATACGCCAATATTTTGTTTTTTAGTTTCAGAATGCCTTTGTTCTTCATCATTTCTGGAATGTTTGTGATGGCAAGCTTGGCAAAACGGGGAACTACGCCGTTTGTTGAAACCAAAGCGCGAACCATTTTATATCCTTACTTCCTTTGGGGAGCTATGCAAATCAGTATTCAATTGCTCCTCAAGGGTTATGTGAATGCAGATAGAACAGCATTTAGTTACCTATATTTGTTGTACAGTCCCAGGCTAGTGGAACAATTTTGGTATTTGTATGCCCTCTTCAATGTGTCGGTGTTGTATGTTTTAGTGAGTCATTTGTTTAAACCAAAAAAGTTTATTCAGTTCTTGCTGGGCTGCGTCATGTTTGCTGTATCGGTGTACGTTTACCAACAAAAAATCAATCTTTACTTTTTAGGTGACATACTTCACTACTATATTTTTTTAGCAATAGGAGATTTAATTGGTTCTTTTGTTACAAATAAAAACAATATCAACAAGTTGTCGTCCTTTAGGTGGCTGCTGTTGCTGCTGATACCTTTTGTTGCATCCCAGTATTATTACCTGGTAACGAATATTCCTTACGTAGCAAGGAATTATGATTTTGTTGAGTACTACGAGCCAGTCCGTTTTATATTTATTGCATTATTGGGGGCCTTTTTTATTATTATTCTTAGTTTTAATCTGCAGCGCTTAAACAAGTTACGCTGGTTGCATGTACTTGGTAGCCATTCTTTGTACATTTACGTATCTCATGTGATGGTTTTGGCCGGAACCAGAATATTTATGACAAGGGTTTTAAATATTACCAATGTACCTGTTTTATTGATTACGGGAATTATTCTTGGGCTAATCGTTCCCGTTTTCATTTATAAAATGGCAGTTAAACTCAACATGAAATGGCTTTTTTCGTTAGAAGCTCAGAAAAAAGTACAGCATAGTAAAATGGTATAAGATCCATAAACAATTAAAAGATCTAAATAAGGCATGAAATTACGTAATCCCAAAAGTCGTGTTCACTTAAATATTAAGCTATCAGACAAAGTACTGGATGTTGGTTGTGGGCACAATCCCCATCCACGCGCTAATGTAGTGGTAGATAAATTTACTGACACAAATTTTCATCGAAGTGGTGATATTAAAGTTTTTGAAAAACAACAATTCATTTCTGCCGATGGCGAAAATTTACCGTTTGCCGATCATGAATTCGATTATGTAATCTGTTGTCATGTGTTAGAGCATGTAGAAAATCCGGTTAAATTTTTATCAGAATTGTTTCGTGTAGGTAAAAGAGGGTACATCGAAACACCTTCCCTATTAGGGGAAGTGCTTGCACCTAGAATATCTCACAAATGGATTATTCATGAACATAAGGATAAATTATACCTCGTAGACAAAGAACCTTTAGGGTTTGTATATGGCTACTACCTGGGTAATCTGGTGCAGGAATACCTGCCCAAAAATAGCATAGGATTTAAAATGGTAGAAAGAACCCACCCTAATATTATGACCATTCGAATAGAGTGGGAAAATAATTTTGAATATGAAGTAGAACCACAAGATCCTGCAATTAGACAATATTTTACCGCAGGGTGGAAGCCTGAGTGGGCAGATGATTTTTTTCCGAAAAGGTCATTTAGTCAGGAATTCAAAGAAGCTGCTATCGCCTTTAAAGAAATCTGTAAAAGTGTATATCGATCAAAAATTTTAAAAAAGTAGCGCAAGCCTTATTTAATGAAAACGGCAAAAAACAACAATTGGCTTCTTGACGGCTTTTTTAACGGTTTGCAAAAACTTTCTATTCCTATTTTTGGATTGGTTAGTACAATGATACTTGCAAAAGACGCTCTATCTGTAGAAGAAATGGGTGTTTGGTCATTGTTTTTGGTGGTAACGTCTTTTGTTGAATTAATCAGACAAGCCCTCGTAAAAACTTCCATGATCAAATATGTAAATCATGCAGGGCCAGAAGACCAGAAATATATTTTATCTTCTGCACTTTTTTTGAATATTATCGTAACGATCTCGATCATTATAGTTTTGTTGTTTACTGCTGTTCCTATCGCCAATATTCAGGCATCTCCTGCCTTAGAAAGTATGCTGTATATTTTTTTGGGAGGCATGCTGCTCCTGATTCCCTTCTCTCATTTCGAATGGATCATGTACAGCAAATCTCAGTTTAGGGGGTTGTTCTGGACGTATTTTTTTCGACAGGGCATCAGCCTTTTATTATTGATTTTATTTTTGCTTTTCAACGATAAAATTACACTCAATCAGCTCGTTATTTTTTATTGTATAGGAATTGCAGCAGGCATCGGAGTATCTTATATCTATGTAGCTAATCACCTAGAAAAAGTGTTTTTACTTACGTGGGAATGGACAAATAAACTCTGGCATTTTGGGAAGTACGTATTCGGATCAGGTTTAAGCACGTTGGTGTTTGCCAATGCTGCACAAATGATGATGGCACCTATGCTGGGAACTACTATTTTTAATGCGTTACAGGGGGTTTCAGCCAGGGTGGTTAATTTGACTGATATGCCTTCTCAGGTATTGAGTGACTTACTTTTTCCGAAAAGCGCAAAAAAAGAGAATGCCGAAAATAAAGAGCTCATTAAATACTATTACGAAAAGACAGTGGGTGCTACTCTTTGCTTTACCATTCCGATGATACTCTTCATTATTTTGTTTCCTAAGTTTATAATATTGTTTATTTCAGGTCCCGAATACTTAGTAGCCGTTCCCTTTTTACAGTTACTTTCAGTAACAGGAATTTTTTTGGCCTTTTTAAAACAATACGGCGTAATTATTGATTCTACGGGGAAACCAAAAGTTAATTTTATTACTATTACAATCATCGCTTTTATATACGTAGTATTTACTTATATTGGTATAAAAAATTATGGATTTATAGGGGCTGCCTATGCACTGATTGCTGCGCATGTAGTTGGTTTCATTATGACCCAAATTATTTTGTATAAATTTTTCGGTATACAATTTATGAACTGTTTCAAACAGGCATTCCTGTTTTATCCGGAACTAACAAAAATGATATTTGATAAGGCTCAATGGAAAAAGAACTAAAAGTAAAAAGAGATATTATCATGCTGGGCATTCAGCCATGGGATATTGAAATTGGTTGTAATTTCAAGAATATGGCGCTGGAAATTGCTAAGCAATACCGGGTGCTGTATGTAAACCGGCCACTTGATAGAATTACGGCAATTAAAAAAAAGGAAGACGTTAAAACCATCAATCGTTTAAACAGTATTAAAAAAGGAATTGGGGTATTGGATGAGGTGAGTCATAACTTGTGGGTTTTCAATCCGCAAACAATGTTAGAATCAATCAACTGGATGCCGGCAGGTTTTATTTATCAATTTTTTAATAAAAGAAATAACAGCAAACTGGCTAGTGAAGTAAGGTGGGCTTGCGATCAATTACAGTTTAAAAATTCTATTCTACTCACAGATAATGATTTTTACAACGGCCTGTATCTGAAGCAATACATCGGACTTGATTTTGAAATGTATTATCTCCGGGATTATTTATTGTCTCAACCATATTTTTACAAACATGGGGTAAGGTCAGAGCCGAAAATATTAGCTCAGGCTAATGTAGTTACCGCTAATTCTACCTATCTGGCAGATTATGCGGCCAAATATAACAAAGCTTCTTACTATATAGGGCAGGGCTGCGAGGTAAACGAATTTGCTCAAAAACCAAGTACGATTCCACCAGATATACAAAAAATTGACGGCCCGATTATTGGCTATTCCGGTGCTTTATTAAGTTTGCGGTTAGATATTAATTTATTGTTGTTTATTGCAAATAAAAGACCAAATTGGAGTTTGGTACTTGTTGGTCCGGAGGATGAAGATTTCAAAAAATCCGCCTTGCACCAATTACCAAACGTATATTTCCTTGGTCATAAAGAGCCCGTAGAATTGCCCGCTTACGTTCACCAGTTTGACGTATGCCTTAACCCGCAGGTAGTTAATCAAATGACCATTGGTAACTATCCAAGAAAAATAGATGAGTATCTTGCTGCGGGCAAACCAATAGTAGCTACTGCAACACCTGCGATGAGTGAATTTAAGGAGGTTACTTATCTCTGCCATACAGAGGAAGAATACCTTATAGCCATCGAAAATGCTTTGGCTAGCAAGGATGACCAGGGAGCCATCGCAAAACGAATAACAGTAGCAAGGTCTCACACATGGCATCATTCCGTAATGAAAATGTATGAGGCCATCAACAAACACCTAAACGATTGACATGTACAACGAAGATCTACCTGAAGAAAATGGAGATGTGAAAGGATCGCGCCTCACTGAAATTATATCGCTCATCTTTGTGACGGTCGTACTGGTTTTTTTATTCGTCAAAATTATTTTTTATTAATTCAAATTGAGTACAGAACTTCAAAATACCGCCACCCGATTTCATTCATGGATCAAAAAAGAACTCATCCAAAAAAAGTTCATGAGCCCGTGGGGAATCCCCATACTACTACTCATTGCAATTGCTGGTGGGTACTTTGGTGCAAAAGATCTTTTTTTTGTGCCCCTTGCCTTTGGCGCATTATTGATTGGTTTAGTAGTACTTTATTATTGTTTGTTCAAGCCACTGGTAGGTTTCTACATTGTAAACATTGCAGGTATTTTTGTTTTTTATCCCAATCATTTATTGGGTAGAGACTTACTTCCGCTCAGCACGGCATTAGAGATCCTGATTTTATTTTTATTTCTGGGAACCTTTATATCTAAACGATCCGGTGATATCAATAAAACTGGCTTATTCAAAACAGTTGTAGGTATTATGCTGATGTTGAATATGATTTACATCACTATAGAAGTATTTAATCCGAATGTAATTGGAATAAGTACTTGGTTTGGTGCATTTAAAAGAACCCTTGTATTTATGCTCTTATTTGTGATTGCTTACAGGGTGATTGATACTATTGATAAAATGCGATTCTTTGTTAAGTTCTGGGTATTATGTTCTTTTATCGTTGCCATCTATGGATGTTTTCAGCAATGGTTTGGGTATCTTCCTATGGAGTTAAATTACATCCTGAGTACACCTGGAACTTTTGAATTGCTTTTTCAAGGTGGTCAGTTACGCAAATTTTCTTTTCTGTCTGATGTGGTATCTTTTGGCGTGTTAGCAGGTTCGATGGCTGTATTTACCATCATTCTCGCCATTAATACGCCCAATTCTGCCAGAAAGTACGTGCTATTTTTCTTCGCGCTGATCATGATGCTCGGTATGGCGTATTCTGGTACCCGAACCACCACTATTATCGTTCCTGTTGGACTAATTCTATATGGGTTTATTACCATTCAGAACAAAGCAACACTGATCACATTGTTCGTAGGTGTGATGTTTGCAATGGGTGTATTGTTTGTACCAATTTACTCAAATCCAACGCTGAACAGAGTAAGAAGTACATTCGATTCCAAAGATGAATCGTTGAACTTAAGAGATATAAATCGTCATTATATCCAACCATATCTGTATCAACACCCCATCGGCGGGGGTCTTGGCACAACTAATTCTTTGGGTCTTTACCAACATCCTTACCATCCCTTGGCTGGTTTTCCTACAGACAGTGGCTTGTTAAAAGTTGGTTTGGAACTGGGTTGGGTGGGATTGATTATTTGGATGCTGTTTCAGCTTTCTATTTTCTATCAAGGAATTTATTATTATTTTAAAATTCGCAATAAAGAACTAAGGCTTTACATGGTAATGATACTTTGTACCTTGTTCCCAATTATCGTTGCACAGTACTCACAGGAAACGGTAGGACAATTTCCTGGTGGTATTTTCTTTTTTTGTTGTCTATCTTTAATGAAACGTTTATTAGAATTTGACGAATCACGGGTACTGAAAGCTGATGGGCAACTAAAAATGTTATGAAAATCTTCACTTTATTAAAATTTTGATGATGAAATATATCGGGTGTGTATTGATTGTACTGATTATTTTTATAGGCCATACTTTTGCTCAACGCATTCCGCAGGTACCAGACAGTATTCGGAAAAAGTACCAGGATAAACGCAACGAATCTATCACAGCCAATAAGATTGATCTCCGCACCTTAAACCAAGATTCACTCATCAAAGAAAGGCTCGTAAAACTAGCAGAACAAAACCCCGCCATCACTATCGCAGATGCCAATATAAGAATCTCAGACGCTGATGTTGCAAAGTCTAAATTATCATGGTTGAGTGCCTTAAATGTGGGAGCTAATATCAACGAGTTTGTAATCCAAGGTTCTGAGGCCGCCAGTTTTTTTCCAAAATACAATCTTGGTTTGGTCGTTCCTTTCGACTTATTATCCCGATATAAAAGAGATAAAAAAGTAGCCAACGAAAATTTGCTTATCAACAACGAAGTTAAAAGAGACAAGCAACAAATTGTAAGAACAGCGGTGCTGGTAGCATATGAGAATTACAAAGAAAAAAATGAAATTGTTTTAATACAGAAAAGTTATATAGAATATGAATATGCAGCTTATGAAGGAGCACAAAAATCGTATACTGATGGAGATATATCTGTAGAAGATATGAATAAAACGCACCAAGCTTATCTAACAGAAAAATCAAAGTTAGTCACACACCAAAAAGAACTCAATATCTCTATCATTCTGATCGAACAGTTGATTGGGGTCCCACTTTCTTGGGCACTTAAAAATAAATAAACCCACGTTTTTTATGAACAGGAGAAAGGCAATTTTTTCTTTATTGGCTTTAGGCGCAGGTGCAGTAGCTACTTACTCAGGATACAAGCTGTATCAAGTGAACAAGAAGCCTGACCTGTTTTTTCTGGACGCAAATACAAAACTGATTGCTGCCCTTACTGAAAACATCATACCCAGAACAGATACGCCAGGGGCTATCGACACCGGCTCTCCTGCTATAGTAATTTACATGATCAAAAACAACGCAGATCGAAAAACACAAAACAATTTTATAGAAGGCCTCAAGGAGTTGGTAGACTATACAAAGAATACATACAATCAACCTTTTCCTCAATTGCCTTTCGCTACACAACAACAAATTGTACAAAGATTTTATGAGAAAGGGAAAAACTATTCAGATAAAATAGGCAAAGCCAAAAATAAACTACTGGGGAAATCATTTTTTGATATTCTAAAACAGTACACCGCCATCGCTTATTGTACATCAAAAGATGGGGCCACTATTGCATTGGCTTATGATTACATACCTGGAAAATTTGAAGGATGTGTACCATCGAAAGCAGGACAAAAATCATGGGCCACCAAATAACAACTTATGGGACAAACTCAAGATTCACCAAACGTTCGAATAAATACCAGCGGAATAGCCGCTAATAGCTACGATGCCATTGTCGTAGGCAGCGGTATCAGTGGGGGGTGGGCTGCTAAAGAGCTCTGTGCAAAAGGATTAAAAACGCTTTTGTTGGAAAGGGGTAGAAATGTAGAACACATCAAAGACTATCCAACTGCGTCTATGCGTCCATGGGAGTTTAAGAATAGATTACAACTTTCTGAACTAGATCGTGAAGAAAATCCAGTGCAATGCCTAGCTTACAATGAAGGCAGCCGCCATTTTTACGTAAACGATCAGCAACATCCTTATACACAAACTAAGCCATTTAATTGGATCAGAGGATATCAGGTTGGAGGAAGATCACTTACCTGGGGCAGGCAAACTTACCGGCTCAGTGACCTGGATTTTGAGGCCAACCTAAAAGACGGCCACGGAGCTGATTGGCCAATCCGTTACAAAGACATCGCCCCATGGTATGATTACGTAGAAAAATTTGTTGGTATCAGCGGTCATCCAGAAGGTATCCCGCATTTGCCCGACAGTATTTTTTTACCTCCCATGGAAATGAATTGTATCGAAAAACATTTTGCACAAAAAGTAAAAGATAAATTTAAAGAAAGGTATGTTACCAATGGGCGAGTTGCCAATCTCAGCAAAGGCTGGGAAGGAAGAGGGCCATGTCAGTATCGTAATTTGTGCGAAAGAGGTTGCCCCTTCGGAGGATATTTTAGCAGCAATTCTGCTACCTTACCTGCAGCGGCGGCTACCGGAAACCTTACCATTCGACCCCATGCTATAGTTTATGAAATAATTTTTGACGAGCAAAAATCAAAAGCCGCCGGTGTTCGAATAATTGATGAGGTTACCAAAGAAACCACTGACTTTTTCGCGAACATTATTTTCCTGAACGCTTCAACGATCGCTTCCGCCAGTATCTTACTACAGTCCGCTAACAATCGCTTCCCGAATGGATTGGGCAATTCGAGCGGGCAGATAGGGTTGAACCTTATGGATCATCATTCGGGCGCAGGTGCTACGGGAGAACATGATGGATACAAAGACCAGTATTATACAGGAAGAAGACCCACTGGTATTTACGTACCCCGGTTCCGAAACGTTAGTGAGCAATCAAAACATCCAGATTTTATTCGCGGGTATGGTTTTCAGGCTGATGGAGAGCGGAATGAATGGCAAGATCTGATGCAGGCAGATAATGGCTTTGGTGCAGATTTTAAAAAAACATTGACCACCCCTGGCCCTTGGACGATGTGGATGGGCGCTTGGGGGGAATGTTTACCAAACCCATCCAACAAAGTAATATTAGATAATAATAGAAAAGACCAGTGGGGACTTCCATTAGTTGAAATCGATTTTGAATTTGGCGACAACGAAAAAGCTATGCGCAAAGATGCACAATCCGCTGCGGCTGAAATGCTCGATACCGCTGGGTTCAACAATGTTCAAACCTTTGATTATAATTTTACAGGCGGCACTACCATTCATGAAATGGGTACTGCCAGAATGGGAACAGATCCTAAAACTTCAGTACTCAACCAATTCAATCAAATGCACGACGTAAAAAATATTTTTATCACAGACGGTAGCTGCATGCCTTCAGGAGGTTGTCAAAATCCTTCCCTGACCTATATGGCACTCACTGCCAGGGCATGTGAATATGCAGTATCAGAACTCAAAAAAAGCAATCTGTAAAACGAATAAGTTGTCGGGTTCAAGGATATATCGCCTCCAGCATCCGACTCCCGCTTTATTATTTTATCAGATCAGTGAATTACTTCAGTTTTCAGGAGAAGATGTTTTGCATCCTGCCAGTGCAAGCGATGCAATCCTATCTCTTAAATATAGCAGATTGGTTGTTTAAAGCTGAGATTAATATTTATAGGGGATGTAACAGGATTGTCTGCTTTTTATTTGAAAACTGTTTCTACAGCAGCATCATCTTTGCTTACTATTCAAATTAACATTGCCGATGGTAAAAAGTTAAAAACGATTTCGTCATTTTAAAATAACTTTATAAGTTAAAATAAACCTTAACAGCACTTGTTAATTTTTGTAAAAGGACGCTCCCAAAGAGTGTATTCTTTTAAATTTGACATCTATGTAAATATTTACGAACGCTTGCACATGAAGAAATTATTTTGTTGTTTTTATGTTTTGCTTTTTTTAGGTAGTATCGGCTTCTGTCAAACACTTGTACAACCCCAAAGGATTGTACAAGTAGGGGCCGGCGAGTATTTAACTACTTATAGGACTGAGGAAGGCAAATTATTTGTAACTGCTTACACTGGCAATCGTTATCAACCAGTGAAATATAATATAACCGCGGTGAAAGCAGTTGATGGTGCACAATACACCAATATTGTGCTGGATAGCACTGGGAATGTTTTCATAGTTGGAATTTATCAAAACGGCGTTCCCTATGCTAAACAAGTAAAAAAGGATGCTTACGGAAACGATTTTACCGGAAATACTAAAGTTTATGGATGGTACCAAACATACCTCAGTATCAAAAAAGACAGTCTATTCATTTGGGGCGAAGACCTTCTTTGGATGAACAATGGGGTAGGCATTGAAGTGCCGGTGCTATTGCCTCAGCCAATCGGAAAACAGATCAAAAAAATAGTAACCCTTACCATGGGAGAGCCCTCTTTTCTTGCACTTGCCACAGATGGCAGTGTGTGGATATATAAGAAAAAGGCCATTCAGCCCGTTCGGGTAAAACTAAATGCAGCAGCCCGGGATATTGCTGGGATAGGTGCTGCTTGTTATGTGGTAGAAACTGCGAACGATTTATTGGCTTGGGGTTACTTAGGTTCCTACCTCGGCACCACCGATCTTGGAACACAACCGGTTTCCATTAAAAAATGGTGGACGGCTGCTGGTTGTACGTTTCCTAGTAAAGAGCTCGTTGGGAATTACAACACGCTGCACATTATTGATGCTAACGACCATCTTTTTGGTGCAGGAGAAAATGTGCAGGGGGAAATTGGAAATGGAATCGAACACCCAAACTGGAAAGGAAATACACCCATGCCATACGCTTGGACTTGGAAACACAATGAAATGATTTCTAAGCCAGTTCAAATTCATGGAAAATTCAAAAATCTGAATACCAGCAATACCATCACTTTCTATTTTTATGTTCAGGATATGGGCGACCAGTGGTATAGTTGGGGTCGAAATAAAGCCAGATCATTGGGCAATGGAGTAAGTCTTTCAGTGCTAGATGAAGCAAAATATCCCAATGCACTGGATGTACCAGCTCCTAAAAAAGTATCTCCACTTTCGGTAAAATGGAAAATCCATGAAAGAATTACTGACAAATATCAACCGCTCCCCATTGCGCATTCTGGAATAGACCAATATATAAAGGAACCTTTTACTACTTTATCAGGCAAGTTTTCATCTGCACAAGGCAGCCGAATAACAACCTATAAGTGGGAAAAAATATCAGGTGATGGCAGCTTAATTGCTCCAGATCAAATGATTACAAAAGTAACGGGGCTCAGCAAAGGAGAGCACTTTTTTAAATTGACTGTTACGGACGAAAAAGGGGCGATCGCTTTCGACGACGTTAAAGTGGTGGTTCACTAGCATATTTTTTTGAAGGATTTATCCCATACACGCCATCAAAAAAACTCTTTGAGTTTTGTGGAAAACCCCGTCTTTTCGGCAAGATGTCAACACTGCATTGTTTGTGGATAAGTGTAGGCCCAATGTCTGTGTTTATTTTATTTCTTTGCCATTCATAATAATCTCTTACCCTTTTCCGTTATAAATTAAGAATACGTCCGGGCTAACCGTTTTGGTATGGTTCTTGTTTCTAGCGGTCTCCGTGAAATATTCCTCCTTGCACAAGATGAATCATTAAAAGTCATTGACATGCTATGTTAGATAAAAACGTCTGTTTTTACGCGACAATGTATTGTGACAAACATGGTTTTACATGTAAGGGGCACTCAGATATCCATTAAGAAAAACCAAAAAATGATTAGATTTACAAAAGGGCCTTTTGCAAATTTTGTCAGGGCAACATCCACGAGGGGTTCAAGCAATTTTATTGATTCCGTTCATCATATCGGAATACAATCAGCCGCCTCATATTTACTTTTTTCACTTTTTTTTACAGTTTATTTTACCTGCGAAAAAATTGCTGACAGATCTTTAGGGTCATCACACCGTTTTCTAATTCAAACAACCAATTATCCTTTATCCAATATCGTTTTTACTACGGCTGATCATCCAAACAATATCCCGATCTAACCGAAAAACCACCATGAAAATCCAATCCTTTTTTCCCGAATTATTGTTCGCATTATTTATAGTGCTTAGCACGGTGCAAGTCCATGCCCAACCTAACATCTTGGCCGTGGGTACCGGTGAATATGTCACCAGTTATCTTAAAGATGATGGTACTGCCTGGGTAGCCAGCCAAGCTACTATAACGATCCAAATCAAAATGTACCCGGGCCTTAGTAACATCGTTGGTATGGACGGTATGCAATACAGTACCGCCGCATGGGATGCACAGGGCAAAGTTTATAAATTAAGAAATAATGCCACCTCTACCACTGTATCGGTCGATAATCTTGGTCAACCCTTCACAGGAAATACTTTGGTGCGAGGTCTGTATCAATCCTGCTTGTCTATTAGAAATGGAGAAGTATGGTATTGGGGTTTAGATGATGTTCTCAACCAAACCGGGGGTGTAGGTACAGAAGTGCCTAGAAAATTAACTCCGCCTCCAGGATCGAGAACCATCGTAGACATTCAAGCGGCTTCCTCCACCAGCTTTGGCCAATACACCTACGCATGGGGATTGGCTTCCGATGGAACCTTATGGCAATGGGATCGCACTCGTACCACCCCCCTTCAGGTAACGGGGGGATGGGGAACCAACCAAATTAGAAAAATTGCGCTGGTAGGTCACTTGGCTAAAGTAATTGTGACCGCCAATAATCAAATTTGGGGTTGGGGTTTCACGGGAGATTACGTTGGTGCACAGCCACAATGGCAAAATCCAAATCCGGTAAATGTTACCAATTACTACACCAGCAGAGGCGTAAATTTTCCTATTAAAGAAATAGTCGGAGGTACTAATACGCTTCATTTAATAGATGCAAATGATCATTTATTTGGAACAGGCGATAATGTGATGGGGGAGATTGGAAATGGAATTGGAAACACTTTTTGGAGAACCGCAACGAACCCATACAACTGGAACTGGGCGGCTTATGGAATGATGCAACCACTAGTGCAGATTCCTGGAAAATTCAAAAATTTCAGAGCCGGAAACACCGTTACTTTTTATAAATATGTGCAGGACTTAGAAGGAAATTGGTACAGCTGGGGTAGAAATAAATCCTTTGCCCTTGGTAATGGAATCTCACTACCTTCCTACGCAGGGTATCCCGGAACAACGGGGATCAACTATGCCGATAATCCCAACTATTATGATGTTGTAGGATTAAGGAAAGTAACCCCTTTGACTAAAAGTTGGACTATCACGCCAAATGCAACCAGAACTACCAATCGCCCTCCTTATGGATACGCTGGAGCTGATCGGGTTTTTGCTGCCGGCACCAACAATATTATTTTGTATGGTTCTGTAAACCAACAACAACCCACGACCGCTAATACCATCACCACTACCAATAGCTGGACAATGGTGAGTGGTCCTAACACACCCGTTATTACAAACGCTACCCAACAAGTAACCAATGTAACCGGATTGGCTGCAGGGGTTTACCAATTTAGGAATACATGTACCAATAGCATTGGGTTATCAGATTTTCAAGAAACCACTGTTACCATACTTGGAAGTAATCAAGCCCCAACTGCCAACGCAGGTAATGATGCCACGATTACTTTACCCACCAATACAACATCATTAAACGGATCTGGAACAGATGCAGACGGTACGATTGCCACTTTCTTGTGGACTAAAATTACCGGTCCGGCAGCAGGCGCAATCGCCAATGCCAACATAGCGGTAACCTCCGCCACTGGTTTGGTACAAGGCGTATATCGTTTTGAACTAACGGTAACAGATAACGCAGGCGCTATAAATAAAGACACCATGCAGGTAACTGTGAATCCTGCCCTTAACCAGGCACCGTCTGCCAACGCAGGTAACGATGCCACGATTACTTTACCTACCAATACAACATCATTAAACGGATCTGGAACAGATGCAGACGGTACGATTGCCACTTTCTTGTGGACTAAAATTGCTGGTCCGGCAGCAGGTGCAATCGCCAATGCGAATATAGCGGTAACCTCCGCCACTGGTTTGGTACAGGGCGTGTATCGTTTTGAATTAAGAGTAACAGATAATGCAGGTGCAACCAACAGAGACACCATGCAGGTAACTGTGAACACAGCGGCGAATCAAGCACCAACTGCGAATGCCGGACTAGACAGAACGATTGTACTTCCAGTAAATACGATCTTGCTGAATGGTAGCGGTACAGACAACGACGGTTCTATAGTTTCGCATAGCTGGATCAAAGTTTCCGGTCCAATATCAGGAACCTTAACTGACGCTAATACGCCTAATCCGACTGCAAATTTCATCGAAGCGGGGGTATATGTATTCAGACTAACGGTGACAGACAACGCTGGAGCAACCGGAACAGATATGGTACAAATTACAGTACTTCCTGCACCGAATACGGCGCCGTTGGTAAACGCAGGATTTGATGTAAATATTTATTTACCGGAAAACTCCGTTCAGTTGGCCGCCGTAGCTACTGATCCTGATGGAAGCATAACAGGATACAATTGGAGAGTCATCAATGGCCCATCTCAATATAATATTACTAGTATCAACAATGCACAAACACTGTTCAACAATCTGCGGCAAGGGGTATATGAAATAGAAATAAAGGTAACCGACAATAGAGGTGCTACTGCATCCGATACTGTTGTGATAACTGTTGGTAGCAGCAGAATAACTGCTCCTGTTGAAAGCAAATTGAATGTTTTCCCGAATCCTGTGCTAGACCAGCTAAATGTAGAAATTTCAAGTTCTAAAGAAAAGACTAAAGTGAAGATGATGTTGTTTGATAGTAAAGGCGTTTTAGTTATGCAGAAAGAACTGATGGTAATATCAAACGTTTTAATTGAAAGAATACCAGTATCAAGATTAGCTGCTGGAATATATATCATGCACCTCATCTACGATGATAATAGCAAGATCAGTAAACAAATTATTAAATTGTAAGAGATCGGGGAATAAAATTCTATTGAATGAATGACCGATAAGAAGGCTGCTGAGCAATAGCCAACATTTCTTGATCGCCCCGGGTATCACCGTAACAATAGACCACATCAAAATGAGCCGGATCATACGAAAGTAAGATCCGGTTTACTTTTTCTTTACCATTACAATTCAATCCTTCTAACCTCCCCGTCATCATTTCATTTATTACTTCTAAACGACTTCCGATACAATGGAGTTGATGTTGTTTACACCAAGGGGCTACCCAATTTTCTATAGAGGCAGATACCAGCACTACTTTGGTACCTTCAGCAAGGTGTTGGTGAATACGAGCCATCGCATCCGGTCTGATCATTGTTGGAAGGATAGTGGCCGTGAACGATGCACAAACCCTATTAAAATCATCAATACTCCAGTTGCCATAAAATTCGCTAAGCAGTTGTTCCTTTGCTTTTTGTGCAGATACTATTCCTAATTTTAAACCAATCAACCAAGGAGAAATTTTCACCAGCCCTTTGTAAAATCCTGTTTTGCCATGGCTAAACTTCACCATTTCAAACATGGTATCTTTTCTGGTGATAGTACCATCAAAATCAAAAAAAGCAATGTTATTTTGCAAAGGAATTTAGTTAAAGAGCGTGACATTTTTTAAATACAATATGGTGTAAAAACTAACGATCCACAAAACAATGGTGATTTGAATGAAGCGATCTTTGTACAATATCTTTGTGGGCGATTGAGAATCTTGCTGTACGAAAATGAGCTGTAAGTAACGGAATACGCCTGCTAAAACAAACAAACAAGTATAATATAGTCTGTAATGTAGTCGCTCCTTAATTTCCGGAGAAGTAGTGTACATAAAATAGGCTACAATGATCACAGCACAAATTAGTGACAAGGCTACGTTGATAAATTCCAGATTATATCCCTTCACAGCTTTTCTCATGTCTGTTCCCGACGATAATTTAAGCAATACGTCATCTCTTCTTTTCGCAAGCGCCATAAATAAGGCCAGCAAAAAGATCATAATGGTTAACCACTCGCTGAGTCCAATCACAGCTATCACTGCACCTGCTTTTACCCGCAATACGAATCCAATGGAAACAATGATGATATCAAGGATAGGAATATTTTTAAGTCCGAACGAATAACCAATATTCAGTAACAAATAAATACTCAGTATAAACAGAAACTTATCTCGAATAAAAAATGCAGCGGTAAAACCTATCAGCAAGAAAGCTATACAAATAACAATGGCATGCAATTTAGAAACGGCTCCGGAAGCCAGTGGTCGATTTTTTTTGGAGGGGTGTTTCTGATCATCTCCAATATCTCTGTAATCATTAATGATATAGATGCTGCTGGCCACCAAACTGAAACAAACAAATCCACCCAATAAATTCAGGGCAGTTTCCATGTTAAAGATCTTGCCTGCAAAAAATACAGGGATAAACAAAAAGAGATTTTTTGCCCAATCTTTTGGTCGTATTAACTGGATATAAGCTCCCATACGTTTTTTAAAATTTGGTTATGAATCAGCCGTTGATGCTGTTTTTATTTCTTTCTCCACCAGCCACAGCATCATCGGCAACATGATTAAAATGAAAGGTACCATAAACAACCTGGTTTGATAGGCCACAACAGAAAGATAATGTACAAAGAACCAGATAGGGGTTAAAAATAAAAACCATTTTTTTAATAGATGTGGAAATTGTTTGAAATTGTATAAGATGATCAGGGGTATCACAGCGAATGTTCCAATTAACTCCATATAGGCTTTTAAAGCTACGGCGCTCAATAAGTTCAACTGTAGCATAGGCAAACCTGCTGGTACTTTCCAGATTTGTTGTTCCCGGTATCCAAAATGGATCCGTAGCCCGATGAAAATACTAAAGAAAATAACGTAGGCAGCAATGGTAACTAACCAAGTACTTTTTTGAGGGAACTGTATCGTTTTTAAATTGAAATTTTTAAAACTAAACGACGTAAAATCAGTTTGCGATATAAAGAAAAGAGCAGGAATCAGAATTGCTGTTTCTCTGTTAAAAGCCGCCACCAGGGCAATAGGCAGTATCCAGTTTTTATTCTTATTAAACACAATGATATTGGCGGTAAGCAAGTACAGAATAATATCCATGTAAGTATTAAACGATAGGTCTGCAACAGTAACTGCATTACCAAGTGCAAGTGCTAAAAAGTTAATCCCTAAAAAGATCAACCATTTACTTTTCACAAAGTGGCTCCATAATTTCCAGGCTAAGTAAAAGATAAACAAATGCTCTATGAATCTGAAGAAAACAAAAATGATCATGTACTTCATGGCGCCAGGCGTTCGCATCAATTTTACAAACTGATCGGTTTCATCTGTTGTACCAGAAGTGCTTTGTATAGAGAAATTCATTTTCTGTTCTATCGGATAAATTTTATCTACCGTATTGTTGTACACCCACATCATGCCTTCTACTATGTATGGACAAAGAATTCTGTACTGCCAGGGATTGTAAAATTCTGATCGCTGTTCAATAACAGCTTTGTGGCGTTCGTATGTTTGAAGCCCGTTACTGTAATAGAAATTTCTATAGATAGGGAATACCGATAAAATGGCCAGACAGCAACAAATAAACCAGGTAGCAATTTTTTTATTTTCGTGCGATAAGGGTGTAGTGGGGGTAAACATACATTGTTCTTTTACTTTGTTCTATAATGTTGAGTCCGTTTTTGGTCAGCAATGCTTTGGCCCTGTCCATACTCATTTCATTGCCAATTTCTCTCGCAAAAATTAAATCATGTAATTTATTACAGTACACCAAAGGACTCGCCGCATTGATGTCTTTTAAAACCAATCTGGCCCCAGGCTTCATAATGTTGGCCAAATCTTTTAAGAAAGCTTCCTGGTTATTTTTTGGCACATGGTGCAATACATCAATCAGAAATAGAACATCCATTTCGGCCAAGGCAGCTGGAAAATGTACGCCATCGTATTGCTCAAATGCATATTTTTCTTTTGGGAAACTACTGAATAAGTTGTGCGCATTGTTGATCAATTTTTTACTGATCTCAATTCCATATAAATAGGAAGGTTGCGAAAATTCAGTTAACAGCAACAGAAATTGACCAGATCCACATCCCACATCTCCCGCTTTTTCACCGGGTTTTACGGTTTGAATCAGGCTAATAAATGGACAAATCAGCGACCTGTATTTGATCTTTAAACTGTCGATGAACCCCGCCGATTGAAATTTACCCGTCAAAAATTGAATGATAGCTGCATGATTGAGTGCTGTTGGCATACCTTTTTTATATTGTATTAAATGGAAAACTATAACTGTTTTTGGTTCAAAATATTGTCTTTTTTGCTAATCATCAACTGAATAACCAACTTATTGTTTTATCATTTGTTTTTGTGGCCCAAACCCAAATCTGTCTTTTAGTTTCAAAAAAGGTACTTCAAAGAAACGATAACTGATCAGGCTCACTATGATGGTAATGCCGAGTGCCAACATAGTTTCCAGAAATACTACCTGCCACACCTGGTTATTGAAACCAAACATTTTTGTAATGGCAATGGTGTAGGAGATAACAATAAAATGCAAACAGTACAAGCCATAGGTGACTACCCCTAAGCGACTGGGTAGTTTGAAACTCCCCATTTTATAAAATGAATGGTGGCTGTAACATTGCTCTAAGATGATGAGTAACATAATGCAGGAAATTATAGGGCGCTCTAATACCCTTATCCAATAGGAAGAAAGCATAAATTCATCTCTGAAAAGAAATACAAAAAGGTAGGCTGCATAAATAAGGTAGATGAGTATCTTGGGCAAATCTGCGATCAACTGCTTGAATTTGGTGGAGAATAAAATAAGCCAGGCACCCAAGCCACCCAAGGCCATATCACCTATACAAGACAAAGTGTGCAACTCATGTAGAATGGGAACATCATTCAATGCCCTGAATGTTATGCTTCCCAAGATGATAAGGCTAAGTGGAATATAAAATTTTCGTGCCGGAAAAAATGCCAATATCAATGGCCAGGCTAAATAAAACTGCTCTTCGATGGACACACTCCACAACACACCCAATCCGGTAGCATCAGGTAACCCTTTTTGGATATAGTCGAAATTACTGATGAAACCGATATAATACCATGGATTGGCGGTTTCTGCCGGAACACCGCCAGCCAACATTTTGGTATATGGAAAAATCACAAATCCATAAAATACACATGCGAAATACAAGGGCCATATTCTGAGTATTCTACGTATCCAGAAATTGACAATATGAATCTGGCCATTTTTGTTTTTTTCTTTGATGAGCAAGTAGGTGATCAAAAAGCCGCTTAACACAAAAAAGAAATTCACTCCCAGAAAACCATTACCAAACAAAGTTTCTTTAAAGAATATATACAAGGACGATTGTTGAATTGCAGGAATGTCTGAGTGAAAACTATGAAATAGAAATACAGAGAGAAAACAGAAAAATCTCAATCCATCAAGATTCTCAAAATAAAATTTATTGTCGCTTGTTGGTTTTGATGCCATAGATGTTCAAATAAATAAAGAGAAAAAGAGTGGTCTCACAATGATCTATGATATGGAGTAGTTAGTTTGCTTTTCTAAAGAATATGATGGAAAATAACGTAAGCGTGGCACAAAGTAAAAGGAAAATGTTTAAAAATGGCGCTTTAAACAGGTTATATTAATTCAAAGAGATGATTCCCTATGCATTACACATCATGGCTTATCTGTTAGTAAGGGTAAAACCAGGCGCAACCATCTTTTTAATAACGTTACACCCAACCTATTTGTAACAAACCACCCCCTTAAAAAAACACCTTTTAATTTGTAGAAATGCACTTGCTGGTTAAAAAAGCCAATTTGAAATATAAAATTTATTGGTTTTATAAAATATTAGGCCTGAACCACTAAGCCGATTATTTTTTTTATTTGGAGAATTATTAACATCTAAAACTCCCATACTTAAGTGGTGAGCGTTACTTTTGCAGCTGATTAACCACCTCCTGTCTGACAAATTACTGGTATAGCACAACATCTATTCTACTTATTTCGTTTTTACATCAAAGAAATCCACTATTGAACTATGAAAAATTTAAAACCAAGGAAAGGGTATCTCTATGCAACTGTTTTTATTTGGATGCTGATCCAGCTTCCATTCGCGTTTTCTACCAGCAATGGTATGGGAATAGCGAAAATCAATTTCAGTAAATATGAACCTTGCTCCAACAAAAACAATCACGTCGATGAGGCTTCTGCTAAATTGAGCATGCTCTACGATGAGCTGCATCTTTCTGAGAAAGGGTTAACGGAAACAGCATTCGAATTGGCACTAAAAGGCTATGATCGTTTGTTGGAAAAAGGCTCTATTACCAACGATCGTGTAATCACCATCATAGATTTCACCCAACCTTCTTATAAGAAACGTATGTTTGTCCTCGACCTGCAAACTGGCAGGCTGCTTTTTAACAATTATGTGGCGCACGGCCAAAATACAGGTGCAGCCTTCGCCAATCGTTTTTCGAACAAGCCGGAAAGTTTCCAAAGTAGCCTTGGTTTTTACACCACCAGTAAAACTTACAGTGGTAAAAATGGACTTTCCATGCAATTAAAAGGACTCGAACCAGGCATCAATGATCTGGCCGAACAAAGAGCCATTGTAATGCACGGCGCTCCTTACGTTAGCGAGTCTTTCATCAGAGCTAAAGGATATATCGGCCGCAGTCACGGTTGCCCGGCGGTACCGTCTCAACTGAACAAACCCATCATAGAAAATATTAAAAACGGATCCCTGCTTTTCATTTACAGCAACGATAAAAAGTACATGCAGCAATCGCAATTGTTAGCATCTTAATTATCTGAATTATTAACCTGCAATAAACCTCCCTTGATTTATCGTCAGGGAGGTTTTTTTGTTGAAAGCCGTTTTTTTGTAAGCGCTGTTTTATACCTTCACAAAAATTTATTTTATGAGCGTTAAGGAACAACTGAGAGGAACTGGCGTAGCCGTGGTAACTCCTTTTACAGCAAAGAATACCATTGATGTTGAAGCGTTGGGAAATTTACTCGATTATCTGATCAATGGTGGCGTACAATATATTGTAACAATGGGTACAACAGGTGAAACCCCCGTTTTGTCGAAAGAAGAAAAAAAATCGATCATAGAATTTACCTATGCGTATGTAAACGGACGCGTACCAGTAGTGGTGGGTGTAGGCGGAAACTGCACACAGGATGTGATAGATGATCTGAACTATTTTCCATTAGAACAAGCCACCGCGGTATTGAGTGCCAGCCCTTATTACAACAAACCCTCACAAGAAGGTATTTTCCAACATTACAAAGCTTTGGCTGCTAAATCGCCTAAGCCCATTATTTTATATAATGTACCAGGTCGTACTGGCAGAAATATGACGGCAGCTACTACGCTGAGGTTAGCACATGTTCCCAACATTGCGGGTATCAAAGAAGCCAGCAGTGATATGCAACAGTGCATAGAAATTTTAAAAGATCGCCCCCTAAATTTTATGGTGGTAAGTGGTGATGATGGATTGGCGATGGCGCAGATTGCCTGTGGAATGGATGGTGTGATCAGTGTTGCTGCCAATGTTTTTCCACAACAGTTTAGCCAAATGGTGCAGCATAGTTTACAGTTTGATTTTGCTGCCGCTAAAAAATTAAACGATCAATTGTTAAAAGGATACGACCTGATGTTTGCAGAAAACAATCCAGCCGGCGCAAAAGCATTTTTATCTGAAATGGGAATTTTGCAAAATATGGTAAGACTGCCGGTGGTTCCTTTGAGCGATGCTTTGCATCAACAGTTAAAAGATTACCTTAAAACGATGAATTGAAAAAAAACAACCAACATTGCTTCAAACTATTAACATGCATCTTCCTCTGCTGGATGAATGGCTTTGCAATGTTGTCTGCATCCGCACAATACCGGCTCACTATTTTGGTAAAAAATAACACAGTTACTTACCCTTCAGATAGTATCTATGCTGCTGGTAATTTCAACAATTGGAATCCTGCTTCCCGCCCCTTTTTGTTTAATAAAACCAATGATGGATTTAGTTTAGTAGTAGAAGATATAAAAGCAGGGGCATATTCTTTCAAATTGACGAAAGGCAGTTGGCAGAGAGTAGAATGCAATGCGAACGGTACAGATATCAACAACAGAGCAGTTGAGATAAACAATGATACTACTATTGTGTGCGAGGTATTAGCATGGAGAGCGGGAGATGCTGAAAGAGCCGTCGTTTCTACTGCTTCCATAAATGTCCAAATGCTCGACACTGCTTTTGAAATACCTCAACTCAACCGCAAACGCACCATTCGTATTTATTTACCAGAAGGATATAAAAATTCAACTAAACGATTCCCGGTGTTGTACATGCAAGATGGACAAAATTTATTCGATGATGCTACTTCTGGATTTGGTGAATGGGGCGTTGATGAATCGTTGGATTCTCTCGAAAAAGCAAAACGGGCTACTTGCATTGTGGTAGGTATTGATAACAGCTCCTATCGACTGACAGAATACAATCCTTTTTATTTTGAAAGATTTGGTGCAGGAGAAGGGAACGCGTATGCGGATTTTATTGCCCAAACGCTGAAACCCTTTGTGGATCGTAATTTCAGAACCTTGCCCCAAAAAGAATCTACGTTGATTGCCGGTAGCTCTATGGGAGGTTTGATTGCTTATTTCACTATGCTGAAGTATCCGGAAATATTTGGAAAAGCAGGTGTGTTTTCACCCGCATTTTGGACAGCCGATAGTATTCGTGCTTACAGCAACGATCGTGCTGCTAAAACAACGGGCAAAGTGTTTTTTTATATGGGTGCAAAAGAAGGTGAACAATACATCAACGATATGCAGGAGATCGCCGAAGCGTTTGGATTAAAAACAACCGGCACCGCTTATGCTGTAATAGATGCAGAAGGAAAACACCAGGAAGCTTTCTGGCGAAAATGGTTCCCCGAGTTTATCCGTTGGGCGTTGATCGATGTAAACAATTACATCATTCAACTTAAAGATTAAATCTTGAAACAAACCCCTTCCAGCGCTAATTCTGTTTGAGGAAATACCTCACATGCCTCCGATAAAAAATCATCCAGCAATTCGTACTTAGAGGAAAAGTGTCCTATGAGCAATCTGCCTACACCAGCTTTCAGGGCAATACTGGCCGCTTGTGTGGTAGTAGAATGAAACCTTGCAGCTGCTCTTTCGTGTAAATCTTTCAGGTAGGTGGCTTCATGGTAGAGCACATCTACTAGTTTTACTTTTTCTGCGATGGTTTCATCATAAAGGGTATCAGCACAGTAGGCATAAGAACGTGCAGCAGTATTCGCAATCGTTACTTCTTCATTAGGAATAATGGTGCCTTTTTTGTTAGTATAATTTTCACCTCTTTGTAAGGCTTCATAAAAAGAGGATGGAATTTCGTACGATTTGACCCTGTCAGGATCAATTTTTCGAGGATTTTTTTTCTGCCTGAATAAAAATCCCCAACAATCTATCCGGTGACTCACTTTAAAACTCTCCACAATAATTTTATCTGCCTGGTATATACAACCTTCTCCGTCTAATGTTTTAAAATGAAGTGGGAAGGGAAGCTTGGTATTAGCAGCTTCTAGTTGCAGCAAAATAATTTTTTCTAAAAGTGCGGGTGCATAAATGTGCAGCGCGGCAGTGCGTCCCAGTAATCCCATGCTCGATATCAATCCGATCAAACCAAAATAATGGTCACCATGCAAATGCGAAATAAAAATATGATTGATTTTACTTCTCTTGATTTTATAACGGGCGAGTTGCAATTGTGTGCCTTCACCGCAATCAATTAAAAAACCCTCTTCCTGGTTTTGTAATACCTGTGCAGTAGGATTCCTGCCAAAAGCGGGTATCGCAGAGTTGTTTCCAAGTATGGTAAGTGAAAGCAAAAGAAGTTGTTTTAGCTTGTTTATTGTAACGAAGACGACTTTTTGTTGATGAACGCTGCATCGTTTCATTCAGGATCTTCATCAAAATCGCCCAGTAATTCTCTCTCAATTTCTTCCATTTGTACAATATCCCAAGCCTCTGATTCGGTAGGCGTGCAGTTCATGTACTCCAACAATTCCAATTCATCTAACCTGTTTTCTACCGATTCATTCAATTCACAAATCACAAAAGAACAATTTTTTTCATAATACTCCTGCTGAATGGCAGATAATTGTTGTGCAACTGACTCATCCAACATTTGAACATTTTTCATGCTCAAAACCAGATGGGGCGAGGGTTTTAAAAGATGTGAACGCAATATTTCTGCAAAATCTTCTGTCATATTAGCAGGTAAATCTGCTTCTTCGAGTGTTATAACACTGAATTTTTCTTTGGTATCTATTTTGACATTCATACAAGAACAAGATGGTTGTTTGGGGCTAAAATAGAACAAATTTAGTATGTGTAACACAATCTGCCTTTGTTAATCGAAAGTTCAGTTTTTTTTCTGATGTACGAACATTTTTTAAAACAGATTTGAGTTTTCAACATATCAACATTTGCATTTAATTACAAACTTTTACCCATTTATAATCGTTATTATTGTATCAATTAAAAATAATCAAATGGATAACAATTTTTCCACCCAAGTTAAAGAAATCATTTCTTACAGTAGAGAAGAAGCGTTGAGGCTCGGCAATGATTTCATCGGCACAGAGCACCTCGTACTAGGGCTCATCAGAGACGGGGAAAATACCGCTATCAAAGTTTTAAAATCTTTGAGCGTAGATCTATACGAATTGCGTAAAGAAATAGAAATGGCAGTGAAAGATAAAACAGGAAAAAATATTGCCAATATCAATTCATTACCGCTCACCAAACAGGCAGAGAAAGTGATTCGTATTACCGTTTTGGAAGCAAAGGCTTTGAAAAGTGTAACCGTAGAAAGTGAACACCTCATGCTTTCCATTTTAAAAAATAAAGAAAACGTGGCTACCCAAATCCTTAACCAGTTTGAAGTAGATTACGATTCCTTTAAAAACGAATCTGGTTTTGTGAGTAGCACACCTCCGCCAACATCTGAGTACAACGATGATGATGAATTTGACGAAGAAAAAAAACAATATGGCGGTCAGCAACGTCCATCCAAACCTGGTGCTGCCAACCAACCAAAAACCAAGACGCCCGTTTTAGATAATTTTGGCAGAGATATTACCCGAATGGCGGAGAATGGAAGCCTGGATCCGATTGTAGGAAGAGAAAACGAAATTGAAAGAGTGTCTCAAATATTATCGCGTCGTAAAAAGAATAACCCAATTCTTATAGGTGAACCTGGAGTGGGTAAAACAGCTATCGTTGAAGGTTTGGCACTACGCATTGTGCAAAGAAAAGTGTCTCGCATACTTTTCGACAAACGAGTGGTAAGTTTGGATCTGGCCGCGTTAGTGGCGGGAACCAAATATAGAGGTCAGTTCGAAGAACGCATGAAAGCTATCATGAACGAGCTCGAAAAAAACAGGGATGTCATTTTGTTCATCGATGAAATTCATACCATTGTAGGTGCAGGTGGTGCCAGTGGTTCATTGGATGCCTCCAACATTTTTAAGCCAGCCCTGGCCAGAGGTGAGTTACAATGTATTGGTGCTTCTACGTTGGATGAATACAGGATGCACATTGAAAAAGATGGTGCTTTAGACAGGCGTTTCCAGAAAGTATTGGTAGAACAACCTTCACCAGAAGAAGCGATCGAAATTTTGAACAACATCAAAAGCAAATATGAAGATTACCACAATGTAACTTACAGCCAGGAAGCCATTGAAGCCTGTGTTAAATTGAGTGATCGTTATATGACAGATCGTTTACTGCCCGACAAAGCAATTGATGTTCTCGACGAAGTAGGAGCCAGAAAACACATCAAGAATATAAACGTTCCTGAAAATATCATCGAACTAGAAAAGAAAATCGAAGATATTAAACTGGAGAAAAATAAAGTGGTGAAGAGCCAAAAGTTTGAAGAAGCGGCTTCTTTGAGAGATACGGAAAAACGCTTACAAGAGGATTTAGAAAAAGCGAAAAACGATTGGGAAGAAGAAAGTAAGAACAAACGTTTCCCGATTGAAGAAGAAGATATTGCTGAAGTGGTTTCTATGATGACCGGCATTCCGGTAAAGCGAATGGTACAAGCAGAAACAGAAAAACTGCGTCGCATGGCCGATGACTTACAAGGAGCCGTAGTGGGCCAGCAAAATGCTATTTCAAAAGTGGTGAAAGCCATTCAACGGAATAGAGTAGGGCTAAAAGATCCTAAGAAACCCATTGGAACCTTTATATTCCTGGGCCCAACGGGTGTGGGAAAAACAGAGCTGGCACGCACGTTGGCCAGACAAATGTTCGACAGTGAAGACGCCCTGATCCGGATAGATATGAGTGAATACATGGAAAAATTCACTGTGAGCCGTCTAATTGGAGCGCCTCCCGGCTACGTTGGATACGAAGAAGGGGGCCAGCTAACGGAAAGGGTTAGACGCAAACCATACAGTGTCATCCTGTTGGATGAAATTGAAAAAGCGCATCCCGACATTTACAATATTTTATTGCAGGTGTTGGATGATGGACAGCTAACAGATGGTTTGGGTAGAAAAGTGGATTTTAAGAATACCATGATCATCATGACCTCTAATATTGGCGTACGTCAGTTGAAAGATTTTGGAGATGGAGTAGGTTTTGCTACGGCCAACAGACAAGAACATTCAGAAGAGAACAACAAAGCCATCATTGAAAAAGCGCTGAAACGTACGTTTAGTCCCGAGTTTTTAAACAGGATCGATGACGTGGTGATCTTCAACTCCCTTTCAAAAGAAAACATTTTTGAGATCATAAACATTCTGATGAAAGGTGTTATGAAGCGTTTGAGCAACCTTGGTTTTGCTTTGGAACTAGAACCGGAAGCTAAAGACTTTATTGCAGATAAAGGGTACGATAGTCAGTTTGGCGCCAGACCATTGCACAGGGCCATCCAGAAATACCTGGAAGATCCGCTGGCTGAAGAGATTTTGAACATGACTATCAAAACCGGCGATACCTTAATTGCGGAATTGGATAAAGAAGAACAAAAAATAAAGTTCCGCTTAAAAGAAGAGCCGAAGAAGAAGGAAAAGAAATCGGAAGCTTAGTTTGAAAATAAAATTGAAAAGCCTGTTACGAAAGTGATGGGCTTTTTTTGTGGCCTATCGCAATAAGGAAGGCTGCACTGGCATCAATGAAATAGTTACTTTCTGTAGGGTATTTTTTTAAAAATTACTTTCATCTTTCAAAGGGTTGGTTGCTGTTTAAATTCAGCTAAAAGCTCAAAGAGAATCTATCACAGTCTGCGGAACTGTGGTAATGATTGCCTATTCCCCGAAAAGTTATCCCAGCGGCTCCTCTTGCGCAGGAGTTCGGCTTTAGCCCGCTACCAAGGTCTATTAATTCTGCTGCTTTGTAACCGGTTTCGCAAAAAAGGGTTGACAAAAAGGAGCAATGTAGCTCGCAGTTCATTTTACAATCCCCATTTTAAGGCTTCCTATACGGTAGCTGTATCAAAAAACTACTTATTACATCTACTATTTTAGAGCATACCGGCCGACCGGCTAATTTTTTGACTTCACTCTTAGTAATTTTTTTGCGTAGTAATTCAAGCAAAAGAGATACGGGAGGTTTACGGACTACCCTTTTTTAGGAGAAGATTATTTTATTTTAGCAGGACAATAGAGTTTATTTATATATTATTTTTTTTTAAGAACGAACAAAAGTTTATTGTTGGACTTTTTAAAATAATATTTGTTCGTTTGGAATAAAATTTTTTACTTTACGTCATCCTACTAATTTGATTTTCTGTTTTATAATACAACCCCTTCCAATATTCTCTTCCCGTTTTACAGTCCAATTTTCTTTTTTAATTTTCTCGGAATCCTTTTTATATGAAAAAATCTAAGCTTATTCCAAGGCGTTCTAACATGTCCTGCAAATTACCCATCATAAATATATTATAGGAAATATTACTTTAAAAAGTATGCTAATATTTTTAATTTTATTAATGAAATCCCGGTACCACATAATTATTAAAATAGTATGAATATATATAGAAACCCAAAATGGATAGAAGCTTTTGAATATCCGTACAAAAATTTTGAAAATATTCCAGAAGAAGTATTTCAAGATATTAACAAAGGGCTTGAACAACTGCATTCAAACAATCCTGTAGTCAGTATTATAATTTCTGCTTGGAATGAAGAAGTAGATATCTTAAAAACTGTTGGTAGCCTTTCAAAACAGAAGACAAAGATACCTTTCGAGATAATTGTTGTAAATAATAATTCCACCGATAAAACGCAGGAAACTCTGAATAAACTACATTTAAAAAATTATTTTCAGCCCATTCAGGGTTGGGGACCTGGAAGGCAAATGGGAATGGAAAATGCAAAAGGGAAATATATATTATTGGGTGACTCAGATTGTATTTATCCGGATTGCTGGGTAAATTATATGGTGGAAGGGTTACAAAAGAAAGGAATAGTGAGCGTTTATGGTCGATATTCTTTTATTAGTGAGAAAGGTTTTTCAAGATGGCAATTATCAATTTTAGAAACTTGTAAAGATTTAATAGCTGAGGTTCGTCACATCAAACGTCCCTTTTTGAATTCTTATGGCATGAGTATGGGGTTTATAAGGGAATATGGTTTGAAAGAAGGATTTTACATGAATAATACTCACGGAGAGGATGGAAGAATGTGTTTTGACCTCATGAAGTATGGAAAAGTTAAACAAATTCGATCTAATAGAAACAGGGTTTGGACGGGAGTGCGAACATTGAAAAAAGGGGGTAGTTTTAGTGAAGTATTAAGATCCCGGATAATAAAGGAGGTGAAGAGGTTCTCAATTTATTTGAATACTACCATGAAATCTCATTCACCCAAAAATTAGTTATACTTTATAACTCACGAAAGGACTGATATGGATAACTTAACAATTAAAAATGGGTCATACCCTAATTTTTAATAAATAAAAAAGTAGAAGATGCCAACAATTATGGCGGTTCAGAGTTTTTAAACAGGATAGGTGACGTGGTTATTTTCAACTCTTTGTCGAAAGAAAACATTTTTGAAATCATCGACATTTTGATGAAGGGTGTGATGAAGCGTTTGAGCAACCTTGGTTTTGCTTTAGAGTTAAATTCAGAAGCCCAAGAGTTTATTGCAGATAAAGGGTACGACAGTCAGTTTGGTGCCCGTCCGCTGCATAGGGCTATCCAGAAATACCTGAAAGATCCTTTAGCTGAAGAGATATTGAACATGACCATCAAAACCGGTGATACTTTAATTGCCGAACTTGATAAAGAAGAACAAAAAATAAAGTTCCGTTTAAAAGAAGATCTTAATAAAAAAGAAAAGAAATTGGAAGATTAGCATTAAAAGAATATTGTTATAGCCTGTTGCGAAAGTGACAAGCTTTTTTTGTGTGATCAACTTTTATAAACACGATTTTTTGTTAGTCATATAAATAAAATAATTTCAATAAACGGTATTATCAATTTGTGGGGGGGGTAACCATTTATTTTTTCAAATTCTACCTCGCTACAATTAAATGCCCTCATTATTTTGTTTAACAAATTTGGTTTTATCTGTTCTTTTTTTTCAATTTTCGAATAGGCTTGTTGTGAAATATTTAATCTGCTGCCTGCATCTTTTTGACCAAGTCCTTTCATATTGCGAAGCATAAGGATTGCTTTGCCAGTTACTTTCTGAGTTTGCATAGTTTTTTTGACAGTTTTGATAGTAAGGGATTACTATGAGTGTTTTACGTATTTGTAAATATAATAAAGGTTGTGAAATGTTAAACTTTTCGGAGGTTGTATTTTACAACCAAAATAATTTTGTTTCCTAAAAACTAGTAACCATTTTTATGAAAATTATTTACAATCCTTTCCGAAAGTTATGAATGCTACTGCTACCCATCATGAACTCTAACAAACGACCTATCATTGGTTGCAGCTAAATGGAATTGCCATAAATAAAAAATACTGTAAAGAACAAGTTAGTTCACACCCAGACTATCCGGCGCTGATTTCAGTGATTGATTTATTAGAAGACGGCTCATTAGAATATACCGCTGCGCAAGCTGATTTTTCATACATTCATGAATTTAATTATCCAGTTCTTGCACATATCAAGCAACCGGGAAATGAGTTTTTGCATATTGTGGAGTCGGATAAAGCTTGGGAGATTAAAAAAGAAATAACCCAACATTGGAGTGGTGTTGTGTTATTTGCCGACAAAAATTCTTCATGGCAAAACGCCCAAAACGAATTATATCATAAAAAAGAACGCTCAAATAAATTATATATCGCAGTTGTTTTTAGTACACTTGTTGCTTTGTACGGCATTACTGTTTGGATGAACCCTCTGTGGTATGCGGCTGTTTTTGGAATTTTTAGTATAGTTGGTCTATTCACAAGTATCTTAATTATTGGAAGTGAATTAGGGGTACAGAATAGTATTACGAAGCAAGTGTGTGGTGCAATAAGTGCGGGCGGATGTGATGCGGTGTTAAAAACTAATTACTCAAAAGGAATATTTGGTTTTTCTACTGGCGATATTTCAGCATTGTATTTTGCTACACAGTTTGTCGCTTTTCTCTTTAGCAGTATCTATCCTAATCTCTTTCTAACTTCTATTCTGATTAGCTTGTTAGGAATATTTGTAGCGATTTGGAGTGTTTATACCCAAGCAATAATCATAAGGCAATGGTGCGCTTTATGCTTAGTTATTGTGGCAGTATTATTTGTACAATTTATTATGAGTGCAACCCTTTTATTTTTTTCTCCATTATTTATTCTTTCGTTCCCTATTATATTGGTCTTGTTGAGTGTTGGAATTATAGGCGCCATCATTTTATTTCCAATTAAAGATTTACTCAAAAAGGTTAGTAGGTTCGACCAAATATCAAAAGAGTTGAAAAAATGGAAGTTAGATGCTAATCTTTTCATTGCACAGTGGGAGAAAGAAGAATTTGTAGATACAACTATATGGGAAAATGATCTAATTATAGGTAATCCTCAAGCCCCGTTGAAAATAACAGAGGCTTGTAATCCTTATTGTGGGCCTTGTGCAAATGCTCATAAGGTATTGGATGAAATGTTAGACCGTTATAGAAATATAGTTTGCATACAATTGCGTTTTATATGTCAGGCTAATAATAATGAAGATGTACGAACAATGGTTGTTGAAAATATTCTAAGAAAATCATTAGAGTTCTCGGATTATCATCAACTGCAAAAAATGATGAGTGTGGATATTCCGCTCCAAAGTGAGCCACCATTCCGGGCAAACTGAGCCACCTCAAAACTTTCTTCCAATAGCCCCATGTGAGGGATAAAATTATTGGATTTCGGACAAACTGAGCCACCTCTAACACAGATGGTTTCATGAC
>JBBSDF010000011.1:0-80014 GCA_038249665.1 Chitinophagales bacterium
GCAGATGAATACGTGTTTAGATTTAACAGAAGGAATAACAGAAAGGTGATTTTTCACAAGGTAATAGTAAACATGATGAATCAAATACCTCACCCGTATCCTGTATTAAAAACTCTTTATCATTATTCTACCTAATCCTACCAATTGAACACAAAGCTGAATTTAATAAAGCAGTTAGAGAAGATAGAGAAAAGGGTATAGATGGTCATAACCCAGAGGATGAACGCGCTAAAAAGTTCATGGATTCTGTGATTGCTCATTATGAAATTGATACCATCAAGGTAAAGGATGTGAATGCAGCCCTGCCAGTGAATGTAGATGGATTGGTAATGCAAGCAGACGAAGAATATGCCAATATGGTATATGATAAACATTTTAAACGCATTAGAAAAATTATTGTACAGCAAAATAATATCAGTAGATATGCCTCCTTTGTGAACCCATATTTTGCTATTCGCAATGCATCTATGGGAATTACTCAAAGCGATTTTAACAGCCATTTGAATTTGCTGAATGAAGCAGAACTATATCGCCGGTACCTCATTAAAACGCTCAATGATAAAATGGCTTATGGAGGAAGTAAAACCGGCGATTGGGGTTGGAAAGTGGATGCCAGTTACTGGAATACATTCAAAGATTTTACCTATCCTAATTTAAGCCTTTTGCAAAGTATAAAAGTAAATGTTGTGGAAATAGTAGCACTCTTTTTTTGGTTGTTTTTGTTGGTACTAGCTGTTTTTATTACTTCAAAAAAATTGACGATTGTATAATATGCTTCAAACAATTTTAAAATTCGAATACAAGCAATTACTACGCAATAGGGGTTCCATAGTTGCACTAATTATTTTTTGCCTTATCGGCTTGTTTTGTATAATGCAAGGGAAAGCTGTTTATCATTTTCAGCAGACTACAATAGACAGTGCATTGGCTAAAAAAGAACGAAACTTTGCTTTTGTACAAAATATTTTTGATACACTAACCTACAAAACGCTCGAAAGAAATAGTATTGAAGAACCATTTGTACTAGAATGGCGGTTACAAGATGTTGTAGCAAAAGAAAGTTCGCCGCTGAGTATTTTAAGTATTGGGCAAAGTGATATTTACACCCCTTTGCTGAGTGGACACTTTAACAATGAAATATTTAAAAATAACTTTACTGAATTCAAAAATCCTGAGCAATTACTGGCAGGTAATTTAGATACTGCCTATTTTGTTTTGTTTCTTTTTCCTTTATTGCTACTTGCGCTTTCTTACAATTCGCAGTCTGCAGAAAAAGAAGCAGGTATATCCCCTTTGCTAACTGTACAGGCTACATCAGTTACCTTATTTCAATTATATAAGTTGTTGTTTCGATGGCTGGTTGCATTGGTACCGGTATTGCTGACGGCAACGGTGTCTTTTTTTATTTTAAACAGTCTCCCAGATTTTTCTTTGCTGGCATTTATACAATGGTGGGGTATTGCTTTTCTCTATGCAATTTTCTGGTTTGTAGTGGTTCTATTGGTACAAAAATTTCATTTCAATTCATTGGTTAATGCTATAACGTTGGCAGGCATTTGGGTAATGCTATTAATTGCCATACCCGGATTTTTAAATACCTGGTTCAACTATCAATATCCCGCAACTAACAAAACAGAAATAGCTGAGTACCGTGATTATGATTACAAAGCATGGGACCAGCCATCAGCATTTCATAAAAACTATTTGTTTAATGTTTATCCGTCAATGCAAAAAGATTCCCTGAAATTAGATTCCAATAACATTCGAAGCTTTGGTTATGCAATGCAGGTAATGGAAAAAGAAAAAGCTTTGCATGAGGGTATTACAAATAAGGCCAGTGCACAAGCAAGGGCAGAGGAAAATAGTTTTTGGTTAAACCCAATCGGCGGGGTAATGCGCTCCTTCGCTACATTAAGCAATGCGAGTTTAAAACAGCAGCATCAGTTTGAAAAAGCCGTACTACAATATAGAGAACAAAAGTTAGCGTATATTTTTAAGAATGTGCTCTTACAGCCTCATTTTACGAAAGAACATTTAAAAGGAATGCCGGAAGTACAAGCTTCCAAACAAGCCCATAGTAAGCTAAAGTTTTTGTTGCCAATAGTATTGCTAACAATACTTTTACTGATTATTTCATTAAGAAAGGAGCAAAAGAGTTATGTTCTTTTTACTATTTAAATGCTTTGAAAAAAATTAATAGAACGAATTTTAAAATCATGATTACTAAAATAATATTACAAAAAAAGGTAGCCGTCTTTAAAATAACTGCTACTATAATAACCTGTGTTACTATTTGTTATTTACAAAGCTGTAACAAACATCACAAAGCAATTTCAAATTCTTACAAAAAAATGAATCCAGTCGAAAAACAACTTGCTAGCGGTTTGTTGTTAACGGCGCTGGACCATGAAGCCCTTTACACACTCATGGATACACTCAAGCCCATGAGTAGCGTACAATATTATAGAATGCCTTTGTATAGTATAAACGAACAACAAAAAGATTCTGCGCAACAGGCTGTTGAAATCATACAAAAAGTAATAAATAAACTTAGCGTGGGCGATTTTCAATTTGTACTAAATCCTTTTGAAAAGCCAGACAGTATTTATCGTAACATGGAAGTGTATGTATTTCGTAAAAGCAGCTTAAAAAAGGTACTTAGAAAATATGCCGATTTTTATTACAAATGGGGGTTGAGCCCGAATGCCAATGCGGCCACCGTTTTAGCCATCACCGAATATGAAAAAAAATATGACCGCTGGCGTAGTTATGGTTACCTTTTTGGCTATCCTGATTATGCAGTTGATTTTTTTGTATCTGCTGGCATGCAACAAGACAGCACGAAAGAATTTGTAAAAAGAGATTTTTTTCAGATACCTGTTTACGCAAATAGTGCTGGCCATTTTACTTATGCTATGCCCAAAGGTTTTATGCCTTCACAAACAGACTCGAGTATTTACAATAAAGCAATGGTTACACTTCTTAAATACAAACACATTCGTGAAAAATTTGCTTCCAAAGAAAAATTAAACACAGTTAAAATCCTAAAAAAAATTAAATAGAGCACCCTCCTTCAAGTGTTAGTGAACTCTTAACTATCAATAACGAGCCTTTTAATAGGGGGTATTTGCATGAAGACGATCGCATGATTTAGAATTTTAGACATGTGTAAAAAACTTATTATTTGCTAAAGGTTCCCGACTTACTTTAATTTGAAAATATAAAAAAAGCTAACCATGTTAACAAAAAAATTACCTGTTACCGTATTGAGTGGTTTCCTGGGTGCTGGAAAAACAACGCTTTTAAACCATGTGCTACACAATAAAGAAGGTTTAAAAGTGGCCGTTATCGTAAATGATATGAGCGAAGTAAATGTTGATGCTCAATTGGTGAAAAATGAAAACACACTTAACAGAACAGAAGAAAAATTAGTCGAAATGAGTAATGGGTGCATTTGTTGTACCCTCAGAGAAGATCTTTTGATTGAGGTGGAGAAGCTAGCCAATGAAAATCGTTTTGATTATCTCCTGATAGAAAGTACCGGCATTAGCGAACCCTTGCCAGTGGCACAAACTTTTTCCTACCAAGATGAAGAAAAAGGGATTGATTTAAGCAAGATAAGCCAGTTAGATACGATGGTAACAGTTGTAGACTGTTTCAACTTTATAAAAGACTATTCATCCCTTGAAACGTTGCAACAATCAGGCGCCAGCGATATGGAAGGCGATTCTAGGACAATCGTAAACTTACTGACGGAGCAGATAGAATTTGCCAACGTCATCATCCTCAATAAAACTGATTTGGTGAGTAATCATGATGTCGATATGCTGAAATCATTGATAAGAAAACTAAACAGTGATGCTGAAATTATTAACAGCATCTACGGCAAAGTGCCACTAAACAACATTTTAAACACAGGGTTATTCGATTTTGATAAAACTAGCCAAAGTGCAGGATGGATAAAGGAATTAACCCAGGAACATATTCCAGAAACCGAAGAGTATGGGATTTCTTCTTTTGTTTTCCGCGATAAACGACCTTTTCACCCACAGCGTTTCTGGGATTATCTCAATCAGGGGTGGCATGCTAATATCATTCGGAGTAAAGGACTTTTTTGGATTGCCAGTAGAAAAGCGGACGCGCTCAACTGGAGTCAAGCTGGTGGAAGTTTAAAAGCAGACCGCGCAGGCGTATGGTGGTGCAGCATGTCTTATGCCGAAAGAATCCGGTACAGCGGTTTTGTTGAGAATCAGAAAGACATAGAAAGTAAGTGGGATCTGCGGTTCGGCGACCGTCTGAATGAATTGGTGATTATTGGGCAAGCGATCGATAAATCACAAATCATCAAGGAAATGGAAACTTGCTTATGCACCGATGAGGAAATTCGTGATATGGAAGTTGGACTGAGATTCAAGGATTCCTTTCCAGTATTTGATTAGAGGATAGACCATTCGCCTCTGTATTATAAAAATAGTGAGTCAACTTCGTCGCAAATAACCACTTTGCGTCGAAGCTATTTTTTCTTAATTGAGCACTACCATCATCCTGCGCCATATTTCATTGTCGAAACTCGATAATGCCTGCGACACCGGTGCATTGGATGCAGCACCGTGCCTGATTACGACCAGATCACGACTTTTCACTACATATATTTTTTTGTCTGCAAAACCCAATGCTGCCTTCAAATCCGAAGGTGCGTTTGGCACCAAAGCACCCGGAAATGATTGGCCAAAACTGCCTGGGAATACAAATGATGATTGGCCATTTAGCCACCATAAATATCCATAAGCTGGATTTAAATTTTGTGAGGAAGACATCATCTCCGTAAAATAACTGCTACTATTCATCAAAGTATTGCCATTCCATTTTCCGTCAGACAGCATCAACAATCCAAATCGGGCCATGTCTCTGCCGGAGCATGACATAGACGGCCCGCCACCGGGCTCCACATCCCAAAACGCATTTTGCATCCCAATTTTATTCCACAGTTGTTCACGGGTATATTGGTCATTTGTTTGCCCGTATGCAGCGGCCAATATTGCATAAATTTTATGATATGCCGGGGTGTTGTAATACCATTTTGTTTCAGGATTTGATTCATACAACAAGGCATCTGTTAACCCACTCGCCATCGTAATTAAGTGTTTCACTGTAATTTGGTTCTCGCGAAATAATGGCGCCAACGACCATCCCGTTCCAAGATAAGTGCTCACTTTTTCGTTGATATTGAGTTTGCCTTGTTCTTGCGCCAATCCAATCAAAAAAGCGCCAATACTTTTTGTAGAAGAAAAAATTCTTTGTGAAGAAGTCGCCGTAAAACCATTCCAATAATTTTCAGAAACTATGCGCCCTTTGTATAAAATCATGAACGCCGTAGAGTTGTTAATTCTTACATATTCCAACAACTCGTTCAGTTTGGTAATATTCCATCCCAAAGCGCCGGGGGAAACTGTTTCCCATATGCTTCCGGTTAAAGGGGGATAGTAATAGGTACCAGGTGTAACAGGAGGGACTGATGTTGGATTATCTTTTTTACAAGCGGTGAGTAGCAAACTTGCAAATAAGAACATGCCTGCAATGATACGGATGTTCATACAATTAAATTTATTCTTAGACATCAGTTTCAGTAATAGTTTAATCCGGTTTAAAATATATTCTTCACTTAGTTTGTTACAGAATTTACGGAGGGAAAAATCGATTTTTCATCAAAACCGCTGAAAGAAGATAATTGTTGGTTAAACCCTTTTCATATTCTATTTTTAGTTTACTAAACGAAGCCATATGAAATATAGTATTCAACTATGGGTAACATTACTTTTTGTAGCTGCATTTTCTTGCAAATCGGGAACATCTTCAACGCCAGAGCCGCCTGTAGTAGTTCCCTTCCAATTTGCCAAAGGTGCTGATGTGAGTTGGATCACCCAGATGGAAGCAACTGGAAGAAAGTTTTACAATGCCGCTGGTGTTGAAACAGAAGCCATTGCACTAATGAAATCTTTAGGGATGAACACAATTCGAATCAGGGTATGGGTGAACCCAGCAGACGGCTACAACAATAAAGCAGATGTGCTGGCCAAAGCCATTCGAGCCAACAATCTGGGCATGCGGATCATGATCGATTTTCATTACAGCGATACTTGGGCAGATCCTGGAAGTCAAACCAAACCAGTAGCATGGGCCAGTCAATCCATTGCTGCATTAAAAACTTCTTTAGCGGATCATACCCGTTCTGTGCTAGCTGAACTTAAAGCAAATGGCGTCACGCCAGAGTGGGTGCAGGTAGGGAATGAAACCAATGATGGCATGTTATGGCCCGATGGCCGGGCTACGGTAAGCATGTCGAATTTTGCCCGGTTAATCAATGCCGGCTATGATGCAGTGAAAGCAACGTTTCCCAATGCCAAAGTAATTGTTCATATTTCTAGCGGAAACGACAATGGATTGTTTCGCTGGATTTTTGAAGGATTGCGAAACAACAACGCTAAATACGATGTGATTGGCATGTCGTTGTATCCAGAACCCAATAATTGGACCACCCAAAATTTTTTGTGTCTAGCAAATATGAATGATATGGTGACTACTTTTAACAAAGAAGTGATGATTGTAGAAGTGGGTATGAGTTGGGATAGCCCGAACGAATGCAAAGCTTTTTTATCTGACCTGATTGCCAAAACAAAATCTGTGGCCAATAACAAAGGGCTGGGCGTATTATATTGGGAACCTCAATCTTACAATAACTGGCAAGGTTACACGAAAGGTGCTTTCGACAATAGTGGAAAACCAACCGTTGCTATGACGGCCTTTGCCAATTAGTATTTATAAAAAAATAAAGAAATTATATGTTTGTAAGAATTGTTTCCTCCTTGCTGCTGATGGCATTTGTTAGCGCTGCATTTACACAATCGCCTAGAAAAAAAACAAATATCGACAAAGGCTGGAAGTTTGCTTTAGGGCATGCAGCCAATGCGGAGAAAGATTTTAATTACAGCATCTCTACTATCTTTTCAAAATCGGGTGCAGCACCGGGTACCGCTATTCAACCGGCATTCAACGACAGCGCATGGCGAGGGGTAGACCTACCACACGATTGGGCGGTAGAACTCCCTTTCGTAAACGTAGATAATTTTGATGTACAATCGCATGGTTACAAACCCGTGGGTGGATTGTTTCCGGCCACTAGCATTGGCTGGTACCGCAAATCATTTCTTGTACCCGCTGCCGATAGTGGCAAAAGATTTGAATTACAGTTTGATGGTGTTTACAGAGATGCCAATATTTGGGTTAACGGATTTTATCTTGGCAACAACAAAAGTGGCTATGTAGCGGTGAATTATGACATCACCGATGTGATCAATTTTGAAAAACCCAATGTGGTCGTTGTACGAGCCGATGCTACCCAATACGAAGGTTGGTTTTATGAGGGTGCTGGCATTTACCGCCACGTTTGGTTAAACGAATTCGACCATGCACATATCAAAACGCACGGCATATTTGCTTATTCAGTTATTAATGGCAATGGCGCCAACGTGTTTGTGGAATCGGATATCAGCAACGAAACTGCTATGGCGGCTGAATACACTGTTCGCAGCGTACTCAGCACTAGAGATGGTAAAAGAGTAGCCGTTTCCAAAGAACAAAAAATAAACATCGATGCTGGTTTGTCTCAACAAATAAAACAAACATTACAAATCAATCATCCCATTTTATGGGATCTGGAGAATCCGTATTTATATAGGGTAGGCGTAGAGTTGATGCGCAATGGAAAAATGATAGACGCTCAACAAATCAAGTTTGGGTTCCGCAGCATTGTCATTCAGCCCAACGGTCTTTTTTTGAATGGCAAACAAGTCAAAATTTTAGGCACCAACAACCACCAAGATCATGCAGGATTGGGATCGGCACTGCCCGATTATCTTCAATATTATAGAATTGGTTTGCTGAAAATATGGGCAGCAATGCTTACAGAACCAGTCACAATGCCCCTACGCCAGAATTGCTCGACGCTTGTGATAGCCTCGGAATGCTGGTGATGAGCGAACAAAGATTACTCAACAGTGGTGCCGAATCCATGAATCAATTTGAGCGATTGGTGGTTCGTGATCGGAGTCGTGCTTCTATTTTTATGTGGAGCATCGGTAATGAAGAGGGCTGGATTCACACCAACAGCTATGGTAAACGCATTGCCCAAACTTTTATCAACAAACTCAAATTATTGGATCCTACCAGAACCTGTACCTACGCTGCAGATGTGGCCAATGTGTTCAATGGAGTTAATGAAATAATTCCGGTGCGTAGTTTTAATTACAGGCAGTTTGCAGTAGAAGATTACCACAAAGACCAACCCAATCAACCCATCATTGGAACGGAAATGGGCAGTACGGTTACCACACGTGGCGAAGTGCGTATCGACAGTATAAGAGGTTATTTACCCGATCAGGATATCACAGCACCCTGGTGGGCGAGCACGGCAGAAACCTGGTGGAAACTTGCAGCACCAAACGATTTTTGGTTGGGCGGTTTTATCTGGACGGGCTTCGATTACAGAGGTGAACCCACTCCATTTAAATGGCCCAATATCAACTCCCATTTTGGTGTGATGGATGTGTGTGGCTTCCCAAAAAATATTTATTATTATTACAAAAGTTGGTGGACAGACAAAGATGTACTGCACATTTCTCCGCACTGGAATCATGAAATAGTATGGGGTAAACCTGTACCAGTGATTGAAGTGTGGGTGAACAGCAATGCAGACAATGTAGAGTTATTTTTGAATGGCAAATCGCAGGGCAAAAAAGAGATGCCCCGCAACGGTCACCTGAAATGGCCGGTATCGTATGAGCCCGGAAAATTAGAAGCAGTGGCTTTTAAAAAAGGAAAAAAACTCACCGCAAAAGTTGAAACCACTGGTACGCCCACTGAAGTAGTGATGACGCCGTACAAAACTACGATGATGGCCGATGGAACAGATGTAACCATAGTGAACATCAGTGTGGTTGACAGAGAAGGAAGAGAGGTGCCTGATGCCAACAACATGATTCGTTTTGAATGGGAGGGCGACGCAAAAATTATTGGGGTTGGCAATGGCGATCCCAGTAGCCATGAACCTGATAAATGTGCAGATGGCGCCTGGCAACGTAGTTTGTTCAATGGTAAATGCCAGGTGATCATCCAATCTGGAACTGTGCCCGGCATCATACATGTTGATGCCAAAGCCGCGGGGTTGTACAAGGGTAGCACCGATATTATTACCGTGTCTCCAGCCTCTGCTGCCACTATTACCGTCGATCCAACCTATCAGTTAAGCGGAGAAGCAGCGAAGCCTAGAAAGGTAGACCATATGCTGGGTGCAGATATTTCTTTTTTACCTGAACTCGAAGCCAGGGGTATTCAATTTTCTGACAAAGGCATACAAAAAGATGCCATCGAAATTCTGCAATCACATGGGTTTAATTATGTGCGCCTGCGACTGTTTCACAACCCATCCCTTGACAGTGGTTACTCGCCTGGTAAAGGGTTTTGTGATCTTACCAACACACTGGCCATGGCCAAAAGAGTGAAAGCTGCCGGAATGAAATTGCTGCTCGATTTTCATTACAGTGACTATTGGGCAGACCCAGGAAAGCAATACAAGCCTGCTGCCTGGAAGGGATTGAATTTTACAGATCTGAAAAAAGCAGTGTACGATTACACTAAAGATGTGATGATGGCTTTAAAAGCACAGGGTACTTTACCAGACATGGTTCAAGTAGGCAATGAAATTAATCATGGTATTGTTTGGCCAGAAGGGAATGTAGCGAACATAGAGGGTACTGCTCAATTGATTAATGCAGGTACAGCCGCGGTAAAAGCAGTGCACCCAACGGTGCAATTGATGCTACATGTGGCACTGGGTGGGCAAAACCATGAGTCGGTATTTTTCATAGACAACATGGTGGCAAGAGGCGTACCCTTTGATGTGATTGGGCAATCGTATTATCCCAAATGGCATGGCACGTTGAGTGATTTAGAAAACAATTTGAACGACCTGAGCCACCGATATAACAAAGACATCATCGTAGTAGAGTATTCTGCATTAAAAAAGGAGGTCAATAAAATTGCTTTCGAAACTGCAGGTAGGAGAGGAAAAGGCACTTGCATCTGGGAGCCGTTAAGTACGTGGGAAGCGATCTTTGACAGTGATGGAAAATCTAATAGCCATCTGGCCGAGTACGATGAGCTGAGTCAAAAATTTCTGGTGGAATAAAAAACAAATTGCTTTTTCCTTTCATCTGAAAATAAAAAACATTTTTGTTGAAACTTTCCACCAGAAATGTGGAAAATCTTTCATAGCATGAATGTTTGTTTCGGCATTATGACCTAACTTGACCATTCACCAAAAAAAAGGAGGTATTCATGCAATCTACAGATCAATCATGGACGCCTTCGGTTATTTTCGCATAACCGGGCTTTCTCCAAAAAATAATCTGGGCTCCAATGAGCCAAAGCCATCAGTAGTACTGGTGGCTTTTTTAGATATGTGAAATGGGAAGCGTTAATATTTTTTTTTGTCTTCGTGTTTTAGGTTTTATATTGTGTTATTATTATCAGAAAACCTCTCTTTTTATGGATTACCAAATTATCATATCATTACTAACATTGATTGCACTAGAAGTGGTTCTAGGAATCGATAATGTGATATTCATTTCAATACTTGCGGCCAGACTTCCGGAAGAACAACAAAAAAAAGCAAGGCGTTTGGGGCTGTTGTTGGCAGCAGGGCTCCGTTTAGGTTTGTTGTTGGTGATATCGTGGATTTTAAAACTGGACCAAGACTTGTTTACTTTATTTGGGAAAGGTTTCTCGGGTAAAGAGCTGATTTTAATCTCTGGCGGATTGTTTTTACTGTACAAAAGCACCAAAGAAATTTATCACAAAATGGAAGGGGAAGAGGGCGATAAATCCAATAATTTAAAAGTAAATACCTTTTCAGCGGTGATGGTACAGATACTTATCATGGATCTAGTTTTTTCGGTAGATTCAATCATCACCGCCGTTGGAATGGTAAAAGAAGTATGGGTGATGTATGTTGCAGTAATTATAACCGTGGCCATCATGCTGGTGGCAGCAGAACCCATTAGTAATTTTGTGAACAAGCATCCTTCCTTTAAAATGTTGGCACTTTCCTTTTTATTGTTGATTGGATTCTCTTTACTGGTAGAAGGTTGGGGGGCAGAAATCCCAAAGGGTTATATCTACTTCTCTATGGCATTTTCTTTATTGGTAGATGTATTGCAAATGAGGATGAACCGAGGCAAAAAAGCCAAGCCAGTTGAAATTCGGGAGCACTACAGCAGCGAAGAAGAGAATAGTTCAACAAAGATTAAATAAGCAGTACCATATATTGAAGGGGATGGGATATCTGGATGAGTAATTTTTTTTGATCCATCACATTTATTTCAATAACATATTTCATTTATTGATAGAATACAAGGCCCTGAACTTTTTTTAAAGTTATTAAGTTGGTGGGGAAACATAAGGGAAATAAAAACAATCACTATACGTTATACCCACAGGTTCAGTTTTTTAATTGGGTGAATTTTTTATAATGAATAGATAATCAATCTTTTAATAAAATTTTAGCTTGCTTTTTTCGGATGTAAAGGTTAACTTTACGGCAAATCAGCAAAATAGATTATTTTAAATTGTTTGTAGGACAAGACTCAAAGACAGGACCGAAACAACAGCACTATCAAAGAAAAACGGAAGCGTAAAACACACAAGACAGAGTCGTACATACGTGTAAAACCGACAATTTACGTATGAAAAACCTAATGTTCATGATGGCTGCCACCATTTTTAGTTCGGCAATTTCACTAAATGCCAAGGGGCAAACTTCACTAAAATTTATTGACGGTATCGAGCTAAAGACTGCAGTTTCAGAATTTAGTACCGCGTTGCCGAAACCTGAAGTCAGCGTCATTAAACCCACTACCACCCCAGTTAAAAAAACGACAGTGGCGGGTACTTTGACTACAGAAGCATGTGGCAAAATTCAATTCAAGTATGCTCAGTTGCTTGATATCGAAATAGAATCAATCGTAAATTTTACCTTGTTTCAGTTTGTAGAAGATTGGTGGAGCACTAGTTATAGGTACGGAGGCACCGGCAAAAACGGCATCGATTGCAGCGCCCTCACAGGATTATTGTTTTCTACCGTTTACGGAGTAAGCCTTCCTCGAACCGCCAGGGAACAATATTCAAAAAGTAAAAAAATAAAAAGACAAAATCTCACCGAAGGAGATCTGGTATTTTTTAATACCCGTGGCGGTGTGAGCCACGTAGGAGTGTATTTAACCAATGATTATTTTGTACACGCCAGCACCAGTAACGGCGTTACCATCAGTAGTTTAAACGATGCTTATTACAGCAAAAGATATATTGGCGGTGGTAGACAAGCTAGTGAAACAGAAAACAATTAATTTTTGGTAAAAGCGATGATCTTAATGACATAATAAAAGGCTGTTTTCGCAGCCTATTTTTATGTCTCAAATTATTTTTGTTGAATGTAAAAGTTACGATCTACTTTGAAGGGTAGATTCTGCGCCCACTTTATTTTTTTCCATTCATTAGTCGGATGAATCCATTTCGTTTTTTTTCCATCGCCGGTGGAGATGATTTTTACGGGCATGTCAAAACCTTCCACAATGTTGCTCCAACGGTAACGCATGTGTTTCCCTTCCCGTGCTGTTTCTAACAAAGGCACTTTTATAGTGCGCAGGTATTGGTCAAATATTTTTGAAAAATCTTTTCCCGCAGCATTGCTCATGTAGTTCTCTACCTCAGCAGTGGTTACGGTTTTGTGATAAAAAGTTTTATTTAAACCACGTAATATATTCCTAAATTTTTGGTCGTTGTTTACGATTTGTCTGATGGTATGCAACATGTTTCCTCCCTTATTATACATATCGCCACTGCCTTCTTTGTTTACACCATAGATGCCAATAATAGGCATGTCGTTGATGATACCTTCACGTAACCCAATCACATAATCATTACCCGCTTCTGTACCATAAAAATAGTCTGTAAATAAGGATTCGCTGTAATTGGTAAATCCTTCGTGTACCCACATATCTGCAATGTCTTTGGTTGTGATATTATTGCCAAACCATTCGTGTCCGCTTTCATGAACAATAATGAAATCAAATTTTTTGCCCCAACCAGTTCCGCTGAGGTCGTTGCCCATGTAACCCATTTGATAATTGTTGCCATAAGCTACGGCGCTCTGGTGCTCCATACCCAAATGGGGTGCTTCTACCAGTTTGTAGCCATCTTCATAAAAGGGGTAGGGACCAAACCAATGCTCCAGCGCCTTCATAGTTCTGGTGGCGTCCAGAAAATGTGTTTTTGCTTTTTCAAGATTGTAATCCAATACCCAGTAATCCATATCCAGCAAACCTTTTTCACCGGGGTATTTTTCATCAAAATGACTGTACTTTCCAATGTAAGGAATGATGTTATAGTTGTTGATCGGATTGGTGACCTGCCAACTATACTGGCTTAGTCCATTCCCCATCTTTTTCTGATCGATCATTTTTCCGTTACCTATGGCCATCAAACTATCGGGAACGATCATACGAAGTATGGCACCGCTGTCGGGTTCATCGCTTTGGTGATCTTTATTGGGGTACCAAACGCTGGCGCCCAGGCCCTGGCAAGCAACAGTCATCCAAGGATTTCCTTTTTTATCTTTTTTCCAGATCCATCCGCCATCCCAAGGTGGGCGTCTGGCTTCTACTGGCTTGCCATGAAAATACATCGTCAAGCTGGCTGGGCCTGGTTTTATCTTGTACTTCGCTTCAGGGTCGCGGTAGGTAACCCAATACACATTGCCCTCTCTGGCGAACGATAAATATTGATCGTTACTTACAATGCTGTCAATTTGCATTGGTTCCTGCAAATCTATCTGCATCATTTTTGCACCTTCGTCGTAAAAGCGCATAACATTTTTCCCCTTGATGGTTTTGCTTGCATAATCAGGTTGCACCGTGATGTCATAATGCAACACGTTCCATCCAATTCGGCCATAACCAATACTGCCCCTTAGCGTATCTTGCCTTGTCATGACTGTTTTTTGATTCAATAGTTGTGCGTTGGTTGACAAAGCAGTACTGAAATATAAAATGGCGAAGGCGGTTTTAGTAAAACTCTTCATACAAGGTTTATTTGATAACTCTAAAAATACGAATTTAAATACATCCAACTAGAACCTTATAGATTGATGGCGATTAGTATTTGTTTATCTAATATATTTCACCTTTAATTTATTCGAGCTTCCAACAGTAGCGCCGATTGATGCCTTGTTTCCAGTGTATCGGCTGTATATTTGAATGATGTGTTTAATTCATGCAGAAATCTGCCTCGCATTGTATAAATTGAGCCTACAAATAAAATCAATCGCTATTGATCCGGTTTACAGCATGTATGTTTTGTTTCATCGCCGTTATTTGCACGTTTTCCTGCAATAAGAAACAGGCTTCCGATAAAACCATTTTTCGTTACAATGAATCCAGTGGCATAGCTTCACTAGATCCGGCTTTTGCCAAAAACCAGTCCATCATGTGGCCCGTTCACCAACTCTACAATACATTGGTAGAAGTGGATGACAGCTTGCGTATTCAGCCATCTCTCGCCAAAAGATGGGAATTTAGTGCGGATAAAAAAACTATTTTATTTTTTCTACGTACAGATGTCTTTTTTCATGATGACCCTGTTTTTAAAAACAGCACAGGCCGCAGGTTAACAGCTTATGATGTTGCTTATAGTTTTCGAAGGATCGTAGATCCCGAAACAGCCAGCCCGGGCGCATGGATATTCAACAACAGGGTGGATACTGCTCAGCCTTTTGCAGCACTGAATGATACCGTTTTTCAATTAAAATTACTGGCGCCTTTCCAACCCATTTTGGGTATTCTCAGCATGCAATATTGCAGCATTGTACCAAAAGAAGCCGTGCAGCAGTACGGCAACGAATTTCGCCGCCATCCCGTTGGCAGCGGACCTTTCCAATTTGTAGCGTGGGTGGAAGGGCAGGCCCTGGTGTTGAAAAAAAATGAACACTATTTCGAAAAAGACAGTAGCGGTTATGCGTTACCGTATGTTGATGGTATTAAAGTCAATTTTTTCGACAGCAAAGCGACCGAGTTTCTGGAATTCCGCCAGGGCAGATTGGATTTTATCAACGATATCGACGCATCTTTTAAAGATGAAATATTAACCAAAACCGGTCAGCTCAAAAAAGAATGGAAGGGTATCATTCAGCTTAATACAAGTCCATACCTCAATATTGAATACTTCGGTATATTGGTAGATACCAACAATGTTTTATTAAATAATTCTCCGCTTAAAATAAAGCAGGTGCGCCAGGCAATCAATTATGGCATCAACCGTAAAAAAATGATCTTGTACCTGCGCAATTCTATTGGAACTGCTGCAGAAAGTGGTTTTGTTCCGCAAGGGTTGCCCAGCTTCGACGCGGCTGAAGTAAAAGGGTATCATTACGACCCCGTAAAAGCCCGTGCATTGCTGGCCGAAGCAGGTTTCGGCTATGAACAAAGCATACCTGCCATCAAACTCTTAACCATTCCTATATATACCAACCTTGCCAGTTATGTGGCCAATGAATTAAAGCAGATCGGGGTTAATGTGCAGGTAGAATCTATTCAAAAGAGTTTGCTGCTAGAACAAACCAGTAAAAGTCAGGCAGTTTTTTTTCGCGGAAGTTGGATCGCGGATTATCCCGACGCTGAAAATTACCTGAGTGTTTTTTACAGCAAAAATCCAGCGCCTCCCAATTATACCCGCTATAAAAACAATGCCTTCGATGCTTTGTATGAAGAAGCTTTGCAAGAAGAAAACGATTCTTTACGGTATATACTGTACCGGAAAATGGATCAGCAAATAATGTTGGATGCACCCATTGTTCCGCTTTGGTACGATAGGGCGTTACACCTCGTGCAGCCCACTATAACTGGGTTTAAACCGAATGGGCTTAACATGCTTGAATTAAGAAGGGTACGTAAGCAATAAAAAAATTGGATGGTGGTACCTTTTAGAAGATACTCCCATCCAACTACAATTGTTATTGCCAGATATGATTTTATTAATCTTTTTTTAATTTGTCTTTGAACACTTTTCTAAACTTTTCAACTTTGGGTTTAATCACAAACTGGCAGTAAGGCTGGTTGCCGTTTTGATTGTAGTAGTTCTGGTGATAATTCTCTGCTTTGTAAAAAACACTCATGGGTTCTAACGTGGTAACAATAGGGTTGCTGAAAGCACCACTCTTGTCAAGCTCTGATTTGTACTTCTCCGCTGTCTCTTTTTGTTGTTGATTGCGATAGAAGATCACACTTCTGTATTGTGGACCCACATCGTTGCCCTGTCTGTTGAGCGTTGTAGGATCGTGTGTTTGCCAGAAAATCTCCAGCAGTTCGTCGTAAGATACTTTTGTGGTATCGTAAATAATGTTAAGGCACTCGGCATGGCCTGTAGCACCTGTTCCAATTTGCTCGTAAGTAGGGTTGGCCACATTGCCACCGCTGTAACCACTTACAACACTGATCACACCGTCCACATCTTGGAAAATGGCTTCGGTACACCAGAAACATCCGGTTCCAAAAGTTACCGTATCAGTATTGGTGAGATTGTCTAAAACAACGGGGTTATTGTTGGGTTCGCTCATGTTAATAGTGTTCGTTTTTTTGTTGGCACAACTTGTTAGGCTTATTAAAGCAGACACGAAGAGTAAAAATGTTTTTTGCATCATAAATGGTTTCTTACAAATACGTAATATTTGTTAAACAGATTTTAGAAAGGATTGTTTTAGGAAATTGATAACATCTTCAATTAAAATCGCTTACCTGTTTTTTCAGACGGCTCATTGGCATAAAACTTACAAACAAACCTGATTGATATCTGCCCTCTTAAAACCTGTCCCCTAATGAAAAGGTTCCTGAGAAATTCTGGTGGAGTAGTGTAGAAGTGGCATTCTTTGTAGCGAGTTAAGAAATCCATCTATACGAGAAGTTATTTGAATCCTCCTCCGGCTTTTTTAGGGGCTGGAGTTGGCCTGGACGCTGGTGGTTTGTTCTTGATGTTGCCTTCGTTGATGTTGCCATTTTCATCTCTGAGTGGCATTGGCACGGGAACGGCTCCTTCCGGGGTCATTTCCGTAAATATTTTATTGATGTACACCCAACGGCCATCCATCCATTTAAAACCTTCGTAATCACCATCACCAACAAGGGTCCATTTTTTGTTTGGTTGATTAGATTCTGAAATGAGGTGTTCAAAAACGATCATGTCCATATCCTTGTCGAACGTTAGTCGCGGACTTGCATTCTTTTTGTATTCCATGATAAACCTAGCCATCTTATTGTTATAACCAAAGCCGCTGGCAATGCTGAACTGGCGGCTGCCAAATAGAGGTTTACCATTGTCGAAACTCAGGATCTCAATGATTTTCTTATTGCTGCGGATATTATTTTCATCATATCCGAGTAGGGTGTAATAATTTTTATTTTGATGAGATGTTTGGATGATGCGGTAATACACAGCGCCCATCCAGCCCAGATTATCGGCGATGGTGTCTGCTTGATTTTGAGTGACATCTGATTTATCGATCAAAGGAATCAACTTTAAGGAGCCATCATTGGTTTTCATTTGAATAGCACCATGCTGCCGTATCACATTGTCGTTGATGATCAACTGCCAGGTAAATATTTTGAAACTACTATCAGGTGCAAACAATTTTGAAACGGCATACAAGGAATCGAATTTGTAGGAAAAGGAATGCTTCGTTTTCAATGCCCGCACTAGCACTTTTGTAAAGATGCTGTCTGCCGCAAGACGGTCTGACGGGTTGATGCCCTGCACAATTTTATCTGACAAAAGCAGCAGACTATCCTCTTTTTTTTGAAGAAACTTTTGGTCAGTATTGCTGATCTGTGCATGTACACAACCATTAAAAAAAAGAGTAATAAAGCCAACCAGTAATATCTTCATGTTCATAAAAATAACCAAAGATTTTGCATTAGAAACATTCCAGAAGATACTTACCTGAAATTTAACGAAAGCTTATAGGCTTAAACTGCCTCCAATAAAGCGCTCACCATGTTTTTCCAGCTAAATTTTTTCTTCTCTTCCTGTATAAAAGGTAGATACGGCGTTGCACCCGTTTTAAAATACAACTCAATTTTTTCTGCAATCGAAGCTGCATCAGGCGTAGCTACTAAGCCCACTTTGCCGTCGGGTACCATCGCAGCCAATCCTCCAACATTGGTAACCAACATGGGAATTTCGAAATGATAGGCCAATGGCGTTACCCCACTTTGGGTGGCATTGCGGTAAGGTTGCACCACTAAGTCGGCAGCACATAAATAATACTTGATTTCACTATCTGTAATAAAATGCGTGTGTAACAGGAGTTGATCGCTGATACCTAACTTTTCGATCAAAGCCTCCAACTCTTTTTGGTCTTCATAAAATTCACCTGCTACCATCAATCGCAACGATGGCATTTTATCTTTCAAGATAGCCATAGCGTGCAATAAAATATCTAGTCCTTTGTACTTTCTGATAAAACCAAAAAAGAGTATCAGCGGTTGCTTTGCCGATATGCCCAGGTGCTGGCGGGCTTCTAGCTGAGTTATTTTTTCTCCGAAATTATCATAGAGTGGGTGGGGGATGAAGTGAGCTGGTTTTGTTGTATCAAACAACCGAAGATCCGCTAAAACTTTTTGACTCATACTGATAAAGGCATCTACGGGCTTGATGAAATAAGCCGTAAAAGCATTGTCGCCCACTCTTTTTTCGTGCGGTACCACATTGTCGGCGATACATACCACTTTACTGTGTTTATTTTTTTTGGCGATACGCAAGATGGTTCCAAAACAAGGACCCATAAAGGGCAACCAGTAACGTACTACAATCAAATCTGGTTTTTCTTTACGCAAAAGGTTACCGACTTTTATCCAGTTGAAAGGATTGATGGAGTTGATCAACACTTTGATGTTGAGCCCTTCGGGAGCTGCTTCATCTGAATATTGGGACGTACCCGGAAAAAAGATGGACGGATATTGCAACGAAAAAGTGTAGATGGTTACTTCATGTCCATCATCTATAAAAGCCCGGGCCAACCTTTCGTTGAAAGTGCTCATACCTCCGCCTCTGAGTGGGTAAGCCGGACCAATAATGGTGATTTTTTTTTTCATGTTGATGTATGGCCTATCCCTTCAACAAAACAATTGTCTTTTGTTAAGTAACTAAAAGCGATGATGTAAATTTTGCCAGATGGAAGGTTATTTTCGAAAAAGAACCTGTTACAAACCTGTTTTTTCTTCAACAAGGTAGCTATTTCTTTCTGCTGAATTTCTAGAGATCAACTCGCCTAGAAAGCCTGCCAGAAACAACTGTACCCCAATAACCAACGAAATAATGCCAATGTAAAACAACGGTCTATCGGTCATATTGTATTTCTGAAAAGCAAATTTTGCAATAAACAGGTAAGTCCAGATCACCAAACCCATAAAAAATACGACACTGCCCCAAAGTCCAAAAAAATGCATGGGCCTTTTTCCAAATTTGCCTACAAACATGATAGAAAACAGGTCTAAAAAACCATTCACAAATCGTTCCCAGCCAAATTTTGTTACACCAAATTTTCTGGGTCTGTGTTCTACCACTTTTTCTCCGATTTTTCTAAAACCCGCCCACTTGGCAAGGATAGGAATGTAACGATGCATTTCTCCGTACACTTCGATGCTCTTTACAACTTTTTTGCGATATGCTTTTAGTCCGCAATTAAAATCATGCAAATAAATACCCGAACTTTTGCGAGCTGCAGCGTTGAATAATTTTGAAGGCAAGTTTTTGGTAATGGCATTGTCATAACGTTTCTTCTTCCATCCGCTTACAAGGTCAAACCCTTCTTCAAGGATCATTTTTCTAAGTCCAGGAATTTCATCCGGACTGTCTTGCATATCTGCATCCATGGTAATAATTACATCGCCTTTTGCGGCTTTGAAACCCTCATTGAGCGCAGCACTTTTGCCGTAATTTCTTTGAAATTTAATGCCTTTGATGTTGGGATTGCCGGCGCGTAATTTTTCAATCACGGCCCAGGAATCATCTGAACTGCCATCGTCAATCATGATCACTTCATAACTGCATCGCTCTGCCGTTACAACGCGTTCGATCCACGCTGCCAATTCGGGCAACGATTCTTCTTCATTTAATAAAGGAATGACGATTGATAGATCCATTTTTTATTTTTTGTTAACCAAACAGATCCGTTTCTATTGGTTGTTTCATTTATTGTTGTTCACCCGATCACCCATTTAACACCACTTTCAGGCTGATCTGTTAACGATCAAAAGCTGCTGATTTTGAAATCATCCGATTTTAACCCCTCGCATTTTTCAAAAACAAACTACCAATCAAGCTAGTAACCGCTCCAAATATGAGATAGGTTACCGTAGTGATGGAAATTGTCATGGGCATAAATATACTTCTTAATTTGGCTGAGTTCTCCGAAATTTCTGCAGGTGTTTTGTCGCCTGCTTGCAAAATCAACGCTTCATTGTCTTTGATAACTTTTTCCAGAATCTGCGGATTCAATTTGTAAAAAACGGCGGTATAAATGACCATTATCAGGGTAATAATGATAAAAGTTCTGAATCCTTCGGCAAAATAATCTTTGAATTTGGCATTCACTGCTTTGGGCGAATGATGAAAACCGAGCAAGCTCCAACCCACCCCTCCAATGAATACAACAATCACCCACATTTGGTAAGGACCATTGGGTTCAACATGCAAACCGTAATAGAAAACGATTGACATCAATACCATCCCCACTCCGGTGATCAATCCTTTGTAAGTTGCCTTTAATTTCATCCTATTGGTTTAAGCTGATTTGGTTTTTGTTGATAATGCCCAACACTTTTCCCTTGAGTTGCTGACCAGCAAAAGCATTGTTTCTGGAAGCGGACTTACTATTTTTCTCGTCGAATACAAAAACTTCGTCTGGCGTAAAAAGGGTTAAGCATGCTGCAACCCCTTCTTTTATTTCAGGAAGGGGTAATCCAACGATAGCTCTGGGAGCTACTGTCATCATGTTGATCAAATCATTGATATTGTGTTTAAACAATCTAGCCACTCCAAAAACTGTTTCCAAACTGGTGCTGCCATATTTTGCGTATTCAAACTCGCAGGTTTTATCGTCCCAATGCTGTGGCAAGTGATGTGAGGCAATACAATCTATATCCCCATTCTGAAAAGCTTCCCGCAGTGCAGCTCTATCGTCTGAAGTTCTCAAAGGAGGATTTAATTTCAGGTTACTATCATAACTGTTCAAGTCTTCATCACAAAATAGGAGGTGTGCCGGTGATACCGAACATGTAAGCTGTAAACCTTCTTTTTTTGCAGCGCAAATTAATTCGATCCCTTTTCGGGTACTCACACCCGTTAGGTGTAAACGCGATTTGCAGTATTTCAATAATTCTATATCTCTGGCAATCATGATTTCTTCTGCTATGGCTGGTTTGCCGGGCAATCCAAGCTGAGTACTCACTATCCCTTCGTTCATTAAACCATGCCCACCTATGCTTTTATCGTCCGGTATTTGGATAATGCAAGCTTCGATCGGCAAAACGTATTGCAATGCTTTCAGCAACAAGCCCGGACTTTGCACGGAATGAATGCCATCGCTGAATGCTACGGCGCCACTGGCATGCATGTCATACATTTCTGTTAACTCCCTGCCTTCTGCATTTTTAGTCAGGCTTCCAATTGGCAGGATGTTTACTGGTAATGCCGCTGCTTTTTGGCATATATATTCTACAACTGATTTGCTGCTGATCAATGGTAGGGTATTCGGTAAAATCATCACATCCGTAAACCCGCCTGAAGCTGCCGCCTTTGCCCCGGTTACCAAAGTTTCTCTGTGCTCCAATCCCGGGTCGTTAAAATGGGAAAACAGATCCATCCAGCCTATGCTTATGTGCAGGCCGGTTTGCTCAATCCTTTGATCAGCTGATTCGGTAATGTCGTCGGCAATTTTTTCGATAATTCCGTTGTGGAGGAGAATGTCTTTTACTTGCCCGTGGTGTGCAGAAGAAGAACAGATGATGTTGGCATGTTTGATTAAAACCTTCATGTTGTATATGGGATTGCGCAAATATCATTAAAAAATCTGACGTAAAACCAATTACAACTATTTTTTAAGGCAGCCCTTGAACTGCGGTGATGGCACTTTTTCTCTGTAACGGCGCAATTTTTTGCCCAATTGAGTCATTTATCCAGTTGTTGTACCCATTAATAAAAGACATTCAGCACAATTCAAAAGACCTTAGAGAAATGCCCCCGCTATCTCCATGGGCGGTGTTGAACCCACCAAGTTGGGTGCTTTGATTCTTACCTTATTTATGTGTTTGACCAGTTTTTTATAAAAGTTAAAGTGATTGCAATAACACGTTAAAAATCCTGGCTCGGTATTGAATATTGTTTTGATTGAGGTAATTTACAGCTATATGAAAAAGTCATTTTTATCCAGGTCAATTTTGATGCTTTTACTGATCTCGCTTTTGTCCGCTTTTACGGTTTCAGAAGAATTATCATTGGTAAAAGAAGTTCATTTTTCTACTAATTCATTTAGGAAGTCGCATGGATTAGGGGCACTTTCGACAGACGAGCAGTTGAATGCTATTGCCCAACAACACAGCGAAAATATGGCCGCCGGAAAAATTCCTTTCGGCCATGCCGGCTTTGATAAAAGAAGCAAACTGGTCGTTACTGCTCATCCTGCCATGAACTATTTTGCAGAAAATGTTGCCATTGGTCCTGCTTCAGGAAAGGAAGTAGTAAAACTCTGGGAAAATTCTTCCGGCCACCGCAAAAACATGCTGGGTAAGTACACGCACATTGGCATCGGGATCGCCAAAGATAAAAACGGGAAAAGATACTACACCCAAATATTTGGTGGTTAATCAAGCCCTAATCTGGTATGATGTTGATAGGAAGAATGATCTCAAATCTTCCTTTTGCTGAAGGGAATTGTAAGTCTACATCTAACAAATGACTGTAGCGAAAACCTATGCTGCCAGATAAAGCATTCCAAATTTTTCCGTCAAAATAGATCTCGGTTCCTGTACTGCGGTTAATGATATCCGTTAGTTTGCCATTTACCCTCGCTCTTGCACTGTTGTGATCGTAAAAAAGGTTGGTTCGGATTCGTTGTATGAAAAAGATATTTCCAACACCCCAATCGGGATACAACAATGGTATGTGATAGTTCACTCCCCATTTAAACATACTTCTGGTATTTAAAGTTTCGTAACCTCTGGCGTACGCAAAATTGTTACTAAAAAAATCGGGTAGGGTATCTCTTTTCTGGAACGCTGCATTCAGCACCAAACTATGGTTTACTCCAATTCCCGGGAAATAAAATGCACTGTTTCCGATCAATTTACCTGTTTCAAAATAATTAAATCCTTTTCGGTAATTAAGCGATACCGATTGCGCCCATCTTGGGTGAATATGTTGTAATGCTTTTCTACTTTGTTGCGTAACATTAATAAAAGCATTTACGTATTTGAAGGATGTATTTTGCCAAATATTTTTCCCGATTCCCAAATAAGGGATCTGTTCCAGGTTATAGGCTGCTCCCACATTCACAAATTTGAACATTTTTCCATTATTGAAAGTCAAGGGAACATAAAAGCCCAGGTTGGCTTTGGCTGAATTAAATTGAATGCCACCCGTGAGAGAAGTGTCTATATTTCTGTTGTAATTATATTGCAGTCCCGCCCTCAAAAATGGGAATGCGCCTGCGTATATAAAGTTGTAAGCCAAACTGCTACTGCGTTCGTTACGGTTGTACTCGTAACCCAAACTGTTGCTGAAACTGCTCAGCACATTATCTCCGTACAAAGTGTAACCATAAGTGGTAGCCGATATCGAAGGCCTGGCACTGTGGAAATTAAATAAGTGAAATGACTTTTTGTAACTGGAAACAGCCAATGGGTCATCCTCATTTTTTGGGTCGGATAAAAGCGCCTGTAAGTCCTTGCCGTTCGTGTTGATGGGTGCAATGCTTTCGGGTTGATCCAACACCTCTTTCCAAAGTAAATCTTTCCCATTAATTTGTTGCAGTAAGTAGCCGTCTGCCGTAAACGCACTCGCGATCATATCGCCAGCACTGTTGATGCCAGGTTGGTAAATACCATTCACATTATCACTTAATAAAAACTGTTTCCCGCTTTTTAAATCGAGCGCAAAGGCTTTATCGGCAGTGGGCAAACCATTTTTTCCGGTTTGCATTTTTGAAAAGTAGACCGTATCGTTTTTTATGGTTGGATATCCCAACACATCATAACTGAAGGTGGTGAGCACTTGGGTTGTTCCATCCGTAAGGTTTACTTTTACCAGGGCCATTTTTCCATCAGGATGCCTTACGGCACTAACGGCGATTTCCGCGTTGATGTATTTTGTTTGAGTAAAAAAATAATTGTTAGGATTGGGGATAGCTGCAATGGTAAAACCTGTAACAGCATCTATGCGATGCAATTCACTGGCACCTCCGGGAGCTACCTGAACGGCAAGCAACTCCTGGCCAGATGGGTGAATGTCTGGCGAAAAATATTTTGTTTGTTTGGTGATATTCTTTTGTTTGCCGCTGGCTACATCTATGATGCGTAGTTCGCTGTAGTCTTGATTGCCACGCAGGGCATCTTTTCTAAATGCCGCGTACACAATTTTTCCATTTCGGTACGAAAAATAATCGTCGATGGCATTGTCTTTTACCCGAATTTTTTTCTCCTTCCCATCGCTGATCAGGTAAAAACTACTGATCTCTTTGTAAGATGATTTGCTGACCAGTATGCTATCGCCCCCAATCAAAACTGGGAAACGGTATGAAACCACATTGTTTTTTTGAGTAGGGGTGAGGTAGGTGTTATTTAAAATGGGTAGGTTTTGAACAGCCGTTTTTTCTTGAAAATACTGCAACGCATTTTTTCTGAAAGTTGAATACGAAACTCCGGCATGTGTTTGTATAGCCTGATTAAATGCATAGAACAGGCCTTTAAAACGCACCGCATCCTGGGTTACTTTTCTCCAGAAATCTTCCCCGTATTTTTCATACCCGTACGCTACCAACATATAACCCAATTCGTAATGATTGGGTAAATAATCTTTCAACGAGCCACTGCGGAGCTTCATCCAGGTGTACTGTTTATTTTGCAACCAGAGCGATTTCATTCCGTTGTAAAATGAGGGCATTCTTCCCCGTCCTTGTTTACTTACAAGGGTTTCCTGCCATACGGCATCTCCTTCAAAAAAGTAGTCTGGAACTGTGATGCCATTGGCCAGTAACTGGCCCTCTTGCCCCAACAAAAAAGAAAATACTCTGGTGAGACCGTTGTTGAAATTGCTGAATTGCTGCATGTGACGATTTTCATGAATGATCAGGTTATCGTCCCATCGAATGCTTCCTGTGGTAAAATTATTCTGATCGGCGGTCATGTAAAACTCACTCATCAAAGGTGCCATGCGTACGTATGCATTGGCCACAATGGTGTGGGGTTGTAACACAATATTCCATTTACGGGAATTTTTCCCGATGCTGTATAAAGTAGTCGTATCAAGCTGTTGATTGATTTGGTAAATTCTTTTCGCCAGGCTGTCAAGCGATTCTGGAAAAATCACTCTTGATGAGGGTCCGTTCACCTGTTTCCATTTTAAATGGGAAGGGTTGCCACCTAATTGCTGGGCAAGGACGTTCGAGGAGGTCAAAAGAGCAATAGCGGCAATACCAATCTTTTGAAAATTTTTATTCATTGCGTAAATTTAAGCAAATACCTCATTTAATTTATTTAGTGTTACACCCGAACTCTTTCTAATAATTGGCTGGGTAATAAACCAAATTCTTTTTTAAAAGCCACGGCAAAATTATTTACGCCGGCATAGCCTATGATCTGTGCGGTATCGCTAACATTGTGTTTGCCTGTTTTCATGTACTCATAGGCAATCGCCAGTCTTTTCTTTTGCGAATATTCAAAAGAACTGAGTCCATACACTTTTTGAAAAAGGGTGATGAATTTTGTTCTCGACATACAACTGATCCTGCTCAGCACTTCTACACCGGGGAAGGGTTTCATCAAATGATCATTGATATATTGTTCTGCTACTTGTAGCATTCTAACGTCTTCATAACTGGCAAATAAATACGGACTCTCTGCATCTTCTTTTGTGAGAATATCCTTTAAGAAGCTCTCCAGTAAATTTAGTATTCTACCGTCGTAATATAAGTGCTGTAGCAAGGTGAATGCTTTGCCTTCGAATACTTCTTTGAACAATCGGTTTTGTTCCTGACTTAAAAATTCTTTTCTAAGATTGGCGTCCTGATTGATGAGATAGCGCAGAAATTTCTCATTGCTCACCGAATCGTGTAAAATATTTTCTGCCCAGTTTTCTTTCATCATCACCAATATCACTTTCACTTCAAGGCCCGGTTCAATTACCACCACTTCATGTGAGCGGGTGCTTTTGCATTGTACAGAACCAAGGCTGTTGTTGTTGAGTATGATCTCGTTGCAGGTGTGCTGGTGCACATTACAGCGTGCGAAGGTGAAATCCTGAAATGTGGTGGTTACATGATCGGAAACAGTAGGGTAGCGATTGAAAACCATTTTTTGTTTTGCCTTGTAGTGTGCCACTTGGTAAGACATATAGTCATTGATCTTAAAAAATTTACTTGATCCTTCAGCTATATGTGGAGGATAAATGATTTGATTGTTTACAAAAGGTACTTGTAAATTATTGGCCAACAAGGCTGCGTACTCAAATAAATCATTGTACTGGAAACTCAAATTAAATTCACTGTTTTGTGTTTGCATTTTAAAATCAATTGGTAATAATTATTTTTCCAGTTATCAAAATGGTTTGATCTGCCTGAATGATTCTATATAAATAGGAACCTGGAGGCCATCCAGATGTGGAAAGGTTGCCAGCTGATCCTATTGGGATACTTTTCAGCAGTTGACCATTTGCATTGAATAACTGGATTTGATTTCCAATACTGATGTCTCGTAATTTGAATTGGATGCGCTCACCGCTGCGGGCAGGATTAGGATAGAGCCAAATATTTTCTCCAGCATTGCTTATTATAGACACAATATTGGTGAAAACAACGCTTCCTGTTTTTGTGTAAATACGTGCCCGGTAACTGTTTAATCCTGGTAATGGATTATTGTCTGTTGCCGTGTATAGAGAACTTAAACCTTCAACAATCGTAGCGGATATTTTTTTTTGATCATTGTTGATTGGGAATATTTTTTCAAAAACGATGCTGTCTGTTAATGACGGAATACTTAAACTCAATTCCAGTTGTATGCTGTTCGCGAGATCATTTGCCAACAACGTATTGTAGAAACAAGCCACGCCCTGTTCAGAAGGTTTGATGGCATAAGATCTGGTGGCATACAATCCGTTGGATAATATGGGTTGCACTGCAAATACTGTGGAAGGTGATCGGTTGTTGGGTAAACGAATGGTTGTACCATTGATGATAGCAATGGATTTTAGATAGGCACTGTCTGTAAGTTGAAAAACCTGGTAACTTTGTGCAGATACGTGTTCATTCCAGGAGAGTTGCAGTGAATCTTCGCAAAAATAGTCGACCCTCAATTTGGTTAAAGGTGCGATTATTAAGTTATTCGAGAACCAGGATTGCTGGAGGTGTTCCATCTTAAACATCGCCGTGCCGATCGTATCAGGAACAGGCCAATTAAAGACATGATCGCCAATGGGAACACTACTCGCTATAGGCTGCCAGAAATTTCCATTGTTGAAACTTACAAAGAGGGTGCCTGTTTCGTTGGGTAATTCAGCAATGGCTTCCCACTTGATTTTCACAAAATTGCCTTCATCCAGGTTGATGTCGGATGCATTGATGGGACTGATAAAACGAAATGAACCGATGGTATCCCAATGATAGGCGATGTAAAAACGTTGGTTAGCAGCACCGATAATGCGACTGCCCTTTACCGCGAGTAAGTACTCATTCCCATTGTTTCTTTCGAGGCTGATTTGCTCAGCATTGTTTAATCTGTCTACACCTCTAATAGCTGGTTTACGAAGGGAGTCGGCCATAGGGAAGGTAGAGAGTATCCAGGGCTTGTAAATAAGGCTGGTACCAGATTCTATTAGTTCCAGATCAATGTCGTTTACCAATGCAAGGTTATTGTTGATAGCAGCAGCGGGATCATTCCATACAAGCGTAAATTTTATATTTGCCGCGTTGGAGGGAAGATGAATGGGAAATGTAAGTTGCTGACCGTTTACTAAGTTTCCTGCAATATATTTTCTGTTTTGTAATGCTTTTACTGTTTTAAAAATATTCACAGCGCCATAACCAGATTTGTAATCAATTCCTTTTTGATCAATATCATCTGCATTGTTGTATAACAATGCTTTGATCAAAGCGGCATCCGGGAGTTGTTGTTGATTGCTGTCTTTGTACACCTGTTGTAATACCGCAATACCACCACTTACAATGGCAGCTGCATCGGATGTACCGTTCGGCCCCAAAGCAGTAATTTGTGGGCCCAGTCTACCGTCATACAATGGGCCTGCAGAACTAAATGCCGTGATGCTGCCACTGGTATCTGTAGCGCCCACAGTGATGCTGTTCTTCGACATCTTAAAGTTTCCGGTGAGGTTAGCAAATCCATTGATGCCCGCGAAAGTACCACTGGTAGCAGCTGACGTGCCTCGGTTCCCGGATGAAAATACATGAATCAGGTAAGGGATGTTGAATTGTTGTGCATCGTAAGCTGCGGCTTCGGCCCCGTAAAAAGATTGCACAATGGTGCCATAGGAATGGTTTTGTATGCTCACATCGTTTTGTTGTAAAATAGTGCCATTGTCGGGAAACAACATGTTGTAGGAAGAAGGAAAAAAATCGCTTTTCCAGGCAAGGCCTTTGCCGGTAATAAAGCTGTTGCCCCCACCGCCGGCTAATGTTGCCACTACGGTTGCATGTACATCTTTTTCTGGATGGGCCAACGAAGATGGTTTCACCCTTTTCACAAGGTCAAGGTCTTGAGCATCCATATCAGATTCTTTGATGCCGATGCTAATGTTTTTTCCGTTGGCACCAGGTATGGCAACGTCGATTTCTTGAATGCCGTGTAAGCTGCGGTCGTACCCAATGAGTTCTATTTCTGAACGTGGTTTTATATAAATATCAACAAATAGGATGGCTGGCTCTTTGACCAACAAATTGCTCAGGGTTGCATAGCTACAAGAAACCACGGCTGCGTTGGCATCTGGAATCTGTTGCACGTCTTTTAATTGCAATGTATATTTGTCAAGCACATCCATCAGACCCTGGTGCTCAATGCCCACAATTGTAAATCTTCTTGTTTTGTGCGTTTGTAAAAGATTGGTACGCAAGAGTGCCGGCGCGTATTTCCAACGGTGATTGGCATTCGCGATGCGGATAATTGCAGGGTGAGTTGTATCGGATTCGTTGTTATTTATTTTTTTTACTACGATGAGATCACTCGTTATTTGTCTGATCTGGATATAACCTGAAATTGAATCGCCTCCTCTAGTTTGCAAAATAAAAAAGCCTGAGTTGGAACCGGCCTGGGCTAATTCCTCGAATCTCAATGTAGGGTTTGTTACGTTGTTTTTTTTTGTTTGCGCATCCGCGGAATAGCAATAGCAGAGCACAAATATCAGCACCGGTAAACGGAAGTTTATGCACATAAAAACTAGAGGTGTTTAAAATAAAAAGATAAGTATACGAAGGGTTTTGCAACATTAGCACGTTCAAAATGCTGTTACAATATATAATATTTTGTTAAAAAAAATAAATTTAGTGACCACAATAAACGGGTTGTGCATAAAATAATTTAATAAAATACAACACCCCTTTTTTATGGAAAGGGGTGTTCAGTGATTATTATTGGATTTGCTTAGTAAACAAAGTTCAACGCAATATTGTCAGCAGATGTGAACGGTCTGTTGGTAGATGTACTGCTGCACGCTAGCATCCAAGAGCCTGCACTTGGTCCGCTAGGTGTGCCAGGAATCAGAATGGCACCAATACCTGCCGAACCTTCATTCACTGCAGTACCACCACAACTATATGATCTGTTCATGTAATCTGTGTGACGGAATCCTATGCAATGCCCTATTTCATGGGCAATGGTTGTTGCCAAGCCATTTACGCCTACTGTAGGAGTGTACCAATAAGTATTCATGTTTACTGTGTTGTAAGGGTTACCACCGCTAGGGAAACCAGCACTACCCAGTGTATTGCTCACCTGATAGAAAGTGCGAATATTGATATTTGCACTGGTGCCACTTACTCTTTGAAATTTAATTCTCAGCGGCAATGCGTTGAAACGTGCAATTGCAGTGTTGGTAGCCGTTACAAAATTTGCCTGCGTAGTGTTTAATGAAACGGTGATGGTGCGGGTGCCACTTACCAAATTGGTAGTGCGGTAATGTTCGTCGTTTGCAATGATGAGCTCTGGTCCGTTGTTGTTACCCATATTAGCTAATTCGTCTCTGGTGAGCAGGATGTCACCTTCAATCAGGAATGATCCGTCTGGATTTACAGACATCCCATTGTCTGTAAAGCCTGCAGCTTTTACCATAGCACGAATTTCGGTTGGAACCTTGTCTTGCGTTACTTCAACATTGCTGCCGGTTTTTTTACAACCTACCATCATTAAACCAGCTAATGAAATGCAGGCAGTGATTTGTGTGATTTTTTTCATAATTAATGTTATTTTGTTGATTAAGAACTTTCATCAACAAATTAGAAAGAATGTTTTCATTTGTTTTTACGAATAGTGCAAATCAACCAACACTTAGTACAAATCAACACTGGCAAAGGGTTTTCACAGTATTTCTACTAATTTAGAAAGGAAAATTTCGTAGAAATACGATGCTTTTGTGAAGCGGAGTTTATAGTTTTGTCTCATCATAAAATTGGCCTCACTATATCAAAAGTGGGGCCAATTCATTTTCATTTATATTCAATGTCTATTGTTGTTTGCGAAGAAAACGGATGGTGCCACTTTTTTGTAAGTCGGAGGTGATCCTCACTTCATATCTCTTGGTTCCATCTGTAACAATCATTAATGCTGTATTGGGCGGAATGGAGCCTAGGTTCTCCGCATACATCACCAACTCATTTTCTGCCTCCAGTTCTTCTTGTGGTATGCGTAAACGCAGGGCTTGTGTGGTGAGTTTTTTTTGAGCTATCACTAGTTTGCCATTAAAAAACAATGATACACTATCGCCGTCAATTTCACCATTGTCATACAAATCGATCACAACAGATTCGCTTTCGATTTCTATCGTTTTGATAACGGTGTTGGTTCTTTTTTCAAAACGAGTACCAGGGGCAATAATTTTTTCTATCCTGATAGCGGGAACATTTGCTTTGTTAACATTCGATAGTATCTGCGGGCTGTCTTGTGGTGATTTTGCTAAGGAAGAATTTGAAACAGGAGTGGTAGTTTCCGAAGGAACAACAGGTGGCTTCGGTTTGGGAACAACTGCTGCTGGCTTCTGGACTGATTTTGCGGGCGTTGAAGCGGCAGAACCTGCTCTTGGATCAGAGAATGTTTTTGGAGTACTGGCAGTCGTATTGTTTTTAATGCCCGGAAAGGTTTTCGCTAAAGATCTTCTACTAAGTGAGGTAATGCCATAACCACAATTACCTTCCTGGTTGGGTGCGGGTATCCATTTCCCCTCCAGGGTTTCTTCTCCGTCGGTCTTCTTATAAAAACTTAATTTGTGTACCTGAAAACAGTTCAAAACTTCTCTGGGCACATTGGTTTTTGTACGCTCTACCTCCTTTACTTCAATGTATTTTGATTTGGAGTCGAAAGTCCCTTCCAACCTACAAATCGTGTAATAACGTTTACCTGCTTCTGTAAAATAAGTGTAAGAAAATCCAGTTACTATTTTGCCTTTTGTTTCCAAATCGAGCACATATTCACACTTATCGCCGCCCCAACCCATGAATTTCGTGCTTCGGTCAACAAATGATCCTTTCCATTGGCCACTCAGTTTCTGACTTTGGACAGCTGCGCAACTTAAAAATAAAGAGAGGGTTATTAAAATACGATTCATGCGGTGAGTAGAATTTTAGTCCAGCTACAAAATTAAAACTAAAAGAGGTGTTTAATATTCATTTAACGCGTTCGTTCGCTAAGGATTAGTTAAATTTGCTTCTCAAAATTTAGCTTGAAGATAACCAATCATGATTAAAATTACATTCCCAGACGGATCGGTGAGGGAATACCAGGAAGGTATTTCAGCGATGGATGTTGCAAAATCTATCAGCGAAGGCTTGGCCAGAAAAGTATTGGCAGCCAAAGTAAACAATGTTGTAGTGGATGCATCCAGGCCAATAACCACGGACGCTTCGCTTCAATTACTCACCTGGGATGATACGGATGGTAAATCAACATTTTGGCACTCCTCTGCGCACCTCATGGCAGAAGCCGTGGATGCCATTTATCCGGGCGTAAAATTTTGGGTGGGACCTGCTTTAGACAAAGGATTTTATTACGATATGGACCTCGGTGATCATAAAATTACCGAAGATGATTTGCTGATTTTGGAAAAAAAGATGAATGAATTGGCAAAAAAGAACAGCATTTTTGAGCGCAAGTTCATGCCTAAGCAAGAGGCCGTTAATTATTTTACCGAAAAAGGCGATGAGTACAAGTTGGATTTGTTGAAGAATTTGACCGATGGCGAGATCACTTTTTACACCCAAGGTAACTTTACCGATCTCTGTAGAGGCCCACATATTCCTCACACCGGAACCATTAAAGCCATCAAGCTAATGAGCGTGGCGGGGGCGTATTGGAAAGGGGATGAAAAAAACAAACAGCTTACCCGCGTGTACGGAGTTACTTTTCCGGCCCAAAAAGAGCTGGATGAGTATATCCTGATGCTAGAAGAAGCCAAAAAAAGAGATCACCGCAAACTGGGCAAAGAGCTCGGCATTTATACTATGGATGATGATACAGGCCCCGGATTGCCCTTGTGGCTGCCAAATGGTACTATCATCATCGAAGAACTGGAAAAATTAGCCAAGGAAACAGAAAACGCAGCTGGCTACAAAAGGGTAGTAACGCCTCATATCGCAAAAGAAAGTATGTACCTCATGAGCGGTCACTTGCCCTATTATGCAGATAGCATGTTTCCACCGATGGAATTGGATGGTACCAAATACTACCTAAAAGCCATGAATTGTCCGCACCATCATAAAATTTTTGATGCAGAACCCAAAAGTTACAAAGACTTGCCATTCCGTATCGCAGAATATGGAACCTGCTACCGTTATGAGCAGAGTGGAGAGTTGTTTGGACTGATGCGGGTACGCTGCCTCCACATGAACGATGCGCATATCTACTGTAACAAAGAACAGTTTGCCGACGAGTTTAGAGCGGTAAACGACATGTACCTCAAATATTTCAACATCTTTGGGGTTGATAAATATGTGATGAGATTAAGTTTACACGATCCAGCCAAATTGGGCCAGAAATATGTGGACGAACCCGAATTGTGGCAACAAACCGAAACCATGGTTCGCAATGTGCTCATCGAAAGCAATATTCCTTTTGTAGAAGTACAAGATGAAGCTGCTTTTTATGGCCCCAAAATTGACGTACAGATCTGGAGTGCCATTGGCAGGGAATTCACGTTGGCCACCAATCAGGTAGATTTCAATAGTGGAAACAAGTTTAAACTTAGTTATACTACCAAAGACAATGGTACAGATGTTCCCCTAATCATTCACAGGGCACCTTTAGGTACCCACGAGCGTTTTATCGGATTTTTGCTGGAACATTATGCCGGTAAATTCCCAGCTTGGCTGGCGCCATTGCAGGTGAAAATTCTTCCAATCAGCGATAAGTTCATGGATTATTCAAATACTATTTTGAAAACGCTGAAAAATGCAGATATTCGTGCTGAAATCGACGATAGAAACGAAAAAATAGGTAAGAAAATCAGAGATACTGAAATAGCGAAAGTGCCTTACATGTTGGTGATTGGTGAAAAAGAAATGGTAGAAAACAAAGTAGCAGTCAGGCGCCAGGGTAGAGGAGATCTCGGCGTGAAAGGATTGGATGAATTCACTGCTGAACTGGCCGCAGAAATCAGCGAAAGAAGGGGCGAGTAAAACAAATCCTTACCTTCGTTTTAAATTAATAAAAGCATACGAACACAATTGTAAACCAAAAATAATAAATGGCATTTCCACCCAGACAACCGAGGGGTACATTCAATCCTCGTTTTAAAAAAGAACAACAGCAGGAACACCGCACCAACCACATGATTCGCGTACTGGAAGTACGATTGGTGGGCGAAAACGTGGAGCCCGGCATCTATTCCACTGCAGAAGCTACTAAAATTGCCCAATCCCAAAGTTTGGATTTGGTAGAAATTTCTCCAGGTGCAACACCACCCGTGTGCAGGATCATCGATTATAACAAGTTCCTCTACGAAGAAAAAAAGAAGAAAAAAGAAATGAAGGCTAAGGCCAAAACCAGTGAGGTGAAGGAAATTCGTTTTACACCCAACACAGATGACCACGATTTTGAATTTAAAGTAAAACACGCCGAAAAATTCCTGAAAGACGGAGATAAAGTGAAAGCGCACGTTCAATTTAAAGGACGTGCCATCATGTTTAAAGAAAGAGGTGAATTACTATTGTTGAAATTTGCCGACAGCTTGAAGGACGTTGGAGCCTTGGAAGGATTACCCAAAATGGAAGGTAAAAGAATGCTGGTGATGTTTGCACCCAAAGTGCAGAAAGCCAAAAAAGGAAATGAGTTGGGTAAGCTCATTAAAGAAGATAAAACACCAAAAGAAGAAGCCCCTGCTGCTGTGGAAGCAACTGCCGTTGAAGCAGCTCCCGCAGCTGAAGCAGCGCCGAAAGCTGAATAATCACAGCGTCCATTTTACGCTTAAAATAAACATACTCACAACGGGAAGCTTGCTTCCCGTTTTTTTATAATGGGCAAACAAAAAGAATTAAACGACGGGCGATCATAATAGTCAGCATGTAAACAATATTTTGATAATTGCTGATCACCGCTCAACTTAATGCAAGCAAATCTGTTTTAAAACCATACCATGCTGGTTTATTGTAAGCCGGTCATGGAATTAAAATAGGCAAATTAGCAAGATGGCTTATAAATCAATGGAAGAATGCCTGCTCGATTTAGAAAAAAACGGGCAGTTGATCAGAATCAAAGAAGAAGTAGATCCTCATTTAGAAATGGCGGCTATCCACCTGCGCATGTATGAAATGGCAGGACCAGCCTTGCTTTTCGAAAATGTAAAAGGCAGTCAGTACCGAGCTGCTTCTAATATTTTTGGCACCCTTGACAGAAGTCGCTTTATTTTCAGAGATACGCTTGCGGCCGTCCAAAAATTGATCGAACTCAAGGGCAACCCAATGGAGGCGATCAAACATCCCCTTCAAAATTTTAGTGCAGGATTAGCGGCGCTTAAAGCGTTACCCTTAAAAAATCCGATGAGCAAGCCCGTGATGCACAGCCAGATCAAAATATCAGACATTCCATCCATTCAGCATTGGCCCATGGATGGGGGCGCATTTGTTACACTGCCGCAGGTGTACAGCGAAGACGCTGATAAACCTGGCATCATGAACGCCAATTTGGGCATGTACAGAATACAACTCAACGGTAACGACTATACGCAGAATGAAGAAATAGGCTTGCACTACCAGTTGCACAGAGGTATTGGCGTGCACCAAACCAAGGCCAATAAAAAAGGAATGCCCCTCAAAGTAAGTGTATTCGCTGGTGGCCCACCTTCTCATACCGTATCAGCGGTGATGCCTTTGCCAGAAGGCATCAGCGAAATGACTTTTGCAGGCGTATTGGGAGGAAGAAGATTTAGATACACTTACGACGATGGCTTCTGCATCAGTACCGATGCCGACTTTGTAATCACGGGTGAAGTTCATCCCGGCGAAAATAAACCCGAAGGTCCTTTCGGCGATCACCTGGGCTATTACAGTTTGACACATGATTTTCCTTTGATGAAAGTGCACAAAGTGTATGCCCGTAAAAATGCCATCTGGCCTTTCACAGTGGTGGGCCGTCCACCACAGGAAGATACTAGCTTCGGACAGCTTATTCATGAAATTACGGGTGCCGCAATTCCACAAGAAGTTCCCGGTCTCAAAGAAGTGCATGCCGTTGATGCGGCAGGCGTGCATCCCTTGTTACTGGCTATCGGTAGCGAACGGTACACTCCCTACACACCAGCAAAACAACCTGCTGAATTGCTTACCATTGCCAACCATGTGTTAGGTACGGGGCAATTGAGTTTAGCTAAATTTTTGTTCATCACCGCAGACGATACCAATCAGCTCAGCACACATCATATCGATGAATACCTGCAGTTTATCCTTAAAAGAATACAACTGCACCGCGATGTGCATTTTTATACAAATACCACCATGGATACCTTGGATTACTCGGGTACCGGTTTAAACAGTGGAAGCAAAGTGGTGTTTGCTGCCTACGGAGAAGAAGTGAGAAAGCTGGCTGAAGAAGTACCATCTGTATTAAACAATTTGCAGGGCTTCGGACAATCCTCTCTTGTTATGCCCGGCGTAGTGGCCATTAGTATGCCTGCATTCAGTAGCTATGAAAATACACATGCACAAATTAAAATACTCCAGGAGCAGTTGAGAGATGGTGACAAACAACTACATGAAGTTCCCATGATCATACTGGCAGATGATGCAGCATTTGTTGCAGCCAGTTTGAAAAATTTTCTTTGGGTATCCTTTACACGTTGCAACCCATCGCATGATATATATGGCATCAACGAATCGGTTGTAAACAAACATTGGGGCTGTACAGGTCCATTGCTGATAGACGCCCGCATCAAGCATCACCATGCTCCGCCGGTAGAAAAAGATCCTGCCGTTGAAAAGAAAATCGACCGATTTTTTGAAAAGGGTGGAAGCCTGCATGGCAGGGGTTAATAGGTGTGAATGTATGTTGCCATTTATTTATTTTAACGATAGATTCGATTACATTCGTTTTTTAACAGATACCAATCGATCTATCAATAAATGCTACTTTTAAAAATAGTATTTTAGCAACCTAAATAGTTATCATGAAATTAATGCTCGCTCTTTCTTCCTTGTTTTTATTTTTGGCATGTAAGGCACAACCTCAACCCAAGCTCTCTACAAGCAAAGATGACAACAGCCTTCTGTGGGAAGTTTCTGGAAATGGTTTGCAACAGCCTAGCTATCTATTTGGTACTTTTCACATGATGTGTAAGGATGACATTCAATTCAGTGATAACCTGCTTGCTGCTATTCAATTTAGCAAGGAAGTATATTTTGAAATGGATTTAGATGATGCTGCCAATACCTTGGGTGCTATGTTTTTCATGAATATGAAAGATGGTAAAACACTCCGCGATTTTTATACCGAAGAAGAGTTTTTGAAACTCGAAAAATATTTTCAAGATTCATTGCGCACATCACTGAAAACGTTTCAGAAAATGAAACCCTCTTTTCTGGAAGCATTTTTATATCCTAAAATGATGCCTTGTAAAAATATGAGCGGGGTAGAGCAGGAGTTACTGAAAATAACCTCTAAAGACAAAAAAGAAGTTAAAGGATTTGAAACCATTGCTTTTCAGGCTTCGGTGTTTGATAGCATCCCCTACAGTGAACAGGCGAAAAGTTTACTCAAAACCATTGACAGCATTGATAAGTATAAATTGAATTTCGATAAGATGGTCAAGGTGTACAAAACGCAACAACTCGATCAATTAGAGGCCATGTTTGCCGAGGAAACAATAGGTATTCAGGATGGACTGGATATTTTGCTCGATAAAAGAAACATCGATTGGGTAAATCAATTGAAAAATATTTTGCCCGGCAATCATATTTTTATGGCTGTAGGGGCGGGTCACCTAGTTGGTAAAAAAGGCCTTATTGAGTTGTTGAAAAAAGAAGGCTACCAATTAAGGCCCATCGCCAATGAAGTAATGACTACAAAGATGAATGAAGGATATTAAGTAAAAAAAACCTGCTTATTTTATCACCACTTCTTTGATCGTTTTATCACCCAGCACTTCATTTACTCTGCTGATGATAGTGTCTTTTTGATATAACAATTCATTTCTTAAAGGTGCTACGTTGGTACTGATGTAAAGGGTTTGTCCGATGATCTGTATTTTATCGGTGTATTTTGCCACTGTTTTGCCCATCATTTCTTCCCACAATTCTTCAATCTGAATAGCCTGAATATAAGTTTTATATTTGCTGTTTTTAAAAAACTGCTGCATGGCGTCTTGTAAAGAAATTTCTCCCATGGGGTAAAGGTAGTTTTTATAATTCAATGATTTGGCCGTTCACCTGCAGTTGCTCAAATGCAAATTGCAAGCGCTCTTTGTGGGTATCCGTAATAAAAACCTGACCTTCGTTTTCGTTGCAAACCCAATGCAGCAAGTTTTTCATCCGGTTTTCATCCAGTTTTTCAAACACGTCGTCTAGCAACAAAATGGGGGCAAAACCTTTGTTGGTTTTTATGATTTCATATTCGGCGAGTTTAAGCGCAAACAGTAAACTCTTTCGTTGGCCCTGAGAAGCAATGTTTTTGAACGGCTGGGTATTTAATTCAAACAGCCAATCGTCTTTGTGAATGCCCGCATTGGTTCTTTGCAGGTAACGATCCCGTTCGAGATTTTGCAGCAATAATTCTTCGAATGGATATCTCAATAATTTACTTTCATAACTGATCTTGATCAACTCCTGATTATCTGCTATCTGTTTGTAAAAGTTTTGAACCAATGGAACAAATTCGGCTGCAAACAACTGTCGTTTATGAAAAACGTACTTTCCCGGAACAGCAAGTTGTTCGTTTATAATTTCTAGCAAAGCCTCGTCATAACTCCCTCTTTCTGCAAATTGTTTCAGTAAACTATTTCTTTGGGCCAACACTTTATTGTAGATGATCAGTTGCTGAAGATATACCGCATCTAACTGGCACAAAATCGCATCAACCAGTTTACGCCTTCCTTCACCGCCACCGGTGATAATATCAATATCATCCGGGGCAATCATCACTGCTGGCATCAAGCCGATATGGTGAGTTAATTTTTCGTACAATACCTCATTGAGGTACAATTCTTTTTTGCTACCGCCGCGGTTGATGCAAACAAGTTTCTGCGACATTCCATTGTTGTTGAAACGGGCTTCTAACCTAAAGCCATCTTTACCAAATCCCACATTTAACAAATCGGTGTTGCTAAAATAACTTTTAGTGAAGCAGCAATAATAAATAGCGTCTAATAAATTGGTTTTGCCCTTGCCGTTTAGCCCACAGATACCAATCACCCTGGCATCGAAATCAAATGATGTAAAATCATAATTTTTGAATTGGGTAAGCGATATGTGGCGGAGTTGCAACATGGGGCTGCAAGATAAAGGGAAAGCTTGACGCCGCAAACAAAGCAGCTATTTGGGCAGCGGGCATTAGAACCAACTTTAATACGTATAAATGCGGAATTGTACACATTTCAGTGAGTTTTGATTAAATAATTGTCTATCTGTCCGCAATCTTTAAACTTCGAGCGAATTATCTCATTTCTCCCTTATATTTGCAACTTAAAATTTTCACGAATTGGCAACAAAATTTTCAAAAGAAACCTACCTGTATTGGTACAAATTGATGTTATTATTGCGCCGTTTTGAAGAAAAAACAGGGCAATTGTATGGGATGCAGAAAATTCGTGGTTTTTGCCACTTATACATCGGACAAGAAGCAGTAGCAGCGGGTTGTATGACTGCCACCAACCCCGATGATAAGTTCATCACCGCCTACCGTGATCACGCATTGGCTATTGCAAAAGGCATTTCTCCAAAAGCTTGTATGGCTGAATTGTACGGCAAGGCTACGGGTTGCAGCAAAGGAAAGGGTGGAAGCATGCACTTTTTCGGCGTGAAAGAAAACTTTTTTGGTGGACATGGTATTGTAGGCGCACAAATAGGAACCGGTGCAGGACTGGCATTTGCGGAAAGATACAATGGCACTAAAAATGTAGTGCTTTGCTATTTTGGCGATGGTGCTGCCAGACAAGGTATGCTGCACGAAACTTTTAACATGGCTATGTTGTGGGATTTGCCGGTAGTGTTCATCTGCGAAAACAATGGTTATGCGATGGGAACTTCTGTGGCCAGAACCAGCAAAACATTGGATATTTACAAAATGGCAGATGCTTATGAAATGCCAGCGGATAGTGTAGATGGTATGAGCCCCGAAGATGTTCACAATGCCGTACTAAGAGCGGTGAACAGGGCACGCGAGAAAGGCGGGCCAACGTTGTTAGAAATAAAAACCTACCGATACAAAGGCCATAGCATGAGTGATCCTCAAAAATACCGTAGCAAGGATGAGGTGGAAGAGTACAAAGGAAAAGATCCCATTGAGCATACTAAAAATATGCTGCTGAAAAATTTTGGCGTTACGGAAGAAGAAATAGAAGTAATCAATGAAAGAGTGAAGGCAGACGTAGAGGAATCCGTTCAGTTTGCCGAAGAAAGCCCTTGGCCATCCGACGACGAGTTGCTGAAAGATGTGTACGTACAAGAAGATTATCCTTTTATTGTTGACTAATATATTTCAAGGACGGCATTGTAAAATATCGAATTCACAAACACAATTTTTAATTTTTAAAAAATAACCCTTCTTCAACATTAACCGCAAAAGGGTGGAACAAACAACATGGCAGAGAAGCAAGTAATTGAAAAAGCTACCCCGGTAACAACTGCTACCGCAGTTGAAACAGACAGTCTGGCGGCAGCAAAAGGATTTTGGGATAAATACAGTCGCCCCATCATATATGTAGGTGGATCCCTCATTGTTTTATTGGTGGGATACTTAAGTTACAAGGAGTTTGTAGTAGCCCCAAAAGAACTGAAAGCGAGTGAGCAAATTTTTGGAGCTGAAAATATTTTTGATAAAATGGCCGCTACCGGATTCAATAAAGATTCTGTGAATCTTGTAATCAACGGCGGAGAGTTGGAAGGTAAAAAAGTTACGGGTGTACTCAAAACCATCAATGAATTTGGTGGTACAAAAGCAGGTAATCGTGCAAAGTTTATTGCAGGGGCCAGCTATTTGCAAATTGGAGAATTTAGCAAAGCCATTAAATACTTAAGTGATTTCAATGGTAATGGAGCTACGCAGGTAGAAAGTAAGGCTTACACCATGCTCGGCCATGCTTATGCGGAGCAAAAGAAAACAGCGGATGCTTTGAATTTTTACAAAAAAGCAGCCACAGTGTTAGATCCAAAAGATCAAGCTTTTGGCGGAGATGCTTTTTTGCTGGCTGCTACATACGCAGATGCCATTGGCAATAGCAAAGAAGCAGTTGATTTGTTCAAAAAAATTCAAACTAAATACCCGACTTCACCAGCAGTTACAAATGGCGATGTAGAAAAGTATCTCGCTAAATACGGTGAAGTAGAATAAGACTTACTAAATTATACCTATATCTATGGCTAGTAGCTCAACTGATATTTTTGATACGACAGGCATCCGGTTAAAAAAGGATGCCTGTGTTGTTATAGTGCGCACCGCATGGAATACCGCTGTGCTCGATAAACTGGAAGAAGGATGTTTAAAGGTTTTGCACGCACACCATGTTGCTACAAGGGTGATCACGGTGCCAGGTGCATTTGAAATTCCATTTGGCATAAAAAGCCATTGGGAAAAAAATAAATATCAGGACTGCAAACCAGATGCTTTTATTGCACTTGGCTGTATTATCCGGGGCGATACGCCCCATTTTGAGTACGTGTGCAATGCCATAACGGATGGTGTGCTGCAACTCAATTTTCAACTACCTGTTCCAACTATCTTTGGTGTGCTGACTGTAAATACACAGGAACAGGCCGATGAAAGAATCGGAGGGACGGCAGGCCATAAAGGGGAAGAAGCCGCCAGCACTGCTTTGCAGATGATTGCATTGTCGCAAAAAGAAAATTGATTTCAACAAATACCATAATTTTTGACAGATGCGTGTACACTTATTCGTACCTTGTTTTGTAGATCAATTGTATCCTGAGACTGCATTCAACATGGTAAAAGTGTTGGAGAAAGCTGGTTGTGAAGTGTTGTACAATTCCAATCAAACCTGCTGTGGTCAACCCGCATTTAATGCAGGGTTTACGAGTGAATGTAAATCAGTGGCGAGTAAGTATATCAAAGATTTTAGAGATACCGATTATGTAGTGTCGCCCAGCGCTAGCTGCACTGGTTTTGTTAGAAATTATTATCCTTCCTTATTCAACAACACCGTATTCCACAACGAAGTAAAAGAATTGGCTGCCAAGTCTTACGAATTCACAGAGTTTTTAACCGATGTATTAAAGCTTGAAACATTCGGCGCTCAACTGTCTGCAAAAGCTACCTATCACGATAGCTGCGCCGCTTTGAGGGAATGCAAGATCAAAGAAGGCCCGCGTAAGTTGTTGGCCAACGTAAAAGATTTAGAGTTGATTGAAATGGTAGATACCGAAACCTGCTGTGGTTTTGGCGGTACATTCTCCGTAAAATTTGATGCCATATCAACAGCTATGGCCGATCAAAAATTAAAAAATGCACTGGAAACAGGAGCTTCACTTATCATTTCTACCGACCTCAGTTGTTTGATGCAATTAGACGGTGTCATCAAACACAAAGACCTTCCGCTTCGCTCGATGCACATCGCAGATGTTTTGGCTAGTGGCTGGAATGAATAATTTGCTTACTTACAAAAAGCTTCGTTACTTTTTAGGATCGATCATGATTTGGTTCGGTTCCTCATCTTTTGTTCAGTATTTAAAAATAAAAAACCGCAAAGAAATTCAGCCAGGAAGTGTAACAAATTATACAGCATTTTACGCCTATTTCCTTTGCGGTTTTTGAAGGAATGACCATTAAAAAAACAGTGCAAATTTTACCCTTGCAAAAAATGGATTGCCAGGGGTGTAATGAAGTTCATTTACGATATTTGGTTCATTGCGTAAACGACTCTCTGTTGCAAATTGTGCTTCATTCCATTCTGTGTTCAGCAAATTTTCGATGCTGAAACCGACCTCATATTTTTTCTTTGTGTAGTTCAGCACCGCATCCAAAACAAAATAGCCTTCTGCCACAATGCTGTTGTCTTCGTTGGCAGCCCTGTCTTTTATGTAACGATAGCTGATGCCTCCATTAAAGCCTGTGAGCGATTTGTAATACAAGCCACCAATACTGGTTAATGCCGGAGCTAGGGGAATATAGTTTTCGCCTTTTGCTTCTCCAATCGCTACTGCTTTAGTGTAATTGATGTTGAGGTTGGCAAACAACTTGTTAGTAAACTGGTATCTTGCCGCAACATCTATTCCTTTTCTGCTGGTGGCTCCACTGGGTTCTACAATACCTGCATCTCCAACGTAAACAAATTCCTGTTCGAGATGAAGGTACCAGGCAGCAACATTCAAATATAATTTAGCTGTAGGCTTCAATACCACTCCAACATCTGAGCCAAGTGCAGCGGGTAAAATTTCTCTGCCGTTGTTGGCAACTACTACGCGACTGTCATTGCTGTGAAAACCTCTGCCAGATTTTACATACAACTGCACTTGTTTATTGGCGGTGTACTGAATGTTCAACTTAGGACTTAAAATAGAGGCATCTCTTGAAGGTAATTGTAGAGCGGTTAATTTGTCATTGTAATCAGCATTGAAATAATCAGCTCTTAAAGCCACATCGAATGCCCATTTTTTATTGCTGAATTGTTGTTGTGCAAATGCAAAAAGATTTGCTTCTTTTATATCGCCCAGTTTTATGTCGGTCAAAAAGGTTCTTTGTACCTGCGTGTTGAGCCTGCTGTTTTTAGTCGCGTCATAACGGATCCCGGCTGTGTAAGTAGATTTGTACTGCCAGTTGCCCAAGTTTTTTTGTTGACTTAGGTTGGTATTAAAACCAAATAAATCTCTTGCTTCTGTTTGTTGAATTCCGTCTCCATTAACGGGGTCGTTGGCAAAAAAAGTAAAGTTAGAATAGAGGTTAAAAATATAACGACTGTAATAAAACTGTGTTTGCAAATGCAGTTGGTTGTTAAACTGGTGGCGTACAACCAAATTAGCATTGTAGCGTTCGGTATTTCCCCCTTCTGTTGGATCTATAGAACCAAATCTGCTGATAATGCCCTGTTCAACCGCACGTTGAGGTATTTGGCCAGAAGCATACCAATCGCTGGTAAATGCCGAAGCAGAAGTCGTCAGTTGAGTTCTGTTAGATATGGCTAAGTTGTATTTCCCAAACACATTTAATCTTCTAAAAACTTGTTTATTTTCTGTTGGTCCATCTGAGTAATTGAAATCACCGGCAATGTACGCAGATTGTTTTCCTTTGTTTTTCTTCAAGAGATCCAACATCATCAACGTTCTAAAAGTATTGAATCTACCTGCTTCTACTTGAAACCTGCTCTTGTCTATATTTTGAAAAGTACTGAGGTTAATATAACCAGCCGTTGTAAAATTACCATAGTTGGCATAATAAGGACCGGCACCAAAATCTACTTTGTTCACGGTTTCAGCAATTACAAAATGTGCGTCCGCATAACCTTGTCCATGTGCATGGCTAACCATATTTACGGGCATTCCGTCTACATTTACAGAAACATCGGTACCATGATCTACATCAAAACCTCTTAAAAAAATTTGTTCTGCTTTACCACCGCCTGCGTGCTGGGCTACAAATAAACCAGGAGCCAATCGCAATAATTCCTGCGACGATTTTACAGGATGGAGGCTTAGGTCGATTTTACTTAGGTTGCTAAACGTTGATCCATTTATAGCCGATACCAAGGTTACTTCTTTGAGGTTGGTGATATCCTTGGTCATAGAAACAATGTTCGCTTTATTTTTTGTGAGGGTGGCGGTGACTGTTTTATAACCAATAGCGGTGGCGGTTACTTCAATGCTTTCCGCATCCGTTATTAATGTAGCAGTACCATATTCATCTGTGATTTTACTAATATTATTTCCGTTTGTGAGGAGGGCTTGGTGAATGGGTTGTTCACTGGCTGCATCTACCACTTTTATTGAAACCAATTGCTGTGCAAAGGATGCAGTTGAAGTCAGCATCAGCAAAACAATGCCCGTTAAGTATTTTTTATACTTTATCATGTGATTGTATTTTTTAAATGTTGAGGTACACGGGCATGAGCGTAATGTGTGGATACGTATTTATTTAGTACACATCATGCAAATCTTCACACCATGTAGGAGAGGGTAAAGCGAAATGGATTTATCCTTGAACTTTTAAATAAAATACCATCTTGGGGGAGGATAGTCTGGAAAGGGAACTGTGTGGTAAAGTGAGATGAATACATGTTGGTTCAATACAATTTTGCGGAATTGGCGATGGTAGTTTTCAACATGCGTGGGAGATAAATGTTCAGAGCCGTTCCTGTTTTTTTTTATCGTCGTAGATGGTTGATCATCTGATTGGTCTGCACCAGCTTCTACGGCTTCTTTGTGTACGTGCATTTTACCATTTTCTATGTGTACTGTTGCAACGTGTTGATCGTACAATAAAACGTGTTCTATTCCATCTGCAATATATGGCAGGATAGGCTTGCACAACATAGATGTATAGCTAAACAGCAATAGATATAGTATGCTTTTCTTCATTGAAATGGAAGGTATATTTTTTATACTTTATGAACGATTTTTTTTGATGATCGGATTTAAAAATAACTGGTTTTTAAAAATTAAAATACCCTGTTGATGGCAGGGTATTTTAATCAATAATTGTTTACTTTAAAAAGGGGAAGCAAGATATGGAAACGAGGCAAGGAATGCTTTGTCATTTGCGCCAACATTATCACTGATCAACCCTGGATTAGTTGGGCTACCTGTCAATGCATTGGGGCCGCCAAATAATAATATTAATTCTACATCAATCACATCATCGGCTAATGCTCTTCCTGTTAATACATTGGTACCATCAAAAAAAGTTGTAGGCGCTGTTGTTGAAACGTTTAGCACATCAGTAGCCAATAATCCTGTAAAGGCTGCAGCTGTTTGTCCTAATGCGTTGGTGGTGTAACCAGCGTTCAAGCCAAGTAGCCTAGCTTGAAATTTTGTTTGGAATGCTGCATTCATAGCAGAGGGAGTTGTTGTATTGAAGGCGTCTTTGTCTGCCGTTCCTACAAAAACAGTGTTGATCGCTGGTCTGGCCATTTGATCTGCTTGCTGATAAAATACCGTGGCAGCTGGGGTTTCATCTTTGTCGCAAGAAGCGAATAAAAGTGAACTTCCTACGAAAAGGACCGCAAATAATTTTGAATTTATTGATTTCATTGTAAATAGTTTTTAAGTGTAATTAAATTTTCTTTTTTGATTCAACCCATACATTCACATTATTGCTGGTAACAGTACCTAACAAACTTTTTGGCACTTCTATTACGATACTCAACACATTTGTTCCTTTAAAAGCATCTACGCCTGGATTGGGAAATGAAGTGGCTTGTCCGGCAATAATTCTTTGATAAGCAGTAAGGTCAAAAAAGAAGGGATCGTCTCTAGGTCCGGCAAATGCTCTGATTCCGTTAGATGAAGTGCCAATAACTGGAGCCGAACCGTAAGGCGTAATACCTGCTTCAACCGTTAGGTTCCCTTCTATTTTGCTACGAGTACCTACTTCTGAAGGAGCAATTGGGCCGTACACTTTCATTCTGTTGCTTCCAGCATCGTAGATAGCCTGAATTACAAGGTCTTCTCTGTTATCGTTATTTACATCGATGTTGAATTCAATCAACGTATTGGCATCAAACTTAGCTGCTGCAGTCATGCCCGGACTTAATAACCCTTGCGTATTGGCTACAAAAACAAGATTGTTGGGATCTTGCCCCCTGAACACATAAAGATCTGTTATGTCTGTTGGCTGGTTTGTGACTGCTGGCGCATCAATGTGATCTGCCGCCACCAGAATTCCCGCTGATGCAATGGCAACAACGATGAATCCTGTTAGTAAAATTTTGTTACGTTTCATTGTTTTCGATTTTAAAGTAATAAATGATTGTTAAGTGATTAAATACGCTATTCTTCGTTCATTTACGAGGATAGAAACACTTTAGATTTATTTTAACAAAAAAAAAATAACAATGAAGCTGTTATCTTTGCGTTCATTCATTAAATAGAGTCATATGGCTTATTGGCTGGTTAAATCAGAACCTTTTAAATACAGTTGGGAACAGTTTGTAAAGGACAAAAAAACCTTTTGGGACGGTGTGCGTAACTACGGCGCTAGAAATAACCTAAGGGCCATGAAAAAAGGTGATCTCGTACTTTTTTATCATAGCAACGAAGGCGTAGAGATCGTTGGAATAGCATCGGTGCTGAAAGAATCGTATCAAGACCCAACAACCGTAGAAACGGCATGGCTGGTGGTAGATTTAAAACCCGTTAAAAAACTGAATAAGTCTGTAACGCTAAAACAAATTAAAGCTGAACCTGGATTACAAGAGATGGATCTGGTTCGCCTTGGCAGACTTTCTGTGCAAACGGTAAAGGAACATGAGTGGTATATTGTTATGGAGATGGCGGGTGAAAAATAAGAAACCCTTCTAGTGTTATTTACGTACATCCTAAAAACTTACACCACATGAGAAGTCTCATTTTGATTTGCTTCGTTACATTCTTTTTATTTTCTTGTAAACAATATAACCAGCCAGTTGTGTCAACAGCTTTTGCTGATAGCGTAATAGTCCAATACAAGAATTCCCCATTTTTAAAACAGATTGACACTGAAATTAACTTTTGGAAAAGCAGGATGGATAGTATGCCAGCCGGTTATTTAAATGAACAGCAATACGCTGGAAATTTAGCCGGCAGATACCAGCTCAACGGAGCTATCAAAGATTTGAAAAAGGCCTACAGCTTGATGTTAGATATGAATGCAAGTTCTAAAAGTTCAGAACCCAATATGTTGCGAACCCTTGCCAGGTTTTCCATCTTACAACATCAATTTCGGGAAGCAGATGGTTATGTCAGAAAAGCCATTGAGTTGGGTAGCGAAAAATATGCTTCTTTGCTCCTTCAATACGATGTTGCATTTGAACTGGGAGATTATAGTTTGGCGGCTAATACGTTAAATGAAGTTCGCAGCACCAATGAATACGGCTATTTTTTTCGGCTCGCCCGCCAGTATCATTTTTTGGGTGAGCACGACAGCAGTATTGTTGCCATGAAAAAAAGCTTAGAATTAGCAGGCAGCAATGTTAAACTACAACAAATAACACTGTCAAATATTGGGGACTTACAGCTTCATGCTGCAAATGTTGAAGGAGCCTGTAAAGCCTATCAGCAAAGCCTTCGACTAGATCCTTCTGATATACACAGTTTGATGGGTATTGGTTGGATTGCTTTGATACATGATAAAAATACCGCTTTGGCGGAAAAGATTTTCCACTTTGCTGATGAGACTAACCTGGCGCCTGATCCTTTGTTAAAACTTTCTTTTACTGCGCTACAAATGGGCGATACCTTGTCTGCCAAAAAATATGCTGCCTCATTCGCGAAAGAAGCCACTGATACTATTTACGGCAATATGTACAACAAATACCTGGTTGACCTTTACACTGGCCTGTTAAATGATCCTGCAAAAGCAAAAGCTATTGCACAAAAAGAATTGAACGCTAGATTCACTCCTCAAACCTACAGCTGGTTATCATATTCACTGTTTAAAAATAATGAAACAGATGCAGCATATAAAATGTATAAAAAACATGTCTCCGGAAAATCGTTGGAAGGGTTAGAATTGTATTATATGGGAAAGATGATGCAAGGGATGAGTAAAAGCTACAACGCGAAACAGTATTTTAAAGCAGCTTATAAAAACCGCTATGACCTTAGTCCTGATAAAATCTCCGACCTCGAAGCAACACTAGACTAAGAAAAAAATATTCGCTCTACGGTCCAGAATGCAGCAATAAGCGCAATGATTGTGGACAAAGGAATTACTATGAATTTGCGGTAAGTAGCCTTGTTTTTGAACCACCTGGCCACCAAAAACCAGGCACCTAATATGATCGCGACTTGTCCGATCTCCACACCCAAATTAAACATCAGCAACGAACTCAAATAAGTATTTTCTGGTAACCCAAGCTCTTGTAAAACTCCGGCAAATCCCATACCATGCACCAAACCAAATAGGAAAACGATGACGATGCGGGAAGCTTTTAGCTTCTGCGAAAAAATATTTTCCAGGGCCACATACAAAATGGAAAGTGCAATGATGGGCTCTACAATGGCAGGAGATGGTTTTATTACTCCGTACATAGCGAGCCCTAGTGTTACAGAATGGGCAAGTGTAAATGCCAATGATTGGGTCAGAATTGGTTTTAAGTTTGGACTTAGTAAAAACAAACTTAGCACAAATAAAATATGATCGAGTCCAAGAGGTAAAATATGCTCAAAGCCCAGTTTAAAATAGAGCCACAAAGCATCTGGTCCCGACATGTTTTCTACGTCTATAATAATGTCATGCGCAAACAATGGAGTTCCTGCCAGTATCAATAGCAGCAGGGGTATGATTTTTTTTGCAATAGCATTATTTAATTGCATCATTCTATTTTTTATCACTTACGAAATAAATGCAAAAAACTATTGCTTTAAACAAAATTTTGGTTCATTTTACAATTTATGGAGGCAGAAGCCCTATCCTTCCTAAAAAAAGGACGATAGGGCTTAGATAACAAAGAGGATCTCAAATACTAGAAAGGATTGTTTTTGCATTAGATTTAAGTGGTGGCGGAGGGCGAAGAAGTTTTCTTCCTGTTTCTTTTGTAAAGTACATAACCTGCTATCCCAAATAAGCACACAGGCCAAATGGTGATAAGGCCCAATATCAAATTTTTGATCACAGCAGTACCGGCCCCAAATGCTTCACCTACCTTGCTAAAAAATCCTAACGGGGTTGCATCAGGCGAAACAAATCCATTTAAGGGTTGGTAAAAGCTCAGATGAATAGTGCTGTAAGCGCTCTGTGTACTGAGATAGTTGATTTTGCCAGCAGCAGCTTCTATCTCTTCCTGAATGCTGTTGATCTCGTCTTGCACTTGCAAAACCTCCGTCATATTTTTGGATTGTTTTAAAAACTCGAGGTATTTTAACCGCATTTGTTTTTTAGACTCCAGACGACTTTTCGTATCCACAAAAGTAGTGGTGACATCATCGGTTTTCACGCTTCTTTCTATCAGCTTGCTATTGCCATCGCCCAACTCGTTCATCAAGATATCAAAATTCATCACTGGAACTTTAATGGCCAACACGGTTTCTGTTGTATGATCGGTTAGAAAATTATCTTCCCCCGAAACATATCCGCCATATTGTTTTATTTTATTCCGAACGGTAGCATTGTAGGATTTAAAATCTTTTACTTCAAATTTTACAGTGGCCGTTTTGATGATTTTTTTGTCCCAGTCAACGACGGGTATAGGTTTACTGGTTACTACTGGCGGTATGTCACCTCCGGCTTTTTTTGCAAATTGCATTCCTTGTTCTTCCTGAACGGGAATAGGGGCTTCAGCATCATCCTGATTGTTGTGCTGCTCGATACCAGCGGCTTGCAAATCAGAAATGTTATTTTCGCTTTCTGCTCCTTTTTGGCATGCCAGCAGCAGCAGGCATACCGCAACGGTAGTGCCTGAAATAATTTTTTTCATTTGTAAAGTGTTTAGACAACCAGATGCTGTTTGATACCATTTCCATAAAAAGAGTAACCTGCTTTTATTGTTAAAGGAAATACAATCCATCATTTTTATTGATCTGTCATTTCAATTTTTGCGGAATGACGATGGAAATATGTTCATTCATCTGATCAAACAATTGTTTTTTTATGTGCTGGAAGATCCATTTCCCTCCAACAAAAATGCTAATATTGTTGCATGAAAAAACACCTCGTTGTTCTTACCGGGGCAGGCATCAGCGCCGAAAGCGGTTTAAAAACTTTTAGAGACAGTGATGGCTTGTGGAACGGTTACAATATTGAAGATGTAGCCACGCCTGGTGCCTTTGTGCGCAACCCGGGATTGGTATTGGATTTTTACAATATGCGCCGACGAGACGTGGCGAATGCTGTTCCCAACGCTGCTCATGAAGGATTGGCTGCTTTAGAAAATGATTTTCAAGTGACCATCATTACCCAAAACATTGATGACTTACACGAAAGAGCCGGATCTACAAATGTGATTCACTTGCATGGCGAAATATTTAAAATGCACTCATTGGGTTCGCCCAGCAAAGTGTTGGAGATCCGTGGAGATATTGTTTTGGGCGATCGTGGACCAGATGATACTCAATATCGGCCGCACATTGTTTGGTTTGAAGAACCCGTACCACTCATTGAAACGGCGGCAGACTACATCAGCATTGCAGAGGTATTTGTGTTGGTAGGCACTTCGTTGCAAGTTTATCCTGCAGCAGGTCTTCTTCATTATGTTCCACTGGACGTACCCAAATACATTATCGATCGTAAAATACCTCCCCTTACAAATTTACCCAACTTGCACCTCATTGAAAAACCCGCCACAGAAGGGGTGCAAGAATTGATGAAATTATTAAAAGTTTAAAAGCAACTGGCTGAATTAACCTTTGCTCTGGCTTTTTACTGCTCAACAAATACGATCCCTTCCTGTTGCAATTCTTTTAATACGGGTTCATAAATTTCTGGTACGATGGGAATGTGCAAGCCGTACAAGGTAAGTTCACCATTCAACAATAATTTAGCTGCAATGCCTAACGGTAATCCTACGGTTTTGGCCATTGCTGTGGCAGTATTATTTTCGCCTTTCACCACCAAACTGCTTTGCAGGGTATTTGTTACGCCGTTGAGTTCAAAAGCTATTTCATGCAACATCACGATCATATCTTTATCGTTGGGCGACATGGCCAAGGCCGTTTCGACCAAAAATTGAAGCACGTCGGCGTTGCTGTTTGCAGCAACAGGAATAATGTCCTCTTTAAACAACCCAATGTATTCCAGCATCTCTTTATTTTCTTCATTCACAAAAGGAAGTACGGGTGCACTCCATTCTTTAAAAGAAATATTTTTTTCTGCAAGCGGATCTTTGTCGTTGGTAAGTTTGGCAGATACCATCGCTTGCCATCCTTTTAGAAATTGTGGATGGCGTAGGGTGGTGCGAATGAAAGTGGTTGCTTCTGGTAGTTTGTAAAGTGGGATATAAGAAAGAGAATCTCTGTTAGGGTACCACGCCAATGTTTGAAGTTTTTCCACTTTTACTTCATGGCCTCCGGCAAAAATTTTATCGTAAGGTACTTCTACTGTTTGGTCTGCTTCTTTGTAAACGGCTCCCGCATTACCTGCCAGCACTATATTTCGGGGGTTCCAGCTAATTTTATAGTGCCATGGATTGTTATCGCTTTCCGGTGCGATCAATCCACCACAATGGCTTTTAAAACTTTGGATCACAGCGCCCTCTTTTTTTAGACGGTGTATCATTTGCATGGCGCTCATGTGATCTATACCAGGATCGAGTCCCATTTCGCATAGAAACAATAATTTTCGATGATTGATCTCATCTTTTAAGCTCTTCATTTTCTCATCCAGGTAAGAGGCAGTGAGCAAATGTTTTCGGTATTCCACACAATCTTTGGCAATTAAGAAATGCAATGCAGGGGGCATCATAGAAATCACTACATGCGCTTTTTGAATGAGATTTTCCCGGGCATCATGATCGGTTACATCCAATGCAATTGCCGTGGCAAATTTGCTGTTGCCTGTTTTAGCCAGTACCTGCTGAATATCTGCGTCTGCTACCAAAAATTTCCAATGGTTGGCTTCACTTTCTTTGATCAGGTATTGTATGAGAACGGTGGCAGATTTACCCGCACCAATGAGGAGGATCGTCTTCAACTTTTAAAAATTTTGAGGCAAGTTAAGGATTCTTTTTTCGAAGAGATTGTCAGAGGGCTGCTTTCTAAATATTGTCGTCCTTCTATCAAACCTTTACTGCTTTTTTAAAGCAGATTTTACCCAAACCGGGGCATCTGATTAAACGGGCAAAAAATGTGTAAAACCAATTCAAAATAAGCTGATTTTCAACTGGAAAAACCGTCAAAATTCGTTACTTTCGCCACCCTGCTATCAGGGTAAATTTTATTATGGAAAATCAAGATAATTTAGACGGGAGCAACCCGAACAACCGGGGCAAGATCATCCCCGTTAATATTGAAGAGCAAATGAAGACTTTCTACATAGATTACTCTATGAGTGTGATCGTTGGTCGTGCCCTTCCGGATGTTAGAGATGGACTGAAGCCGGTGCACCGAAGGGTGTTGTTTGGAATGAATGAGCTCGGTAATGCCAGCAACAAAGCCTACAAAAAATCGGCTCGTATTGTGGGTGAAGTAATGGGTAAGTATCACCCGCATGGTGACTCTGCTATTTACGATACGATGGTACGAATGGCTCAACCTTGGGCAATGCGATACAAAATGATCGACGGTCAGGGTAACTTCGGTAGCCAGGGCGGAGATCCACCGGCTGCTATGCGTTACACGGAGGTAAGAATGGAGAAATTGGCAGAAGCCATGCTTGACGATATTGAAAAAGATACCGTAGACTTTCAGCCCAACTTTGATGACAGTTTGCAGGAACCAACGGTACTGCCTACACGCATTCCGCAGTTGTTGGTAAATGGTAGTAGCGGTATCGCCGTGGGGATGGCCACTAATATGATGCCGCACAACCTCAGCGAAGTCATTGATGGTTGTGTTGCTTACATAGAGAACAATGATATTACGATTGATGAATTGATCTCCCATGTAAAAGGACCAGATTTCCCGACTGGTGGTACCATTTATGGGTTTGAAGGCATCAAGACTGGGTTTCATACCGGTAGAGGAAGGGTAGTGCTTCGCGGAAAAGTAAACGTAGAAACCAACGCCAATGGCCGCGAAAAATTGATCATCTATGAAATTCCTTATCAAGTAAATATTGACGCGCTGGCTGCCAAAATTGGTGAGCTGGTAAACGATAAAGTAATTGAAGGCATTAGCAGTGTAAATGACGAAAGTAATAATAAAGAAGGTACGCGTATCGTAATAGACCTACGCAAAGATGTAGTAGCACAGGTGGTGATTAACCAGTTGTACAAACACACTGAATTGCAAACGTCCTATGGTATTAACAATGTGGCCATCGTTAGAGGTCGCCCGCAGATACTGAATTTAAGACACCTCATCAAAGAGTTCGTCGATTTTCGCCATGAAGTAGTGATTCGCAGAACCAAATACGAATTGCGCAAGGCAGAAGAACGGGCACATATCCTGGAAGGTTATATCATTGCATTGGATAATTTAGATGCGGTGATCAAATTGATTCGCGAAAGTTCAACCCCTCATATCGCACAAGACGGATTGATTGCTCAGTTTGGAATGAGTGAAATTCAAGCCAAAGCAGTATTGGAACTGCGTTTACAGCGTTTGACCGGAATGGAGATCGACAAAATTCGCGAAGAACATGCAGAAATTATGGAACTGATCGGACGTTTGAAAGAAATATTGGCCAACGAGGGCATGCGTTTTGATATCATCAAAGCTGAAATGGCAGAAGTAAAAGCCAAGTTCGGAGATGCACGCAGAAGCAATATTGAATATGCCGATGATGAAATGAACATGTTAGATCTGATCGAAGAAGAAGATGTTGTAGTTACGATTTCTCACTTAGGTTACATCAAGCGTACTTCAGCAACAGAATACCGCCAGCAACGCAGAGGTGGTCGTGGCGCAAAAGGCAGTAGCACACGTCAGGAAGATTTCATCGTACACCTTTTTGTAGCGTCTACGCACCACACCTTGATGTTCTTTACAGAAAAAGGAAAATGTTTCTGGCTCAATGTTTACAAAATTCCCGAAGGCGATAAAACCAGTAAGGGCAGAGCGATACAGAACATGGTGCAGATAGCACCCGATGATAAAGTACAAGCCATTATTGACGTTAGTAATTTTGATGATGAAGATTATGTAAACAATCACTACATTGTTTTGTGTACCAAAAATGGTATCATCAACAAATCGAAACTGAAAGATTTTAGCAGACCCAGACAAAGTGGTATCAATGCGATCAATATTCTGGAGGGCGATCGCCTCATTGCAGCCAAACTAACGGATGGTAATAGCGAGATCATGATGGCAGTAAAAAGTGGGCGCGCCATTCGTTTCCACGAAAGCAAAGTACGGGCTACAGGCCGCGGTGGTATTGGTGTTGCAGGTATCGAAGTAGATGAAACCAATGATGCAGTAGTAGGTATGGTTTGCGTAAATACAACCGACAAATCCCGCACGGTATTGGTCGTAAGCGAAAAAGGATATGGCAAACGAACTAAATTAGATGATCCTGAAACGGGGGAAGCCAACTATCGCATCACCAACCGTGGTGGCAAGGGGGTAAAAACCATCAACGTCACAGATAAAACTGGTGCATTGGTAGGATTGCTCGACGTTACAGAAAAAGAAGATCTGATGATCACTTGTGTATCTGGTGTAACGATTCGGATGGCTGTTAAAAATATCAGTGAACTGAGTCGCGCAACACAAGGTGTTAAACTGATCAGGGTAGATGAGGGCGATGAAATAGCCGCTATCACTCAGTTAGACGAAAATGAAGAAGAAGTTGAAGATTTGCCGGACGCCGCTATTGATGCAGATAGCACTGAAAATAAAGTAGAAACGGAAGAATCAACTGATACAGCTCCCGATGCACCCGCCCCGGATGCAGCTGCTGAAGAAGACAATACTTCAGAAGAAGTGTAATGGAATTACACTTTTCGACATAAAAAAGGCTCCTTTCAGGGAGCCTTTTTTATATCGAAAATATTTTTTAAGGTTCATTTTTTGAAAATCTGCTGATCTCGATCAAAACATTTTATACCTGAAATACTCCAGTATTAAATGCTGGTATCACTGGGTTTTGATCTGCAGCTTTGATGCCTTCACTGATCACCAATCGCGTATCTGCAGGATTGATGATGCCATCAACCCATAGGCGGGCTGCTGCATACTGGGGTTTGGTTTGCCGGGTGTAATTATCAGTGATCGTTTTTAAAATAGTTTCCTCCTCTTCCGGGCTCACTTCCAGGCCTTTTGCTTTCATACTGGCGACTTGAATTTGTAACATCGTTTTTGCCGCTTGACCTCCACCCATCACAGCAATTTTTGCCGTGGGCCATGCATAAATAAAACGAGGATCGTATGCCTTACCACACATGGCATAATTGCCCGCACCATACGAGTTGCCGATGATAATCGTAATTTTTGGAACCACAGAATTTGCTACAGTGTTCACCAGTTTTGCACCATCTTTGATAATGCCACTGTGTTCGCTTTTGCTACCCACCATAAATCCCGTAACATCCTGAAGAAATACCAATGGAATTTTTTTCTGATTACAATTCATAATAAATCGTGCAGCTTTATCAGCACTATCATTGTAAATAACACCACCCATTTGCATTTCGCCTTTTTTACTTTTAACGATGAGGCGCTGGTTGGCAACAAATCCTACAGCCCAACCATCCACTCGTGCATATCCGCACACAATGGTTTTACCGTAATCTGCTTTAAATTCATCAAAACTATCTTTATCCGCAATACACCGAATCATGTCTTTTATATCATAAGGTTTGCTGTTGCCTTCGGCCATGATTGTGAACAATTCTCCTTTATTGAGTTCGGGTTGGATGGAAGGTATGCGGTTAAACCCTGCTGATGCGGGTTTTGCCAGTTTACTCATGATGCTTTTTACTTTATCCAAACAGGCTTCTTCAGTAGCAAATTTATAATCTGCTATTCCTGATATTTCTGTATGAGTTGCAGCTCCGCCCAACGTTTCTGCATCAATGTCTTCACCAATGGCCGCTTTCACCAGGTATGGTCCTGCTAAGAAAATAGACCCGGCACCTTCTACCATGATGGTTTCGTCGCTCATAATGGGGAGGTAAGCACCGCCTGCCACACAAGCACCGGTTACTACTGCAATTTGTGTGATGCCCATGGCACTCATGCGGGCATTGTTGCGAAAGATGCGGCCAAAATTTTCTTTATCAGGAAAAATTTCATCTTGCATGGGTAGATACACCCCGGCACTGTCAACAATATAAATAATCGGCAAATGATTTTCCATCGCAATTTCCTGCATGCGCAGGTTTTTTTTACCAGTGATGGGGAACCAGGCACCTGCCTTTACGGTTTGATCATTGGCCACAATAATGCACTGTTTGCCACTTACATAACCAACACCACTCACTGTTCCTCCCGATGGGCAACCTCCCTGTTCTTCATACATTTCAAAACCCGCAAATGCTCCAATTTCAATAAAAGGTTTACCCTCGTCGCATAAGTAGGCGATGCGTTCGCGGGCAAAGAGTTTATTTTTTTCTTTTTGTTTTGCGATGGCTTTTTTTCCCCCTCCTTCGTAAATTTTTTCGAGTTGTTGTCTTACTTGGCTCCAGGCAAGTTTTAAAGCGTCTTCGTTTTTATTGGCTTCCAGATTCATAATGATTTTTTTAAAATAGCAATCAAGTTCGAAGATAACGAAAACCAAGATGCGTGTTGTTTTTCATTCGAGGATGATGGAAAATTGGGTGTGATTTTTAACCTAAAAATGGATGAAAAATTTAATATAAATGATGAAGGGTGCTTACAATGATGCGTCAATTATTACTGTTGCATCTACGCATTCTTTTTGGCCCATACCATAACCAGAAACCAGTAATAGTAAACAGCAGCAAAGCGGTACCCGTTACAGAAGTATCAATAAGTTTGATTGTATTGCCAGTGCCGAAATATAGATCGAGGATAGAGCCATCGTGAACGTTTTCAACAAAATCGCTTCGTCTTTTATCAACTGATAATATTTTCCCGGTAGCACCGTCTGATTGCAACTCCATAAAATCATATTCGAACACAAATTTTATGATACCTTTTTCATTTCGGATGTCAATTCGTTCCAAGCTGAGAGCGAGCCCCGGGCAATTGAATCCTTAAAATAAGTAGTGGCAATGTTCTGAGGCGAATCGATACTCAACCATTCTTTTAAATGGGTTGCTGCTGCCTTTGAAGGTTTCTGGAAGCAAGTAACCTCCGCTATTCTTCTTTCAGCCAAGCAAGAGACCCGTAATAGAGATCACAAAAAAGAAAATGAATAAAACGGCTTCCATGCTTCTAAGCGCTTTTCTAAAAATCCGTAAAACACCAGCCTGTTGCTGCCTTTTGGTGTTTTGCATAAGCGATTATCTAAGATGAATAGCCCTATTTAAAAAGATGGATGGTTGATTGAATTACATACTAGATGCAGGGTATTCTTTTTTTAATTTTTTATCTAACACAAATGTACCAAATGGTACCAGAGAGGCGATGAATGCTATGAAAGCTTTTCCAAAAGTCCATTTGTATTCCCTCCAAACTTTTAGTAAGTACAATCCGAAGGCAACGAACAAAGCACCATGAGCCCAACCCACATATTTTACAGCATTGGGAGAGTCGGCAAAATACTTTAACGGCATGGCAATAAACAACAATACGATGTAGGAAATACCTTCCAAAATACCGATGAGCCTAAACTGACCCATCGTTCCATTCCATCCTTTCAGCATATAATTCTTTTCAATTTTAAAATTGGGATTCAGCAGTCCTTACATATTACATAGGAATAAAACATAGGTTAAAATGGCTTATCCTTTTTTATAAGTCAACAACGGTACACTCAAAGACGTACTCATGTCTTCTGTTTTGCTGCCTTTTCCAAATAACCTGTCCCACATGCTTCTTTCTCTGGTAAACATCACCAAAATATCGGGTTTGTTTTTAGAAATATATTTTTTTACCTGGCTCACCAAGGTATCTTCAATAGTAGCTTTTTGTACTTCTATTTTTATTTTTCTATAGCCCGATGCTTTTAGAGCTTCTGTAGCTTTTTTCATTTTTTTATCATCCGGATCAATTCCATAATCCAAGTAAAGTACACGGATGCCGGCTTTGGTAGAACTTGCAAAAGGCAGGAGTTGTTTCAACTCTTTGCCCATATTTTCGAGGTCGGAAGCAAACAACATATCTTTTGGTGCATTCCATTTGTAATTTTCCGGAATGGCCAACACTGGGATATCTGACTTAGAGATCATCACAGAAGTATTGGATCCGAAAAAGAATTTGTTGATACCCGTGGCACCATGGGTACCCATGATGATCATAGATGCCTTTTCCTGATTGGCTAAGTCGAGTGTTCTTTCTACTACCATTGGGGTGTATTCTACTAAAAGTCTGGTGCCAGCAGGAATTTTTTGAATATTCAAAAATTTAAATGCTTTGTTTACCTGGTCTTGTAACTTTTCCATTTTATTGGTCTCGTCTTCTTGCAGTAGTAAATTCATTTGTTCTTCAGTGCTCGCTACCGATAAGGCATAAGTAGAAATATGTGAGGCATGAAATACGATCAAATCAGTTTTGGTGATCTTGCACAATTGAATGGCATATCGAAGGGCAATGGTGCTGTTTTTAGAAAAATCGGATGGTACAATAATGGAAGGCATATAGTGATTGGGTTTAAGAATGAATCGGTAATGATAAAAGTGGAATGTTGGTATGGTAACTCATTTTTTTGGTCAAACTTCTGTTAAAGATACTTTCCAAAAAATTTCTTTTGTGGGTAATCATCACCAATAATCCCGTGTGGTTCTTCGTAATATATTCAACGATTGCTTCTTCAAACTGATGTCCGTACAAGGGAGCTGTTTGAACCTGAAGATCTATATTGGCTTTTTGCATGTGTGTGGCAAACAATTCCAAATCCCTGCTATTCTGCAAATAATCTACCGCATGTGCCTGATCTTCGTCTGTAAAAATTGACACGTGAATAGGGGCTTTCAGTAAGCGGGCAATGTCTAAGACTGGAATTAAAAGGGCTGGGTCTTCTTTAAATTCTTTTACCGCTAATAAAATGTTTTGGGGTATTTCCCATTCATACATCAATGGAATGGCCAGTACCGGCACATCTACATGACTGATGATTTTGGCAGTGATGCTGCCAAATAATTTTTCTCTAATACCAGCATTACCTAATGTTCCCATGATAATGATGTCGACGGCATTTTCTTTACAAGCCTGTTGTACCGCGTCTGAAACAAATCCATTGTACAATTGCTTTTCTACCTGGCCACCTGTTATGGATGCTGTGGCTGCAACATGGATATCTAATTCTTTATTGGCACTGTCGATGATTTCTTTGTCGAAATTTTCGGGTAGAATTACATTTTCATTGATGCTTGCATGTGTTAAGTCTGTTACATGTAAAACAATAATCTTCGCTCCGGCTATCTTAGCAAGCTCTGCGGCATAATTCAATGCTTTGTTGGCATTCAACGAAAAATCGGTAGGCACTAATATTGTTTTCATAACATCCTATGTTTATACGTAGCAAATAAAGTTGGTTGATGGTAAACATCCAATGATGCTTGTCAGTACTTAACATGACTAACAACACATGAAGCTATTCAAAGATAACTGATTAAAGTCAGCCCAAAGTTGGATATTGGTCATTTTTTCAGGATGCATCCAGGTTTATTTTTGTGCCTAAATTTTTTCTCATCTCACGCTCAGCCATTCATATCGATACTGAATCCTGTTACCATTGTGGAGATCCATGTGCTTCGCACCTAAAGGAGGGCACGCATTTATTTTGCTGCAATGGCTGCCATCAGGTTTACCTGTTGCTTCAGGAAAATAATCTTTGTAACTATTATGAAATAGATCAGCATCCAGGAATTAAAGCAAAAGGAAAATTCGCAGGAGGGAGGTTTGCTTATTTAGACGATGAACAATTGATTGATTCATTGGTGCAGTTTCGTTCTGCCGAGCAGATCAATGTTACCTTTTCGTTACCTCAGATGCACTGCAGTTCCTGTGTGTACCTACTCGAAAATCTGCCACGCATTCATACTGGTGTGATACGCTCTCAAACAAATTTTGAAAGAAAATCTATTTTTGTAAGCTTCCAACCTTCTGTAATATCACTTCGGCAACTCGTAGAATTATTGTCATTTATTGGATATGAACCAGACCTTAATAGGCAGGTTCCCAATAGTAAGTCGAAAAAAACAATCAACCATCACAACATCGCTGCATTAGGGGTAGCAGGATTCTGCTTTAGCAACATCATGATGCTAAGCTTTCCTGAATATTTTTCAGGTGGTGAAATTGAACAGGCAGGCTTAAAAGAAACCTTCACCTGGCTCATATTTGTTTTGAGTTTACCTGTGCTTTTATACAGTGCTCAGGCAATTTTTATTTCAGCGTGGAAAGGGCTTAGACAAGGCGTGGTAAATATTGACTTACCAATTGCCTTTGCCAGCTTGATGACTTTTGGAAGAAGCTATTACGAAATTATTACCGGTACCGGTGCGGGTTACCTCGATTCTGGAACCGGTATCATTTTTTTTATGTTGATAGGAAGATGGTTTCAGCACAAAACCTATGATGCTATTTCGTTTGACAGGCAATACAAATCTTATTTTCCACTTGGTGTTACGGTGGTGCGAGCTGGTAAAGAAGAAAGTATTCCGGTTACCAAATTAAAAAAAGGAGACACCATTCTGATTCGGAATGAAGAAATGATTCCCGCTGATGCTATTTTGCTGGAAGGCAACGCAGATATTGATTACAGTTTTGTGAGCGGAGAAAATACGCCAGTTCCCAAAAAAGCAGGATCCCTGATTTTTGCCGGCGGCAAACAAAAAGCTGGTTTACTTAAGCTCAGGGTGGCAAAAGAACCATCTACCAGTTACATAACGGAATTATGGAACAGCGATGCATTTACCCGCAATAAAAATAAAGAGCCATCTTTTATTCATCCATGGAGTAAGTATTTTACATGGGTACTCTTTACCATAGCAGCCATCACAGCTTTGTATTGGGGGGGCAATGATGCTTCTAAACTTTTCCCTGCTGTAACGGCTGTTCTCATTGTGGCTTGTCCATGCTCCCTGCTACTTTCTGCTACATTTACCTTTGGTAATATGCTGCGCATTTTTGGTAAAAACAAGCTGTACATGAAAAATGCATCGGTAATTGAATCGTTGGCAGCCACCACTGAAATTGTTTTAGATAAAACGGGAACCATCACCCAAAATGGTAAGGCACAAATTCAATACAGCGGTAGCAACCTGAGTTTGCTGGAAGAAAATTACGTCCGTAGCACCGCCATGCAGTCGTCTCATACACTCAGTCATTCGTTGGCAGGTTTTCTGGGTCTACAGCAGGATGCAATACTTTTAACTCCGGCATCCTTTAAAGAGTTTTCCGGAAAAGGGATTGAGGCACTGGTAGCCAACACGCACGTTCAATTAGGTGCAGCCGATTTTGTAGGGGCTGTTGCCGATCAAAGCCAGGCGGTCGCTTCGCGGGTATATGTGAAGATCGATCACCAGTATAAAGGCTTTTTCGAAATCAGTAATCACTATCGGGAAGGGATACACGAACTGGCTAAAGCGCTCCAACTAAAAGGAAATCAACTACACATTTTATCAGGTGACAATGATGCTGAAAGAGAGAACTTAAGGACAATTTTTGGGCCAGCCATCACCTTAAACTTTAATGTTTCGCCAACGGCCAAATTAGCCTATATCAGTCGGTTACAAACCGGAGCGAAAAAAATACTCATGATAGGGGATGGGCTCAATGATGCTGGTGCATTGATGCAGGCCAACACCGGCATTGCAGTTAGTGACGATACCGCCAGGTTTACGCCTGCTTGTGATGCGATCATTGATGGCAAGGTTTTGCAAAAGCTGCCGGCATTTATCCACTATGCAAGAGCTGGCAAAAAGATGGTGCTCGCTAGCTTTATACTTTCAATACTATACAATGTTGTAGGTATTTCATTTGCCGTACAAGGCAAACTTTCTCCGCTGGTTGCTGCTATATTAATGCCTGCCAGTAGCATCAGTATTGTGTTGTTTGTAACCCTGCTTAGTAGTATGGTTGCTAAACGCAATGGGTTGTTAAGATAACATCCTTCCACTGTCTTTCTTTGTAACAATTCCAGCCATCATTGATCTCCTTATCAATCGAATCGGTGGTCAACATCGTCCTGATTTCTATCATATTTTATATTGACTGCTATCATTTTTTACCCTTCCGTATGCTGTTAATTTTGACGAAATAAATCAAAACATCATGAGCGCATTCTTCATATTAATCGGTATCAGTTTAATGGTAGCGGGTTCCTTTTTAGCTGCCTTCATTTGGAGTGTACGGAGTGGGCAATATGAGGATGATTATACGCCTTCTATTAGAATGCTTTTTGATGCACCCGCCAAAGAAAAAACTACAGAAACCAACAGCTAACCAAATCAATTTATACAATGCAGGTAGAGAAATTTTACTACGACAACAGAACGGTTAAGAATTTTACTTACGCCACCATCTTTTGGGGGGTTATTGGTATGACTGTCGGCTTGTATGCAGCCCTTCAACTGGTTTTTCCGCAGTTGAATGTTACCCAGTATGGTTCTTTCGGAAGACTGAGACCATTGCATACCAATGCGGTTATTTTTGCATTTGTGGGCAATGGTATTTTTATGGGGGTCTATTACTCTCTTCAACGACTGCTGAAAGCAAGGATGTACAGCGATTTGCTCAGTAAAATACACTTTTGGGGCTGGCAGCTCATTATCGTAGCAGCAGCCATCAGTTTGCCTCTCGGTCTTACTACCGGTAAGGAGTATGCGGAATTAGAGTGGCCGATCGATATTGCAATTACGTTGATATGGGTAGTATTTGGTTGGAACATGTTTGGAACCATTTTGAAAAGAAGAGAAAAGCATTTGTACGTTGCTATCTGGTTTTACATTGCCACCTTGGTAACCGTTGCGGTGTTACATATCGTGAATTCATTCGAACTTCCTATTAGTTTTTTCAAGAGCTATAGTTGGTACGCAGGTGTTCAAGATGCGTTGGTACAATGGTGGTATGGTCACAATGCAGTGGCATTTTTTCTTACTACCCCTTACCTGGGTTTGATGTATTATTTTTTGCCGAAGGCTGCTAACAGACCAGTGTATTCTTACCGGTTATCAATCATTCACTTTTGGTCGCTTATCTTTCTTTATATATGGGCTGGTCCTCACCATCTTTTATACACCGCTTTGCCTAATTGGGCACAATCGCTCGGTGTTGTATTTTCCGTGATGCTGATTTTTCCCAGCTGGGGCGGAATGATCAATGGCTTGCTTACCCTACGTGGTGCATGGGATCGGGTGAGGGACGATGTTGTTTTAAAATTTATGGTGGTGGCAGTGACCGCTTATGGCATGGCCACTTTTGAAGGGCCCATGTTATCGCTTAAAAATGTAAGTGCTATTGCGCATTACACCGATTGGATCGTAGCACACGTACATGTGGGTGCATTGGGTTGGAACGGTATGCTCACTTTCGGTATCATTTATTGGTTGATTCCAAGAATCTTTAAAACAAATTTGTTTTCAAAAAAACTGGCTAGTGCACATTTTTGGTTGGGAACGCTGGGTATCATTTTTTACGCAGTACCGTTGTACTGGGCAGGGTTTACCCAAAGTAGTATGTGGAAACAATTTACCGAAAGTGGTCAACTAAAATATTCATTCCTCGAAACGGTTACCTATCTCAAACCGTTTTATGCCATGCGGTCGTTGGGTGGTTTGCTCTACGTAGTGGGTGTTTTGATAATGGTGTACAATGTATACAAAACTGTAAAAGCGGGTAAATTGGTAGCCAATGAAGAAGCAGAAGCAGCCCCGCTAGAAAAACATATCACCAAATCAGGCGAACATTGGCACAGCAAAATTGAACGCAAGCCTTTGCAAATGATGCTGTTCAGTTTGATCGTTATTTTGATCGGTGGTGCAATTGAAATCATTCCTACTTTTTTAATAAAATCAAACGTTCCCACAATCAGCAGTGTAAAACCTTATACGCCATTAGAGTTGCAGGGAAGAGACATTTACGTACGAGAGGGCTGTTATACCTGTCACTCACAAATGATACGCCCTTTCAGAAGTGAAACGGAGCGTTATGGCGAATACTCCAAAGCCGGGGAATTTGTGTACGATCATCCTTTCCAGTGGGGTAGTAAAAGAACCGGACCAGATCTGGCACGGGAAGGAACTGGTAATCTTAAAAAAACGGATGGCTGGCATTTCCGCCATTTCCGTGAACCAGGTTCAATGAGTGAAGGATCCATTATGCCAGCTTATGCATTTATGCTTACGCAGGAATTGGACACCAGCAATACCGCTGCAAAAATCAAAGCAATGCGCACCTTGGGTGTTCCCTACGAAAAAGGATTTGAATACAAAGCCAACGCTCACTTATTGGAGCAAGCGAATGGGATCGTTAAAAATCTTAAAAACGACAGTATCCGTATTTCTCCTACCAAAGAAGTGATCGCAATGATTGCCTATATGCAAAGAATGGGTGCTGATATTAATAAACAAAATCAACCATAAGTCATGTTTAAATTCATTAAGAAATATGCGGAAACGATGGAGCATGCTTCCATCTATCCGATGATTTCGCTGCTGATCTTTTTTATCTTTTTCGTTGTACTACTGGTATATGTGAAAAAGATGGATAAAAAATCTGTACAAATTTTATCGAATATTCCGCTCGATGTGAACGAAGAACAAAATACTCAACCAATCTAAATTGTACGTTATGCGATTTACAAAAATGCTGTTTATACTTTTCTCCTGTATGTTTTTTACAGCCAGTCATTTGGTTGCCCAGAATGCTGAACCAGTAAAGGAAGTGCAGTCTACCGGAAATCTACTGGCATACGTAATGATTGCGGTAGCATTCCTATTGGCATTTGTTATTTGGGGAATGGGAAATGTGCTGTTGGTGTTGATACGGCAGGTATTAGACAAACAAAAAAGCAATGCTGCAGGCATTTTAACCTTCGCCTTTTTAATCGGATTTTCATTCATCGGAATACCAACCAATGCACAGGATGCAGGCGAAGTATTAGTAAAAGAAGTGCCCAATTACGGGGGCTTAGATGGTACTTCCTTTTGGATATTGGTGGCTACCATCGCCACTGAAATAATGACTATCCTTTTTTTACTATTCTTTATCAAACGAATTCAGCAGGAATTAATGCCGGTTAAAGTAGCTAGCACCTCTTCCTTTGCTGCATGGTGGGCTAAAATCGATAAAAAACTATTTACGAAAGCTGTTCCCGTTGAAAAAGAAGCCGATGTAATGTTAGATCACAACTATGACGGTATCCGCGAATTAGACAACGCATTACCACCCTGGTGGAAATGGGGTTTTGTGATCACCATCTTTTTTTCTTTTTTCTATTTGTTCCATTTTCACGTGATGGGCTCCGGTAAAAATCCTACAGAAGAATACTTGGCAGAATTGAAAAAAGCTGATGTTGAACTGAAAGCATTTGCTGCTAAAAATAAAGATAAAATCGATGAAGATAATATAGTGATGGCTGATGAAGGCAGTATTGCTCAGGGTAAAGAAATATACCAGCAAGTATGCTGGGCCTGCCACGGAAAAGAAGGGGAGGGCGGTACAGGTCCCAACCTGACCGACGAATATTGGGTTCACAAAGGGTCTTTGAATGATATTTACCGTTCAATAAAATTGGGTTATCCAGACAAAGGAATGCAATCCTGGGAAAAATCATATTCGCCCAAACAGATGAGTAACCTTACTAGTTACATTGAAACTTTTAAGGGAACCAAACCTGCCAATCCTAAACCAGCGCAAGGTGATTTGTACGTAGCAGTTGAAACAGCAGTAACAGACAGTATTAAAAAATAGGCAAAATATTTGCTCCTTTACAATGACTCAACCAGAAACAAGCACTCAAGCATCCCAGTTATTCAGAGACTCGGTAGCAACCATCAGTAAAGAGGGGAAACGTAATTTTATATACCCTAAAAAGCCGAAGGGTAAATTTTATAATAAGCGGACCTTATTCAGTATTTTTTACCTGGTTGTTTTTTTTACATTGCCTTTCATCAAAGTACATGGGGAACCCCTGCTGATGTTCAATATCCTGGAACGTAAGTTCATCATCTTTGGAATGATATTTTGGCCACAGGATTTTTTCATTTTTGCAATTGGGCTCATCACTTTCATTGTATTTGTTATTCTTTTTACGGTCGTGTTCGGACGTATTTTTTGTGGTTGGGCCTGCCCACAAACCATTTTTATGGAAATGGTTTTTCGGAAAATCGAATATTGGATTGATGGTGATTCCGCTCAGCAAAAACAACTGCATGCCATGCCATGGAATGGGGAGAAGATCAGAAAGCGTCTGCTGAAGTTTATGCTGTTTTTTTCATTATCATTCCTGATTGCTAATTTTTTTCTGGCTTACCTGATCAGCATGGATCAATTGCTGAATTACATTACTCATCCCGCCCAAAATGTAGGTACGTTGTTGTCCTTGACTTTGTTTACAACGGTATTCTTTTTCGTGTATTGGTGGTTTCGGGAACAAGCCTGTATTGTGGTATGTCCCTACGGCAGGCTGCAAGGAGTTTTGTTGGACAAGAATTCGATTGTAGTGGCCTACGATTATATTCGGGGGGAACCAAGGGGTAAATTATCAAGAAAAGACAATCCAAAAATAAAAGATGATCACAATTGTAAATGTACCGACTGTAAAGGCGGCGGATGTAAAGACGTTTTAAAAAAATTGGACGCAGTGCAGCCAGTAGTGGTGAAAAACGGCGATTGCATCGATTGTTTTGCTTGTGTGCGTGTATGCCCTACCGGTATCGACATCAGAAACGGAACCCAATTAGAATGTGTGAACTGTACTGCGTGTATGGATGCCTGTGATGCTATCATGACCAGTATTAAGAAGCCGGAGGGTCTGATCAGGTATGCGTCTGAAAACAGTGTTAAAGAGGGAGTGCAATTGAAGTTTACCCGACGCATCAAAGCCTATTCAGCAGTATTGTTATTGTTGATATCACTACTGATATTTTTATTGGCCAGTAGAACCGATCTCGATGCGCGCCTCATGCGAACATCAGGGATGACTTTTACCGCCATGCCAGATGGAAGAATCGGTAATCTCTATACCCTCAAATTAGTAAATAAAACACATGAGGATATCCCATTCTTGCTTCAATTAGAAGGTATGAAAGGGGAGATTAGGTTAATAGGCAATCAGCAAACACTGGTAAAAAAGGAAGATTACAGCACGCTACAATTTTTTGTGATACTGCAACGTGATCAGGTGAAAAGTTGGAAAACGCCTATCCATATTGGATTGTACGAGGGAAACAAAAAAATAAAAAGTATTGAGATCAATTTTTTAGGGCCTGAAGTGTACGAATAATACGCCAGCCCAATTAAATTGATATTGCTCAAATTGTAGAAGCATTTATTTAAAATAATTAACGATGAACTGGGGATATAAAATCATTTTTGTGTATGCAATTTTCGTTGCCGGCATTGTGTTTATGGTAGTAAAGTCCTCCTCTCAAAATGTAGATCTGGTTCGTCCCGATTACTACGAAGAGGAACTGAAATACCAGGAAACCATTGATGCTACCCACCGTGCCAATGCACTGAGTAAGAAGTTGCAGCTCAAAGTAAACAACGATACCCTGCAAATTTCTTTTCCGGAAGAAATGGCCTCTGAAGCTTTTAAAGCCAATGTTTGGTTGTATTGTATTGCAGATGTGAAAAAAGATGTGAATCAACTTTATACAACCTCAAGTGGTTGGCTTAGCATCTCTTTGCCTAAAGCTAACAAAGGGTTACACGATGTAAAAGTGAGTTGGGCGTTCAATGGTCTGACTTACTATTTCGAACAAAAATTATTTATTCAATGACGGCACTGTTGCTGACAGCGCTCGTGATGGGCGCATTGGGAAGTTTGCATTGCATCGGGATGTGCGGCCCGTTGGCACTGGCTTTACCTGTGCTATCTCCACATCCTTTAGCCAAGCTGGGTGCGGGTTTGCTGTACAATGTGGGGAGGGTTACCACTTATGCCATATTGGGAGCCTTGCTTGGTTTGATGGGTGCCTCTTTTGCATTGGTGGGTTTTCAACAGGCCCTGAGCATCATCGTAGGCGGATTAATGCTCCTGTTTTTATTTGTGCCCGGTTCTTTTTCTTTCAAAAAAAGCGGCGCCCATTCACAACGTTTTTTTGGAACCATTCGCAATGTACTGGGGAAGTTATTTGTCAAGAAAAATTATTTATCCATTTATTTAATCGGATTATTGAATGGGTTGTTGCCCTGTGGGTTGGTGTACATAGCTATTGCTGGTGCTGTTACAACTGGGTCAGTATTGTACAGTAGTTTATTTATGGCTGCTTTTGGATTAGGTACTTTACCTGTGATGTGGGCGGTGGCATTTTTTGGTGGATTTGCAACAGCGAAAGCAAGGCTGTTGATTAAAAAAGCTTATCCGTATATGGTATTTGTAATGGCATGTTTACTAATTATTCGTGGTTTAGATTTGAATATCCCTTATCTCAGCCCACATTTTGAAACAGGGGCACACCATACAGTATCGGAAATCAATTGCCATCCTAATAGATAATTCTTTCAATGATTGTTACCATGGGTAAAATAAAAATTTCGGAGACGGACCAGTTTTTGCACGAAGTGCAAACATGGGGCCGTTCGCTGGATTTTTATAAACAAGAGAATACTTATTTAAAGACGCGGTTGTCTCAAGTGCTAGACAATAACTCCGGTAAAACTTTTGTGGCTTTTGCAGAACAATACAATTCCAGGTTTTTGTTCATGGATGATTACATTAAAGATTTAAAAACAGATTTGAAATTGCAGATGAATATGCTGAGAGATTATATTTTGGGCAATCAAACGCAACAAAGACCCTTAGAAAATCTACAAAAAAAATTACGAACTGAAATGGTGAATTTCGAGAAAAATGTAACATCCCTCAAACACGATTTTAACCAGCAACTGGCTACTTATCTCGATCTTAGTTGATCATAGCGTTGAGTTTCTGTTCACTCAAAATGGTGATTTTACTGCCATTGATCTCAATCAACTTTTCGTTTTTAAAATCGCTCAGTGTTCTGATGAGAGATTCTGTAGCCGTACCTGCTATATTCGCCAAATCTTCTCTTGACAAGTGAATACTGAAAAGCGCTTCGTCTTTTTTGCGGTATTTGTTTAACAAGACAACCAAAGCGTTGGCTACTCTTTTTCGCAACGAATTGTAAGCAATATCTAATAGTTGCCTCTCTTTATCGCGAATGTTTTTCGCTAATATTTGGATGATCTTTTTGGTGGCGATCGGGTTATAGTTTAATATTTTTTCCAGGTCTTCCACGGGTATCTCTGCAACTACGCAATCGTCAATCGCTTCGGCAGTTTCCTTGTACGTTCCTCCTTCCAGCAAGGCGATGTATCCTAAAAAGTCTCCTTCCGAGTACAACCCAATCGTGAGCCCTTTGCCATCATCGTTGCTAATGTATGTTTTAACTTTTCCCGATTTAACGTAAAAAAGTTTTTGCGGGTGGTTGCCGCGATTGTAAATGATCTGCTTCTTTCGATAGGTATTCTCGGGTCTGTTCTCTGTTAAATGTTCCAGTGCATCGTTGCCTTTAAAAGCTTCCATGATGTCCTTGATGCCGTTTTCGTCTGACGTAAAGTGTTGTAGTGCCAAGGCAGATTTTTTCATTCTGCTGTCGATGGCATTCAGTAATTCAATATCAGTAAAGGGTTTGCTGATGTAATCATCTGCTCCCATCTCCATTCCTTTTCTAAAATCATTTCTTTCTGATTTAGCTGTTAAAAAGATAAAAGGTATGTTATTTAGTTCTGGATTTTTGTGAATAAGGTGAAGTACACCGTATCCATCCAATACAGGCATCATAATGTCGCAAATGATGAGATCTGGTTTTTTCCCCAATGCCTTTTCTATCCCTTCCTTTCCATTGGAAGCGGCAGTAACGGCATAATTTGCAAGCTCCAGTATTTCGGCAGTGTTCTCTCTAATTTCGTTGTTGTCTTCTATCAACAGAATGTGCTTCTTCATCATTATTACAGTTGCTGGTTTATCGGAAACTCAATGGTAAAGGTAGTGCCTTTTTCAAGTTCACTCTTAAACCCAATAGTTCCATTCATAAGCTCGATGTATTTACTTACAATATGCAGTCCAAGTCCCGTTCCTTGGATATTAATTACGTTACTTGCACGAAAAAATCTTTCAAATAAATGTTCTTGGTCTTTAGTGGCGATACCAATACCGTTGTCTTCAACTTTTAAAGAAAAGCCGTTTGTGTCTACCAACGACTGCACAGAAATAATTCCTTTTTCGTTGCTGAATTTTACGGCGTTGCTCAACAGGTTTAAACAAATATTTCTGAACAGGCTCATATCAAGGTTAAACCATTCAACACCCTGGTGTGAGTAAATGATTTGTTGACCGCCTTTTGCATTGCCTTGCATTTCAGCAACCAGTATTTCTACAAATTCTTTGATATTAAAATGGGTATACCGTACTTCAATTTTTCCGTCTTCAATTTTTCCGATCGATAAAAACTCATTTAAAATATCGGTGAGGTTACTTACAGATCCTTTGATGCGCTGGATATGTTTGTCGCGTTTCTCTTGCTCCTCTGTTTCTGTATATTTCGCCAATAAAGAAGCAGAAGAAAGGATGGTGCTCAAGGGGGTACGAAATTCATGTGAGGCCATCGAAACAAACCTGCTTTTTAGATCGCCCAGTTCTTTTTCTTTGCTCAAAGCTTTGGTGAGCTCATCTCTGGAAGCTTCTATTTGATTCAATGCATCTTGTAATTGTCCGGTTCGAACACTTACTTTTTCTTCTAATGCATCGTTGAGTCCTTCGATGGTTTGATTGGTTTTTTCCAGCAATTCTTTTTGGTCAGTCACAGATTTTTCAATCTCCTTTCTTTTTGTAATATCCACCACAAAAGCAATCATATGCATGCCCTCCTTACTCGCGTAGTTACTCAAACTAACTTCTACAGGGAATTCGGACCCATCTTTTTTCCTGGCAAATAAGTCTCTGCCAACACCCATAGTACGCTTCTCCGGATTTTTACTGTAATTTTCGCGGTGTACTTGGTGCGCTTTTTCATAGCGTGCAGGGATCAATACCTCAATTGATTGGTCAATCAGATCCGAGATATGATTGTAACCAAACTGCCCTAGCAAAAACTGGTTCACCATCATGATGACGCCATTGGCGTCAGTTACCACAATACCCATAGAGGCGTACTCAAATAATGCAGCAAATTTATTCTTCTCATCTTTTAAAAAATTCTCCATTACTCCAAACCGTTAGTTTAATGTAAATTAACCAATTCTTTCTTTGATTCCCAATTTAATAGAATCGGCCTTTCTAACAGGTTATCTCATTTTGAATAGGTTGCGACATTCCATTATTTACCAAAGAGTTTTCGATTTCTGTATTTATTGAACCTATTTTTATGGATGTTAATCACATTTTTTTCACAAACAGCGGTTTGCCAGAATGGCCTCTTTTTAAAACAGTATTTTTACGGTACTTAAAAGTTACCAAAATGTTCAGATTTTACAAAACATCATCACTCGCCAGCATGCTAGGCCTTCTTTTCAGTGGAACAACGGCGTTTTGTCAAAACAGCTACGTGCCTCAGTTTAAAAAATCTTCTTTGTATGCCGGGATCGAGGTGGGATCAAAAGGGGTTAAAATGACCATTTTGGAAGTTGCTAAAAATGAGCAAACAACAGGTACTTTTAATACCGTAAAAGACACCTCCGTTAACACCGATTTTATCAGTTTTACCGATAAAAACTTTATGAATACGGTGGATGCTTTTGCTGGGCTGTACGTACATGCAAAAAAAGTGTACGAAATCATTCCTGCTAACATCTTCACTGTTATAAGCAGTGGGGTAGTAGGTCAGGCAGAAAAAGACGGTAAACAAAGTATGGTTCAGGCATTGGCAGATTCTTTCCGAATGCTCATCAAAGAACCAAATCGCACGGTATCGCTGATTGACGTTACAGAAGAAGCGAGGTTGTCTCACCTTGGCATCGTTCCCGCCAATAAACGTTACGTTACCTTCCTTATCGATATCGGCAGCGGGAATACGAAAGGCGGTTATTTCCCCAATGGCAATACCAAAGATCTTAAACTGTTTCAGCTGAGTTGGGGTACCAAAAGCGTGGCGAATGGTACTGAAAAAAGAATGACGGATGACAACAGTTTGGCCAATTTTAAAAAGCAATTGTACCGGGTTTTAGAAGGTACTCCTGATACCGAAATTACCTATGCAGTTAACGTGAGCGGCGCTTACAACATGAGCGATAATATTGCTTTTAGTGGTGGCATTGCCTGGAGTGTAGCAACACTGATTCATCCCGAAATGATCGATGACCCGGTGGTGCCAGTTACTTACGATGAGGTTGAAAAATTTAGTCAGCGATTGTACGAAAACTACCCAGCTTACAATGCAGCAGTGATTGTTTCCAAGTTAGAAGATAAAAGTGTAAACGCCACTGCAATAGCCACCGAGGTAAAAAGGGTACAAAAAGTGTTTGATCAAAAATCATTAATGGCTGGTACCGGACTACTGCTGAAAATTATGCGTCAATTTGAGGGAGTGTACGAGAAAAAACAATTTTACCTGGTTAAAAATGGTCAGGTAGGATGGATATCTGCTTATGTTGATCAGAACATTAGACAATAGTTCACCTAACCCCCTACATGAAAGATTCTAAGATTTCTTTATTGGTTCTGGCGTCGCTGGCCATGTTGTTACTGGCTTTTGTTGTATTATTTGTATGGGGCTTTTCGTTTTACAAACAAAGTATCAAACAAACCATGCCGGCCACTATAGTGGTTAAAGATTCCTCTTCCATTACCTCCGATATCCGCGACTCGCTGCAAAAAGTGTACACGTCTGCCATCAATCAATTATATGCCCAGTTGGATAGTACTCAAATCAATTCCAATGCAGTGGCAGCAGATATGGATCAAAAATTAAAAGAATTTTACGGTTTAAGGGATGAGATTAATGTTTTGTTACAAAAAAATCCATCTACGGCAAATCTTGCATCTACTAAAATAAAAATTGCGGAACTGCAACAAAGGTTAGACGAATGGCGCAATAGATATGCAGATGTGTCTGCTGAAAATAAACGGCTAAGCGAACTGCTCAAAAAGATGGCTGATCCGAAGGCAAATGAAGGTTTAAATACTTCACCTAATGGTTCGAACCCTGTAATTGTAAATACAGAAATAAGTAAAACTGCTGTGGATGGAATTACGGTAACAGACATGCAAGTGAAAGCTGTGATGCAATTGGAGGATAAAGAAAAAGAAACCATAGAGGCATTGCAAACGGATCTACTGCGGATTTCATTGAATGTACGCACCAATCAGTCTTCTTCGATCGGTGAAGAATTGTTTGTGGTATTGCTTCAGCCAGATGGAAAACTAATGAAACAGTCTGATTGGGAAACGGGTATTTTTCAAACCAAACAAGGGCGTAAAATGTATTCCTATAAATTGCGATTTGATACCGAAGCTGGTCAAACAAAAAAAATGGGTTTTAGCATGCCAGCCATTCGCTATCAAAAAGGTAATTACAGCATGCAAGTGTATCATAACGGGGTGTTGGTTGCTAAAATGAATAAAAAACTCTCCTGATAAAGTATGCAACTGGCGCTTCATATATTTTTACATGTCGTTTTCCCTTTAATGGTTGCGTTTGTTTTTTTTCGAAAAAAATACGGAAAAGTGTACCTTGTTTTTATGCTTACCATGCTGGTTGATCTGGATCATTTGCTGGCCAGTCCCATTTATGAAGCGGGACGATGCAGCATCAACTTTCACCCACTTCACAGTTACTGGGCCATCGGATTTTATATTTTCTTGCTGTTTCCTCTTTCCACCAGATGGGTGGCCATTGGTTTATTGATGCACATGGGTACCGATGCTATCGATTGTTACCTAAACAGGACAGGGGGTTTATAATTACCAAAAGCTGGTGAAATTTCTGATTGTACCTGACTTTCATCAGCTATTAAATATCTTGAGTTAAATATTTTTATACGCTAGCTGCCATTCGTTATCAATAAAGTCCGCCACTAAATACTCATCTCGAAAAACCAAAATTTGTTTTTATTATAACCTGGGATCGATCATTAAGGAGAAGGAATGTTTTGGTAGTAGCTGTTTTGATGCTAAAAGACGTAGCACTATTTTGCTGTGTGGGGTACTATATTTTTACTTTTGTAACTTTTGTCACCATATCCATCAAAGAGTAAATACATCTTTGCTTTCATTAAAAAAAAGAATATGGAAATAGCTGGTTTTATTTTAGCTGCAGTCGTTGGTATTTCTTTAGGGCTGATTGGAAGCGGAGGTTCGATCCTGACGGTACCCATATTAGTGTACGTAATGGGGGTTGATCCTGTTTTGGCCACCGCCTATTCATTGTTTATCGTGGGCACTACTGCCTTGGTAGGTGGTGTGCAAAGTGCCATGCATAAACGAGTTGATTTTAAAACGGTCTTAATATTTGGTATTCCATCAATAATTGCAGTGTACGCCACCAGAATGTGGCTGGTACCTTTTATCCCGCAAAAATTATTTAGTGTAGGAACATTAGCCATCACCAAGCCAATCGCCCTGATGTTGTTATTTGCAGTGGTAATGATAGTAGCGTCTGTGAGCATGATCAGGCCAAGTAAAACACCTCCAGTTTCAGAAAATGAACCCATGCAGTATAATTATCCAATGATCTTATTAGAAGGAGCTGTCGTAGGAATATTAACAGGATTGGTAGGCGCAGGCGGCGGATTTTTAATTATCCCCGCGTTGGTATTATTGGCAAAAATGCCCATGAAACTCGCAGTAGGTACCTCCCTTTTTATCATCGCTGCAAAATCATTGATTGGGTTTACGGGCGACTTACAAGGTAGTGAGGTCATAGACTGGAAATTATTAGGCATATTTACAGGTGCTGCTGTTATGGGCATCTTCTTTGGAATTATGTTGTCTAAAAAAATTCCCGGCGACAAACTTAAAAAGGCATTCGGATGGTTTGTATTGTTGATGGGCATCTATATTGTAGTAAAAGAATTGTTTTTTCCGGGCAGCGGAGGCCATTGATCAGATAGCGATCCTTTCAAAGTAACAAAAGTTACTAAATACGTACTTCATTCTATGCAAATTTGCATTAGTCATTTAAAGAACAAATAAAATATATCATTATGTTTTTCCAACACGTTTACGACAAAAGCCTTGCACAGGCGAGTTATTTTATCGGTTGCCAAAAGGCAGGCGTAGCTGCGGTGATCGATGCAAAAAGAGATGTAGATACTTACCTTGAAATTGCAAAAGCCAATAACTTGAAAATCACGCATATTTTCGAAACCCATATCCATGCTGATTTTTTAGCAGGTTCCAGAGAGTTGGCTGCATTAACCGGTGCGGAAATGTATCTCTCCGACGAAGGCGGAGAAGGTTGGGAATATGAATTTCCACACCATGGTTTAAAAGATGGTGCAAAAGTGCAGTTGGGTAATCTCACTTTCGAAGTGCTACACACACCTGGGCACACGCCTGAAAGCATTAGTTTTTTGTTGACCGATAATCCTGCTTCGAAAGAGCCAGTGATGTTGTTTACCGGCGACTTTGTTTTTGTAGGGGATGTTGGCAGGCCCGATTTGCTGGAGAAAGCAGCGGGTGTGATGGGAACGGCAGATGCAGGTGCTTTGGAAATGTTCTCGTCTATCAATCGTTTTGCATCACTGCCTGATTACATCCAGGTATGGCCAGGTCATGGTGCCGGATCAGCTTGTGGCAAGGCATTGGGGGCAGTGCCTAGTACGACTGTCGGGTACGAAAAAATAAGAAACTGGGCTCTGCAATACAAAGATGATCAAGCGGGTTTTGTAAAATACTTGTTGGAAGATCAACCAGAACCACCCAAGTATTTTGCGATGATGAAGAAGTTGAATAAAGTAGATAGACCCTTGCTAACCGCAGTTCCTACATTGCCACTGTTAACTGCCGGGGCATTACAATCGGCCATGGCGAAAGGAATAAAATTAATAGATACCAGGCTGAAAAATGATTTTGCCCAGGGATTTATTCCAGAAAGCATCAACATACAAGGCAACAATTCTTTCTCTACCTGGGCCGGATGGTTTTTAAAATACGATGAACCTTTTATTTTATTAGCAGATGAAAGCCAGTTGGATGATCTCACCAGAAAATTAATGCGAATCGGATTAGATAATATCATGGGATATATTCCATCTACTGCAATTTTCACTGCTACCGGTGGAACCCTTGAAAAAGTACCCGTCATTGATTTACAAACAACCAAAGAAATGATGAAAGACCCTGACGTAGAAGTAATAGATCTGAGAGGTGCTGCAGAGTTCAATGCTGGTCATATGGCTCATGCAAAAAATGTATTTGTGGGTACTTTGCCCGCCCATTTAGAGGAGGTGCCTAAAGATAAAAAGGTCATCATCCATTGTCAGAGCGGTGATAGAGCTGCCATTGCTTATTCAATTTTAGCAAAAAATGGATACAAAAATGTATTTAATTTTTCCGGCGGAATCAACGAGTGGGTAAACAGCGGCGAACCAGTTTTGTCATGATTGTTGTGGGGTTTATATAGAATAAAGACAGTTGTAATGGCTGTCTTTTTTCATCTATTTTTAAAGTTCACTTTAATTTCTGATGAAATATGGGAGAAAGAAGCAAATAACAAGGAAAAAAAGTAGTGATATATGCTCAAAAAAGGGTTACGAACAACGTTAATAAATCAATCCTTCCTTTGTAACCTTTGTTACCCAATTGGGCTTTGCTAAGTGGTATTTTTGGTTGGTTAAGTTGAACACTCAGACTTTTCGAATAACTTTTTAAAACCTGATAATGATGAAACAGACAATTTTTAGCAACTGGAATTTTTTAAGGGCCATGCGACTGCTAATAGGATTAGGTATTTTAGCGCAGGCCGTTGTGGCCAAAGACTGGTTGTTTGGTTTGGCAGGTATTTTTTTTACTGCCATGCCACTACTCAATGTGGGCTGTTGTGGCGTAAACGGCTGTGCAACACCGGTAAATAAAAAAACGAACAACAAAGAAATTAGTTATGAAGAAGTGGTTTAAAAGCAATGTTTTGTACTTGATCGGCGCCATACTGGGTGCCGCAGCAGGGTATGTTTATTGGATGCAGGTAGGCTGCTTGTCTGGAACCTGTGCCATCACTTCCAAACCACTCAACAGTACACTCTACGGTGCCGTGATGGGAGCTTTACTCCTGGGAATTTTTAAGAAAGACCGTGTACAACAACCCAACATTGAAAACCAAAAAAATAGTACATCATGACCTTCAACGAAATGATACAATCTGACAAACCAGTACTGGTTGATTTTCATGCTACCTGGTGTGGACCTTGTAAAATGATGTCGCCGATATTAAAGGAAGTAAAAGACAGTATAGGAGATGCAGTATCGGTAATCAAGGTAGATGTTGACAAAAATCCCCAGGCGGCCTCAGCCTACCAAGTACAGGGAGTTCCTACTTTGATTTTGTTTAAAAAAGGTGCTCCGGTATGGCGTCAAAGTGGGGTAGTACCCAAGGCCAATCTTTTAAAAATATTACAACAATTCACCTCCTAAAATTTATACAATGAGCTTTTTTTTAAATTTATTTGGCAACAATAACAAAGAAGATTTGGGTGCATTAATCACCAATGGAGCATTTCTGGTAGATGTTAGAGAACCATCAGAGTTTGCAGGCGGTTCGGTGAAGGGGGCTGTAAATATTCCGTTGGGAAGTCTCCCGGCTAAAATTCAGCAATTTAAAAACAAAGAAACGGTGATTGTTTTTTGCAGGAGCGGCAACAGAAGTGGCCAGGCCAAAAGCTTTTTAGAGCAAAACGGAATTGCCCATGTTGTAAATGGCGGCACCTGGGAAAATGTGCAGCAGCATATTAAATAAAGCCACCAATCAAATTCATTAAATCGGATTCATGGAAAAGTTAAAAATACTCATACCGACTGATTTCTCTGTGCAAGCAGAATATGCTTACCTAATGGTAAAAAAATTAGCTAATAAAATTCCTGTTGAAGTTCATTTTGCACATGTTTTATCTGTACCGGATACCATCACGCTCAAAGCAGATGGAACTTTTGATACCTGTGGCGAAGTAGATATTCAATACCTGCAACAACAAAAAGAAATGGCTGATCGTCAACTGCAGAGTTTGGTTAGTATTGATGGGCCGCAAATACATACTCATTTATTGTTGGGAAAGATCACCGATGCTATCCTCGATTTTTCGCTGAGCCAACACATTGATCTTATTGTGATAGGAACGAAGGGTGCTTGGGGAATAAAAGAAAAACTTTCCGGATCAGAAGCAGAAGCGATAGCTACCCGATCTACTGTTCCAGTACTTTCATTGATGTGCGACCGCTCTGATCTCGAGATCAACAACATCTTACTGGTGCACGATTTCAACAGCCAGCGTACGATGGATGTGTCTTTAGTGCAAAAACTATTGCAAGCTTTTAACAGCACACTACATCTGTTGCAATTTGTATCTGAGAATGATGACAAAGCGAAATCGGCCATCATCGAAAAAATGAACCAATGGGCAAAAAATCATCAGATACCCGCCTTTGAATGTCATGTATTAAATGACGTCAATATAGAGCAAGGGGTGGTTCACTTCAACCAAATGCATCCCATTGATGTGGTGACCATTGGCATACATGAGCAGCATGGTATCTTTAAACAGCATGCAGCCGAAGCCTTGATCCATCATTTATACAAACCC